>JAHELW010000234.1 GCA_024643985.1 Myxococcales bacterium | reverse complement strand
GACACCTCCGAGGGTGACCCAAAGGGGAAAAAGCCGAACGAAGGCCGTCACGCAGCGCCGATGTAGCACAGGGTGAGGAGGACTAGGGCGAGCTTCCATGCTAAGGCCGGCGTCTGATGTTCCGCCCGCCGACCGACGACGTCCGGATCGATGACATTCGTCCTCTGATCCCTCCGGCTATCCTGATGGAGGAGATCCACCCCGGGGAAGACGCCATCGCGCGCATCGCGGACGCCCGCCGCCAAATCAGCGACATCGTCCACGGCAAAGACGACCGGCTCGTGGTCGTCGTCGGCCCGTGCTCGATTCACGACGCAGACGCAGCGCTGGACTACGCGAATCGGCTGAGGGCCCTTCGTGACGAGCACTCCGACGAGCTCTTCATCGTGATGCGTACCTATTTCGAGAAGCCACGAACCACGGTGGGTTGGAAGGGCTTGATCAACGACCCCAATCTCGATGGCAGCTTCGACATCAATCATGGTCTTCGGGTGGCGCGCGGCCTGCTGAGCTCGCTCGCAGAGCTGGACCTACCCGCCGGCACGGAGTTTCTCGACCCGATTTCCCCTCAGTTCGTCGCAGACCTCGTTTCGTGGGGCGCGATTGGCGCTCGCACGACGGAAAGTCAGGTGCATCGGGAGCTGGCGAGCGGACTCTCGATGCCAGTGGGCTTCAAAAACGGCACGAGAGGTACGATCGTCATCGCGGTCGAAGCGGTCCGTGCGGCGCGCAACTCGCATCACTTCCTCTCGGTGACCAAACAGGGGCTGACGGCCATCGTCGCGACCAAGGGGAATCTCGACTGCCACGTGATCCTCCGGGGTGGCACGGGCAAGCCCAACTACCACCACGAAAACGTCCAGGAGACCGTCGACATGCTCGTGTCGGCCGGACTCGAAGGTCGCGTCATGGTCGACTGCAGCCACGCAAACAGCGACAAGGATCACGAGAGGCAGCCCCTCGTTGCTACGGCCATTGCCAAGCAAGTCTCCGAAGGGAGCACGGGCGTTTTTGGAGTGATGCTCGAGAGCTTTCTCGTCGGCGGCCGTCAGGACAACGGCTCGAGCCCGGAGCTCGAGTACGGTCGGAGCATCACAGATGCGTGCATGAGCTGGGAAACCACGGTGCCCGTCATCGAAGAGCTCGCGGATTCCGTTCGGAAGCGGCGAAGCGCCGGCACGTGAGCTAGAAGAGAGGCTCCGGCGCGGGGACCGGAATCTCGACCGTGCCGGGCAGCGCATCGAAGAGCGCAGCCTTCGATTGCTGCTCCTCGCTCGTGCAGGTCTCCTCACGGCTCTCTCCGTCGGCCCATTGGCTCGGGCAGCATCGGTCGACGGGTACCGGCTCCCCGCCCGCGCAGGGCGCGAGACTCGGGCGGGAAGCTGGGGCCAAGCCCCCAATGCGACCCTCGACGCCCCAGAACGTCACACCGAGGCTGAACGCGTCGCACTCCTGGCCGCTCCCGTCGCCGATCGATGAGCCACGGATGTCCGCGAACTGGCCGAATAGGTTCTCGATCACGCTCGCATTGATCTCGCACATCCCGATCTTGGGTGTGGCTTCGCCCAGCGCTTCCAGGGTAAAGCGCCCCGTGAAGAGGCCCCGCTCGAGCTCTCTGCGGTCGGTGCTGATGTCGCCCAGCAGAAAGCCGCCGTTGACGAGGACGGCCATGCCGCCGTCGCTCGGCAAGCTCCCGTCGCCGGCGATGAGCTTGAATTCGGTTTCGTCCACGAGCGGTACGACCAGTCGACCGGACGCCACGTAGGCGTCGGCCTGGACGATCCTCGGCCGATCGAGGCTCGGCGCACCGTCTTCGTCGACGCGAAAGTCGCCGGGGTCGACGAACCACGAGTCCTCGAAAGCCCATTCGGGATCGGGCGCTGGCGTACCCGGCCTCCCCTGTGCGTACTCCAGGTCGACCGAGCCATTGCCTCTGAAATCCACCTGCGAGGGGTCTTCGCTCGTGCCGTCAACCGCGGTGGTGAGCACCGCGCTCACTTGCGCATCGTCGTCTTCGCCATTCCAGTCGCGAACCCAAAGGACGATGGTGCCGATGCCGCGGCCCTGTGTGAGCGCGATGTTGTCCTCGAGGCAGGGAAGCGCGCTCCCAACGGTCGGCAAGAGATTCATGCCGAGCGAGTTGTCGATTCCCTTCAGACCATCGACCACGGGCTGTCCGACGACTTCCCCATCGACCGAGCGCGGCTCGCAGGTCGCCTCCTCCGGGCTCGAAGTCATGGTGTCATCGAGGTCGAGCCCAGTTCGCGACGCCATCTCCGCCGACTGTTGGATGTACACGTCCTTGAGCCCGAACACCAGGGTCTCGGAATCATCGGGGGAGCTGGTGCCGGACGGCGGCCGGCTCGGCACGCTCGCGTTGCCGCGAGAGACCAGCGACGGATCGTAGACGTTGCACGCGTACGAAGAGACGCAGAGCCCGAGCCATGCGGCCCAGGCCAACCGATGGCTCGGATGACCCCTTCCCCTCACTTCTTCAGAGTAGCAACCAATCCGAGAGGGCCAAAGAGGCCCTAGCCGGCCGGGGCCATCGTACGGATGAAGAGCTCGACCATCTCCCAGGGCAGCTTCGACGGAAGATTCAGGATGGGAAGGTCGATGCCATATTCGCGGCGGCGCTGAAGCTCGGCGATGCAATGCTTGGGATCGCCGGCGATGGTCAGGGCTTCGATCATCTCGTCGGGCACCGCATCGGCTGCCTTCGAGCGCGTCCTCGGATCCTTGTAGAGCTCGTCGATGCGCTCGCAGTCGTCCGCGTACCCGAAGCCGCTCAGCAGCTCCTTGTAGTAGTCCCCCATCCCCCCGATGTAGAACGATACGAGCTGGCGAGCCTCCGCGACCCCGGCATCGCCGAGCGGAATCACCGTGGTAAAGGGCGCCGTCGTGATCGCGGCTGGATCCCGACCCGCCTTGGCCGCGCCCTCCGCAATCCACGCGTGCCCTCGCCCGAGCTCGGCATACGGCCAAAACGTCGGTATCCAGCCATCGGCCAGCTCCCCGATCGACGTGATCGACTTCTGCTTGAGGGCGGCCACGAAGATCGGGACGTCGGCCCGAAGAGGTTGCATCGCGAGATTGAAGGGTCGGTACTCGTGCAGCTTTGCGCCGCTGTCGGTCAGCCTGTTGCCGGACAGCAAAGTCCTCGTCACCCGAATCACATCGCGGAGCTGGGTGAGCGGCTTGGTGAACTCTCGCGCGTGAAAGCCCTCGATCACGCGCTTGCCGCTGGTCCCAATACCGAGGAGCAGCCGCCCCTCGCTGATCTCGTCGACCGTCGCTGCGTTCATGGCGAGCAGACCCGGCGAACGGCTGAAGCAGTTGACGATACCGGTCCCGAGCCTGATTCGTTTGGTGTGAACCGCAATCTCAGTGAGAAGCGAGAAGACCTCGTAACCCCACGCCTCGGGAATCCAAAAGGAATCATAGCCCAGCTCGTCTGCGAGGATGGCGGCCTCGAGGTAGAGCTTGCGGTCGTAGTTCTTCCAAAAAGGGAGAATCGCCGTTCGTGCGGTCATCGAAACCTCCACTCGGCGAACTAGACCTTTTCGCAGTGCCTTTCAAGACGTGATGGCGCGCTTGACATTCTCCCGCGATTCGTGCCACCAGCCTGTGTCTGCGGTACTCATGATCGAGCCCAGGTGCATCGCGCTCGAAGCCATCACGGACGAGCCCGTCGGCGGCAAGGCGGAGGGTCTCGCGAGGCTGCTGCGCCATGGTTTCGAGGTGCCGCGGGGATTCGTGATCGTGGGCGCGGCCGAGTCCGCTCTTCCCGAGGACATCGAGGCGCACTACGAGCGCATTGGTGGAGGCAGGGTCGCCGTACGCTCCTCGGCCGTTGGCGAAGACTCCGCCGCGGCGTCGTATGCCGGCCAGTACGAGACGATTCTCGACGTCGAGGGCGCGCCCGCGCTTCGAGCCGCCGTCAGGAGCTGCCTTCGCTCGCTCGAGAGCAAGCGGGCCGCTTCCTATCGCGAAGACCAAACTGCGCAGCCGACTCCTCGGATGAGCGTCGTCGTGCAGCGGATGGTCGATGCGCGCGCCGCGGGCGTTCTCTTCACGGCAAATCCGATCAGCGCCCGCCGCGACCAGCTGGTCTTGGACGCCGTGCGCGGGCTCGGAGAAGCGCTCG
>JAHELW010000233.1 GCA_024643985.1 Myxococcales bacterium | reverse complement strand
GCGTCGTGTTTTTTCCGTGCCCCGTATCCAGGGCGAATTCGGGTTTTCGCGGTGTGGGTCGTAAGTGGTTGGAATCAGGGGGGTTGGGAGGGGGGAGCGTGTCCCCTAGGGGCGGAGGGCGTCTAGGTAGCGTTCGGCGGTGTGGTCCCAGCGGAACGTGCTCGTGACGTAGTTGGCGGCGCGCTCGCTGGCGGCGTGGACTTCCGCGGGATCGTCCAAGAGGGCTCGAATGCGGGCTGCAAACGCGTCGGCGTTCCCTGTCGGAGCAAACCAGCCGTTGACCCCCTCTTCGATCACGTCGCGGATCCCTTCGAGGTCTGCGGCCAGCGTCGGGAGGCCGCAGGCGCCGGCCTCCAGCATCACGATGCCGAAGCCCTCCATGTCGCCCGGGACGACGACGTTCGGCATGACGAAGAGCTGGCCGCGCCGATAGAGCTCCACGAGCTCGGCTTCCGAAATCCGGCCCAAGCAGCGAACCCTGCTCTGAAGGCCGGCACGCTGAATCGCGGTCTCGATGCTCTCGCGCTCGGGCCCGTCGCCCGCCAGCCAAAAAACGACGCGGTCGGGGAGCTTGGGCATGACGTTCTCGATGAACCACGCGAAGCCCTTTCGGCGAACCTGGCGCCCAACTGCAACGAGAAGAAACGCATCGTCGCGGAGCGGAGGGGCGCCCGCGATTCTCACTGCGCCGGATTCCGCGTGCCTTGCGGCAGCCCCTTCGAAGCGGCTGAGGTCGACGGCGTTGGGGACGACCCGCACGTCGTCGCTAGGCAACCCGCGCGCGATGAGCTCCTCCCCCGTCGCGCGGCTCACCGGCATCGCGACGTCGAGAATCCGGCAAAGCCGGCGGACGGCAGCTTGATAGGCCGGATTGGGATCCGTGACATCGAGGCCATGTGCAATCGCACCGAGCCGAATGCCCTGAGCCTTGAGACGAGGCCCCGCAACGAGAAGGGGGAGCGCCGTCGTCATGCTGGAGAACAGAATCGCATCCGCGCGGAACGAAGAAGCCTCTCGCCCGAGCCGCACGGCCAACGACGCCAGGAAGGGAACGGCCTTCAGGTGGACCCACTTCCAGCTCGACCGGAGCGCGATCGTTCGCATCACCACGTCGTCTCTCGCCTCGAGCGCGTGATGGAGCTCGGTTGCGACCCGCTGCATGCCTCCCACGTTGCTCATCGGGGCGTCGGCGGGAGGAAACGAGTGCGAGACGAATAAGAGGCGCATGGCGCGTCAGGTCATAGCGCTCGACGCACGCGCCAGCCAACACGAGCCGTGGACCTGGGGCCTCGCTCCGAGATATCGCATGCTGGCCAGGGACTCTGAAAGGGCACGGCGCATGCGGAGGAGAATCGGTCGGGATGCCCAGCACAGCGAGTGGGGGGAGCGGAGCGACCGGGGCCCGCTCGCGAGCACGGGCGTCGCGACCGATTCTCCGGCCACCGAAGCGCTGTGCTCTGGCCCGAGGCCCGGGGCCCGAGGCCCAGGCCCCGAGGGCCGCCGCCACGGACATGCTAAGGGTCAGGGCATGATCGTCGAGTCGTTTCCCGTGGCGCCCTTGGGCTGTAACTGCGTGATTCTCGGGGACGAGGAACGCGGGACCGCGATCGTCGTCGATCCCGGCGGCGAAGGACCTCGGATCGTCGCGCGACTGCAGGAGCTGGGGCTTCAGTGTGAAGCCATCGTTCATACCCACACGCACTTCGACCACATCGGCGCCACCAAACACGTTCAGGAAGCAACGAGCGCACCTACGATGATTCACGAAGCGGACCTGTTTCTCTACGAGGGCGTTCAGATGCAGATCGACAGCTTCGGCGCTCCGTTCCGTGCGCCGGAGATGGCGGAGATCGATCGTTTCCTCGCACACGGCGACACCGTCCTCGCCGGCGGTCTCGAAGCAGACGTCGTCCACACGCCCGGGCACTCCCCAGGAAGCATTTGTCTCACGATCGAGGGTGAGCGCCCGGTGGTGCTCGCGGGCGACACGCTGTTCGCGCGAAGCGTGGGTCGCACCGATCTCTGGGGCGGTGACACCTCACAGCTCGTGGATTCGATTCGACGAAAGCTCTTTGCGCTTCCCGACGAGACGCTCGTGATATGCGGCCACGGGCCGAACACGACGATCGGCGAGGAGCGACGCTTGAACCCCTTCGTCGGCGAGCGCTAGCCCGAGCTCAGTCGTCCCAAAGCTTCAACGCCCCGCGCATCGCTTCGGCGAGCGTGAAAATCCGCACGTTGTCGGGTAGCTCGCACTGCAGGTTCTGCACGTTGCCCCCGCCGAGGTGAAGCAGGTCCTGGTTGAAGATCGGCTCGATTTGCTCGAGGGCATGCACCACACGCGCGGTCCACTCCACTGGGCCGATGCGTTTGAGCTCGGTGTCCCTGACCAAATCCTCGTAGGTCTGCCCGTCGCGAAGCGGATGATGGCCTAGCTCGAGATTGGGAACGAGCACGCCGTCCGTGAAGAGGGCCGCGCCCATCCCGGTCCCGAGCGTCAAGACCAGCTCGACGCCTTCACCCCGAACGACGCCGAGGCCCTGCAGGTCGACGTCGTTGATCGCCCGCACGGGACGCTGAAGCAGCTGATTGAGCCTCTCGGTCAACGACACGCCGTGCCACAGCTCGTCGCCGAGGTTCGGCGCGTTGAGCGCCACGCCGCCCTTGACGACGCCCGGAAAGCCCACCGAAACCTGGCGGTGCGGCGGCAGCGTTTCCGCCATGTCGCGAATCAACGCGAACACGGCGTCGGGTGCGGCCGGCTTCGGAGTGGGCTCGCACAGTGTTTCGGTGACGGGCGCGCCCTCGGGGCTCAACGCCATCAGCTTGATGGTGCCTCCCCCGATATCGACTGCAAGCGTGGCCATGTCTACGGCTCCTCCGGAGCCTCGTGTGCTCGATAGTACCGGATGAGCTGGGTCGTGGAACCGTCGTGATCGCCCTCGACGCCGGAAAGCTCGGGCAAGATGACCTTGGCGAGCTGTTTGCCGAGCTCCACGCCCCATTGGTCGAAGCTGTAGATGTTCCAGACGACGCCCTGAACGAAGATCTTGTGCTCATAGAGGGCGATCAGCCGGCCCAGGGTTCGTGGCGTCAGCCGGTCGAACATGAACGTGTTGCTCGGCCGGTTGCCCGCGAAAGTCTTGTGCGGAACCAACGCTGCGACCTCTTCCGCGGGCAGGCCCGAAGCCTCGAGCTCTGCGCGCGCCTCGGCGGCCGTCTTTCCGCGCATCATGGCCTCGGCTTGAGCGATGCAGTTCGCCACCAAGATGTCGTGATGCTGCCCGAGGGGGTTTTGACTTCGAGCTGGGACGATGAAGTCGCAGGGAACGAGCCGAGTGCCCTGATGAAGCAGCTGGTAGAACGCGTGCTGCCCGTTGGTCCCCGGCTCGCCCCAGACGATCGGCCCGGTCGTATATGCATCGATCGGCTGACCATCCCTCGAGGCGCTCTTCCCGTTGCTCTCCATGTCCGCCTGCTGGAGATACGCAGCAAAGCGGTGCAGGTACTGGTCGTACGGCAGCACGGCGTGAGAGCACGCGCCAAAGAAGTTGTGGTACCAGATACCCAGCATCGCCATGATGACCGGGGCGTTCTCCGTTAGCGGTGCCGTACGGAAGTGCTCGTCGGCCTCGTAAGCGCCCGCGAGAAGCTCCTCGAAGTGCTCCATGCCGATCACGGTCGCGATCGAAAGACCGATCGCCGACCACAGGGAATATCGGCCGCCGACCCAGCTCCAAAACTCGAACATGTTCGCGGGGTCGATCCCAAACTCGATCACGGCCTCGCGATTCGTCGAAAGAGCGACGAAGTGCTTCGCAACGGCGTCCTCGGCGCCGAGCGCGTCGACGAGCCAGGCGCGCGCCGACCGGGCGTTGGTCAGCGTTTCCTGAGTAGTGAAGGTCTTCGACGCGACGATGAAAAGCGTCGTCTCGGGCTGCACCTTGCGAAGTACTTCACTGAGGTGCGTTCCATCCACGTTCGACACGAAGTGCGCTCGAAGCCCCTGCCGCCAGTAGGGGCGAAGAGCCTCGGTCACCATGACGGGACCCAGGTCGGAGCCGCCGATACCGATGTTGACGACGTCGGTGATGGCGCGGCCGGTGTGACCGACCCAAGTGCCATCCCGCACGGAGCCGGTGAACGC
>JAHELW010000232.1 GCA_024643985.1 Myxococcales bacterium | reverse complement strand
GGCCGGCCAGTGCGTCGAGGTCGACCTCTGCATGGACGTCGACTGCGACGACGAAAACGAATGCACGGACGACGACTGCGACCCGAGTAGCGGCGAATGCATCAACGCGCCTGTGCAGGACGGTACCGTGTGCGACGAGGGCGCGGGCACGTGCTCGATCGGTCAGTGCATCGTGGTCGACCTCTGCGAAGACGTCGACTGCACGTCCGACAACGAGTGCGTCGAGGACGGAACCTGCGACTCCGAGACCGACATGTGCATCGCTGGAGCCAACGAGCCCGCCGGGACGGCCTGCGGCGACGGCGGCTCCTGTGACGGCGACGGCATCTGCGTCAAAATCAACACCTGCGCGGAGCTCACCAAGGTGGTCGTTTCGCCGCTCCAAACTTCGACGGGCAACCAGGTCTCTCTCTCGGCGCAGGGCACCGATGAAGACGGAGACCCGGTCGCGTACCGCTGGACCGGAACGGGCGGATCCATCGAGGACTCGAGCGCCGCTTCGACGACCTACACCTGTGACGAAGTCGGCGAGCAGTCGGTGACCGCCGCAGTCTCGGACGACGGCTTCGAGTTCTGCATCGACGAGCTCACCGTGCCGGTGACCTGCGTCGGGGAAGACTGAGCCTCAGCGCGGCTTCGTTGCTTGGGTGCGTGCCACCGCGCACCGAGGTTGACATCGGGGGCCTCGACACCAACGTCGAACTGCTGCCCATGTTGCCTGCGCCCCATGCACCGCTCTTTTCGTTCGACAACAGCTATGCGCGGTTGCCCGAGCGGTTTTTCGCGCGCGTGGTGCCGGCGCCGGTTGCGGAGCCGCGCGTCGTTCGGGTGAATGACTCGCTTGCGCGGCTGCTCGGGGCGGACCCGGAGCGGCTGGCAGGGCCAGATGGCGCCGAGGTGCTGGCGGGGAATCGGGTGCCTGAGAACGCCGAGCCAATTGCGCAGGCCTATGCCGGGTTTCAGTTCGGAGCCTGGGTGCCGCAGCTCGGCGACGGGCGCGCGATTTTGCTCGGAGAGGTCGTCGGGCGCGACGGCATGCGGCGCGACGTGCAGCTCAAGGGGTCGGGACGCACTCCGTTTTCTCGAAACGGCGACGGGCGCGCAGGGCTCGGTCCGGTGCTTCGGGAGTACGTGGTGAGCGAGGCGATGGCGGCCCTCGGGATTCCAACGACGCGTGCGCTTGCTGCAGTGACGACGGGCGAGCGGATCTTTCGGGAGACGCCGCTTCCCGGCGCCGTGCTCACACGCGTCGCGCAAAGTCACATCCGCGTCGGGACGTTTCAGTTCTTTGCGGGGCGGCGTGATGTCGAGGGGGTTCGACTGCTCGCCGAGCACGTCATCGCGCGGCACTACCCGGAGGCTGCGGCCGCGGACCGTCCGGCGCTCGCGATGCTCGACGCCGTGGTGGGACGGCAGGCGGAGCTCATCGCGCGCTGGCAGCTAGTCGGGTTCATTCACGGCGTGATGAACACGGACAACACGTCGGTCGCCGGCGAAACCATCGACTATGGGCCGTGCGCGTTCATGGACCACTACCACCCCGACACGGTGTACAGCTCCATCGACCACGGGGGGCGCTATGCGTACGTCAATCAACCCTCGATTGCGCTCTGGAATCTGAGCGGCCTCGCCAACGCGCTGCTGCCGGTCATCGCCGACGACCCCGAAGCCGCGGTGGAGCCTGCGACCGAAGTGATTCACTCTTTCCCCGAGCGGTTCGTACGCGCGTACGAGGCGGGCCTCGGGAGAAAGCTGGGGCTCGCGGAGTCTCGGGAGGACGACGCGGAGCTCGGACGAGAGCTGCTGGCGAAGATGGCCGAGAATCGCGCGGACTTCACGCTGACGTTTCGGCGGCTGAGCGAGCTCGGCGACGAGCCTTCGGAGGCGGACGCTAAGGTGAGCAGCCTGTTCGAGGACGCGGCCGCGTTCGACGCGTGGGCAAGCCAATGGCGTCAGCGGCTTCGAAGCGAGTCACGTGGTTTCGAAGAGCGGCGCGCCGACATGCGCGCGGTGAGCCCTGCGTTCATCCCGCGAAACCACCGGGTCGAGGAAGTCATCGTGGCCGCGATGACGCGGGGCGACTTCGGGCCGTTTGAAACGCTCATGGAGGTACTCGCCTCGCCATACGACGAGCAGCCGGAGCGTGCCGAGTACCAGGCGCCGCCCCGGCCCGAGGAGGTGGTGCGAGAGACGTTCTGCGGAACGTGACCTGGTGCGTGCTAAAGAGCGGATTTGCATGCAGCCAATCATCGACATCACCAAGCTGAACAAGACGTACGAGTCGGGGTTCGTGGCGCTCCGGGACGTCGACCTCGAGATCGCGCGTGGGGAGATCTTTGCGCTGCTCGGGCCGAACGGAGCGGGGAAGACGACGCTCATCAGCATCGTCTGTGGAATCGTGAATCCGACCTCGGGGAAGGTGGAGGTCGATGGGCACGACGTGGTGTTGGACTACCGCGCCGCGCGGTCGCTGATCGGGCTGGTGCCGCAGGAGCTTTCGACCGATGCGTTCGAGAGCGTGTGGGCGACGGTGAGCTTCAGCCGCGGGCTGTTTGGGAAGGCGCCGGATCCGAACCACATCGAGAAGCTGCTCCGGCAGCTCTCCCTTTGGGACAAGCGAGACTCGAAGATCATGGATCTTTCGGGCGGCATGAAGCGACGGGTGATGATTGCCAAGGCGCTTTCGCACGAGCCGATGATTTTGTTTCTCGACGAGCCGACGGCCGGCGTCGACGTCGAGCTCCGTCGGGACATGTGGGAGATGGTCCGGGGGCTTCGCGAGAGCGGGGTGACCATCATTTTGACGACGCACTACATCGAGGAAGCCGAAGAGATGGCTGACCGCATCGGCGTCATCAGCAAGGGCGAGCTCATCTTGGTGGAGGACAAGCAGACGCTGATGCAGAAGCTCGGCAAACGGCAGCTGACGCTCTACCTTCAGGGCTCGCTCGAGCGGATTCCCGACGAGCTGGTCGACCACCCGCTCGAGCTGTCGAAGGACGGCACCGAGCTGACGTACACCTTCAACGTGCAGGGCGAGCACACGGGAATCGCGGCTCTGCTGCGGACGCTCAACGAGCACGACGTGCACTTCAAGGACATTCAATCGACCGAGAGCTCACTCGAAGAGATTTTCGTGAGCCTGGTGAACGAGGAGCGATGAGCATCTATTCGATTCGCGCAATTTATCTTTTCGAAATGGCGAGGACGGGGCGGACGCTGATGCAGAGCATCGTCGCACCGGTGCTCTCGACTTCGCTCTACTTCATCGTGTTCGGGTCGGCGATTGGGTCGCGCATGGTCGAGATCGACGGGGTCAGCTATGGGGCGTTCATCATTCCCGGCCTGACGATGCTCTCTCTTTTGAACCAGAGCGTGTCGAACGCTTCGTTCGGGATCTACATGCCGAAGTTCTCAGGGACGATTTACGAGATTCTCTCGGCGCCGATTTCGTACGTGGAGATTCTGCTCGGCTACGTCGGAGCCGCGGCCACCAAGGCGACCGTGCTTGGGATTCTGATCTTGATAACGGCTCGCTTCTTCGTCGACTACGAAATCGCGCATCCGTTTTGGATGGTCGGGTTTCTGGTGCTCACGGCCGTGACGTTCAGCCTCTTTGGATTCATCCTCGGGGTGTGGGCAGACGGGTTCGAAAAGCTCCAGCTCGTGCCAATGATGATTATCACCCCGCTCACGTTTCTCGGCGGAAGCTTTTACTCCATCGACATGCTGCCAGAGTTTTGGCAGAAGGTGACGCTTCTCAATCCGGTGGTCTATTTGATTAGCGCGTTCCGATGGAGCTTTTACGGGCTTGCAGACGTGAGCGTCGCGCTGAGCGCGGCGATGATTCTTGGCTTTTTGGGCGCGTGCCTGCTGGTCGTTCGCTGGATGTTCAAGAGCGGATACCGGCTTCGGGCGTGAGGGCTTCGGCCGTTTGTCGCCCGGCCCCGGGGCTCGCGTAAGTGGCGCGACGCGCCGGCATGGCACCGGCGAGGCGTCTGTTGACTGTGGTAGGCTCGCGTCGTGAACAGCAACGACGCGAGCGCCGGTCGTCTCTGGCTCGTTTTGTTTGCTCTGACAGCGTTTGGTCTGCTCGGTCTCGTGGTGTTTGCGGGGCATCGGATGACGGCGCCGGAGCAGGCGATGAGCTGCGACGCCGCTCCGGTGGAGGACGCGA
>JAHELW010000058.1 GCA_024643985.1 Myxococcales bacterium | reverse complement strand
AATACACCACGCCAGAAACATCCGACGTCGTCGATCCACCGGTCCCGCCGGTGCCCCCTGTCGCGCCGGTTCCCCCGGTCGCGCCGGTTCCGCCCGTCGCGCCCGTACCGCCGGTGCCGTCGCCGTCACCGCCGCAGCCGGAAACGGCGAGGGCGAAAAACACCGTCAAGATCGTTCTCACTCGAGCTCGCATATACACCTCCCTGACGCTTCACCGAAGCGCTCCGACGCTTACGCCGATATCACGAGGGCGTGCACTGCATGTGCCAAGTCAAAACCGCAGTCGGATCGGCCAATTCGCAGGTCGTAGAGCGCAAATCTGTCGCCTCGAAGCGCCGATCCGAAATTCATGCGCCTAGGACCCGCGGGCGGCGGCCTACTGAAACGTGACGATCAGCAGGTTGATGTCGACCTCGTCTTCGAGGCTGATCTTGGCCGCGATGCCGTCGGTGGCTCTGCCAAAATCGTTGCGATCAATGTTTCGCGTGGGGCGACTGCGGTGCCGCGACGGACGCGCTAGGCTCGGCGAAATGGCGCACGTTTGCCCCTGGTGGTTCGTCCGAAGCTTCGACAATCGGTTTCGGCGGAGGTTTCACGAGCCCGAAGCTCTTTTCGGACGGTCCGTGCGCCCGGGCTCGCGTGCTCTGGACGTCGGGTGCGGCGCCGGCTTCAACACCGAAGGTCTCGCACGCATAGTCGGACCACATGGCAAGGTCGTCGCGGTCGACCTGCAGCCTCGCATGCTGACGATGACCGAACGCCGACTGAGACGGAGCGGGCTTCTCGACCGTGTAGAGCTGGTGCAGGCAGAGGCCGACGACTTGAGACTCGAATCACAGGCGCCCTTTGGCTTCGCAGTGGCATTCTGGATGGTGCACGAGGTCCCCGACCCTGGCCGGCTGCTACGACAAATCGGTAGCGCCTTGGCGCCAGGGGGTCATCTGATGGTTTGCGAGCCCCGGCTTCACGTGACGCGCCGTGCATTCGAAAAGAGCGTGGAGGTGGCGCGGCAAGAAGGCTTCGTAGAACACGACCGGCCCCGAGTGGCGTTCAGTCGCGCGGTCGTGCTGACGCAGGCCGAGTCACGCGGCCGACTCGCCACCGCGTAGCCGCTGAAGTAGGGTTCTTCGCATGCGCGTCGTGACGATGGTGCTGGCATGCACGCTCGTTGCCTCGACGGCGCGGGCCGAAGGCTGGCAGTTCTGATGCGAGCGGTGGATCGCGATCCGCGCTTGCGACGCCGTCTCCTTCGACAGTTCGACCGGGGAGCGACGACGCTTCGAGACGTTCTCGCGGAGCGATTCCCGGAAGAGAGCTTTGAGAAGGTCGCAACCGAGGCTCGCACGGAGTACGAGCTCTGCATCGACTGCCTGCCGTGGATCGGCGGGTCTGCCAACCCTCGTTCATTCAATCTCTACGGCGCGGCCATTTGGCTCGCGCTTTGGCGCGTGCTGCAGCCCCGGGGTCTGACGCTCGAGGAGGCGGAGGAGCTATTCTGCGACATCTTTCGAGCATACTGGTCACGCTACCCCCAATCTCTTCGGCACTTTTACGGTCGAATCCGCATGGGACCAACGCACCAAAGGAAGATCGAAGGGCTAGCCACCGTGTCGCAGCAACGAACGAACCCCGACGACTACGTGTATCGGTTCGTCGTGGGCGAGCCGGAGCGCTTCGATTTTGGCATCGACTTCGAGGAGTGCGCGATCATCAAGTACTTGCGCGCGGAGAGGGCGGAGGAACTGGCGCCGGTTCTGTGCAAGCTCGACTGGCCGCTCTCGGAGTTGATGGGTATCGAGCTCCGGCGCACGACGACGCTCGCGGAAGGAGGAGAGCGCTGTGACTTCCGGTTCCAAAGGCCCGGCGCGTCGGACGTAGGGGCCCAACGGGCGTCGGTCCTCGCCTTGGTCGTGCATGGCCTGGTGGGCTGGGCTGCTTGCGGCGCACTGATGGGCGGCTTGATGGCCGTGGCTTCCGTGCCCACAGCGCTCGTCGTTCATGCCCTGGGCGCCCCCGTGATCTTCGCAGCGGTCACGGCACATCTGTTCTTGCGACATGGCCAGCGCCCACCGCCCGTCGTTGCGACGTTCTTCACGGCGTTCGTCGTCACGCTGGATGCGCTGATCGTAGCCTGGTTGATTCAGGGAAGCTTCGAGATGTTCTCGAGCATGCTTGGTACTTGGATACCGTTTGCGCTGATCTTCGCGTCCGTGTTCGCGACGGCGAGCTTGCTCGAGGGCTGCCTCAGAGCTCGGGCTCGACGTGGATAGTCGCATCCTCGATGGCGAAGCGCGCCCTGAGAGTTTCCTCGATGTCGTCCGCGATTGCATGCGCCGCTGCCGTGCTGATGCCGGCGTCCACGGTGACGACCATGTCGATCGCGATCGAGGCTCCTTTCGAGCGAGAACGAGCCGTCTTGACCCTTCTGACACCAGGGACAGCTCTGGCGGCATCGATGATCGATTCTGGCTCGACGGCGATGCGGTCGACCAGAACGGGGATGGCACGCCGGAAGAGGCCGAACGCCAAGCTCAGGACGAAGAGGGCCACGGCGAGCGCGCAGGCAGTGTCGATCCAGGGATAGCCCCGCGCGGAAACCTGCCAACCCACGATGACGACGACGGTGGTCAACACGTCCGCCAGCGTATGACGGGCATCCGCACTCAGGATGTCCGATTTGAGCCGGCGCGCCCACGCCCCCTCCCAGGTCGCCAGCGACACGTTGACCAACAGCACGACGAACATCACTGGCAAAGCCCAGCGATCCCCGGCCGTCGGTTGGACCTCGCGGCGCACCGCGCCCAGCGCAAGCTCGATGCCTAGCACCGTCAGGAGCGTGGCAAGAACGAACACGGCCAAGGTTTCGAACTTGCGGTGTCCGTAGGGGTGATGCCGGTCCGGCGGCGAAGCCGAGACCCGAACCACGAACCATGCGACGGCGTTGTTCGCGACGTCCCCGAGCGAGTGAATCGCGTCTCCCAGCACCGCGAACGATCCAGTCGAGATGCCCACGGCGAGCTTCAGCGCGAGCACCGCCACGTTGGCGAGCCCCTCGATGATGATGACGCGTCGGACCTGGCGATCCCGCTGCTCTCCGTCGACCTGACCGCCGCGCATCCTTCGCTCCATTTGAGCGGTTCGTAGCGGCAGCTGCCTGCCTAGTCGAGCACGAAGGTGAGGACTCCGATCGGATCCGAACGAGATCGACTTGCATGTCGAGAAAGCGCTTCGTGCACGTGAACCCCGCGCGGCTCCGCGAAATGCCCTTCGCGTCGAGCCGCGTGGCAGTCCTTTTCAAGCTCGAGTCCGTTCGGTTCGTCCACGGGCCTGGCGCCACACCTCGAAGGGGGACTTGCGCTGCCGCAAGGCCGCAACCAGCGTGCCGAGCCAGGCGGCGGGGAGAAACAAGACGTTGATCAAGACCTCGTCCGGCAGTCGACTGCCGGGGACCGGGTGACCGCGGAGACGATCCGGAAGCGCGTTGAGCGTGTTCGCGATGCGGTTGGCGACGGTCATGACACGCGCCACGTCTTCGACGTCTCGCACGATTTGCCGGCCGAGCGCCCGCTCGAGGTCCGCGCGATGAGCATCGTCGACGACGGGAGCAAAATCCGCGGCGACGCGCTCTCGCGCGTGAGCGAGGGCGAGCCAGGTGCGTCGATCGAGAGCGTTCTCGTCCATGTTCTCGAGCGCGGCGAGCTCGGCGTCCGTCACCCCCGCTTCGAGCGCCATCCGCGTATGCGCATGCTCGCACATCCGGCACGCGTTGGCTTGCGCTACGGCGACCACGACCTGCTCGCGGAGGGCGGGAGATAGACGACGGCCGAGCCAGATCGAGAGCAGGGACGGCGCGCGGAAGATCACGGATCCCAGGTCGCGGACGAGCTCGGATACCCGGTAGACGCGGGGACTCGGATGGCGCTCACGCTGCGGCACTCAGCCCTCCCCCGTTCCGAGCAAGCTCTTCACGGTGGCATGCGTCTCGTGTAGCCGTTCGCTCATGTGGTCTTTCTGCTTCGGATCGAGAAGATCGTACACGAAAAACAGCGTCTTCCGGCCGTCCGCGCGCCGCGCTTCGGCCGACCGAGTTCCCGGTCCCCAGTCCTCTCGCTGTTTCCAAGCGCTCCACAACAGGTCACGGATTGCCGGCGCTCCAGGATGTTTGCGGAGCTCGTCGGCGATGTGGGCGAGACGTTCTTCGTCCGCGCGCAGCCTGTCCGCCGCCTCGTCCGGCATGGAAGCGACGTAGGCGCGAATCGCGCGCTCCTGGGAGTCGCTCAAGCGGCCCGTCCACTTCTCGATGGCTTCGACGAATTTCTCTTGGCGTCGCTCGGTTCTTTCCTCGAGGGGCGCATTGAGCTCGTCGCGGGTCTCCTGAAGTCGCTCGTCGAGCTCTCGCTGAGCGCGATCGATTTGGTCGTCATGGAGCGTGGCAAGAATGGGGGCCGCTTCGTCGACGATCCAAGTGACGGCCTTGTCCATCAAGATGTCGATCTGACGTTCGATGACCCGCATGTTCTCTTCGTTCAAACCCTTGGCGAGGGCCCGATCGACCGTGGCCACGAGCAAGTCGAGTCGCGGTCGGAGGAGCTCTGGCGCTTCGTCGATGGCTCGGTCGACGGCTTCGCGCGTCGCCTTGCGCTGCGCGTCATCGAGATCGAAGACGCCCGCGATCTTGTTGGTCGCCCACCTCGCGCCGAGGTTCTGCAACACGCCGGTGCATCCCGGTCCGAGAAGAACCAAGGTCACGAGCAGGACCCCGAGAACCCGTCTCGACTCGCGGAAGTGGTGCTCAGCGCGCGCCATACTCTCCTTCACCCCACATCGCGCCAATACCGAGCCCAAGCACGGGTCCTTTGATGCCGACGCCGTCGAGCGTCACCGGTACGACGACGTGACCGACCCGCGCGTCGAGACCAACCCAGAACTCCTTTCGAAGCCGCCAGTAGAGGAGCGCTCGCAGATAGCCACTCATGACGAAATCGTTTCGCGCGCCCACACGCCCCCAGCCGAGATCGAACATCGCCCCTGCGCCAAACCAGTGGTCTGGGTCTCCGTTGCCCCAGAGCGCACCGATCGCGCCGCCGGCCGTCCGCATCTTCAGATCGCCCGACACCGAGGTGCGGCTCCCGAATCTCGCGAACCCTTCCCCTGCCAAGTGGACGCACTTGTCGGATGGGCGCCAAACCGCACCGGTCGCAAAGCCCATCAACGCCGCGTCTGCGTTCGGATAGATCCGCGTGCTCGAGAAGAGGTCGACGAAAAGCTCCGGGGCTTCTTGTCTTTCGCACTTTGCATCCGCGTGCGCGCTTGCAGCCAGGGGCAGGCCGAGGCACACGACCCCGATGAACGCGAGGAGAGGCGGACGAAACCGCGCTTCGAATCTCATGACACCAACCTCCAGAAGAACGTGCTCATCTCCGCGCCGAAAAAAGTCATCAAGAGCGTAAACGGCAAGACGCCCAACGCGGTGCCCAACACGAACGGCCCCGGACGAACGCGTGAGACTCCCAGCGCGAGCTGCAGGGCTGGCGTGGTGTAGAACACCAGTCTCAGCAGGGTCACGGTACGAAAGCCGTTTGTCGCAAGTCGCTCGTCGAGCTTTCGAATGCGCTCCGGCGCGCGCTTCTGAGCCCAGTCTCGAGCGACGAAGCGCGCGAATGCGAACGCCAGCGTCGAAGCCACGATCGCTCCGCTCCAGTTGAGCAACACCGCATGCGCAGGAGACCAAATCAAAGGGGCGCTCAGAAGGAAGAAGATCGATCGCACACCGAGGGGCTGTAGGAGCGCGTGGGCGGCGACGAAGGCCAAGCCGCCCCAGGCACCGGCACCTTCTACCCATCGTCGGACTTCGTGGACGTCGACCCGCGCGTAGAAGCCGCTCGCGTAGAATCCCGCCACGAGCAGCAGAATCGCAAAAAGCAAGGCGAGCTTGAATCGCACGAGACCTAAGACTCCGGGTTCAGCTGATCGATTTGCGACAGGAGGCGACTCACGAGATCCGAGTCGAAGGCCTCGGACCGATCGGACTGGCGCTGGAGCGACACGACCATCGATCCGAAGTTGTCTCCGAACCGCTCGCAGTTCGGGCAGCCGAGGAGGTGTTCTTCGATTCTCTCCACCTCGGGCTTGGCGAGCTCGCCGTCGAGATAGTCACTCAGTTGGGCGAGAACTTCGGAACACCGCAGTCCGCCAACGGTTCTTTCAGTCATGGTCGACCTCCCTCCAAGTCATGGGTGTGCTCGGGCGCCGCCTGGCGAAGCGCTACAGCAAGTCGTAGACGCGCTCGGTGCAGTCTGCTCTTGAGAGCACGCTCGCCGATGCCGAGGAGCTTTGCGGCCTCCGCGCCGCGAAGTCCCTCGAGGTCACGCAGTATCAGCACCTCTTGGTCCTCCGCGGAAAGGGTCGAGAGGGCCTCGCGAAGAGCCCCCGTGCGCTCGGCGGCAATTGCAATCGCCTCTGGATCGGCGCTCCCCCAGCCCGCCTGGACACCCAGCTCCAAGAGGGGCTCCTCGACGAGCTTCTCTCGGTCGATTCGGGGGCGCACCCGATACGCGGCACGCCGAGCAATCGAGAGAAGCCAAGTGCGAACCGAGGCATCTCCTCGAAAACCAGACGCGCTCCGGTACGCATTCAGAAACGTCTGCTGCAACGCATCCTCTGCGGCAGTGGGATCGCCACTGACCGCGGTGGTCAACCGGAGGACCGCCGCCGCGTGCCGCTCGACGAGCAGCTCGAACGCGCGGCGGTCCCCTTCGGCCGCCCGGACGATCAGGTCCCGGTCGGAGGTTGCTGAGCCGTGCGCTTGCCGATCGAGCATGTGGAGATTCCGAGAAGCCGGTAGAGCGGACAGCTCCCGACCAACCCCGTGACCAGCGGCACCAAGCCTACCCATCCCCAGGGTGTTTGTGGACCGATCCATACCAGGGACAGCAGGGCAACCCCAGCCGCCACACGAATCACACGTTCGATGTTGTGCTCGTTTCGCGGGAATATCGCGCTCATCGGGAACCTCCTTGAAAGCCGCCCTCCTGGGGGCGTCAGGTCTTAGAGCCCACCGGCGCGAAAAAGGATTCAGGGAAACCCGAACTCGTCGATTTCGCGCTGGATTTCCGCTCGCGCTTCAGCCGCGGGCGACACGTGCTAGAACCCCGCCGTGGCGGAAGAGGGCAAATCTGGAAAGCGGGTGGTCATCGTGCTGCTCACGGTGGCGATCGGGGTTGCCGTCGTCGCTTGGCTGGCTGCATCCCGAGTCGAGGAGGGCAGCCGGGCGCGCCGGGTGGCGGCCGGCGAGGTAGAAGCGGCCGCCGTCCTACGCGATGGGGTGCTCTACGAGGCAACGACCGGTGACCCGGGTCTCGTCATCGCCAAAGACGTCGGCTCGGGAAAAGAGCTCTGGCGCGCCGAGCTCGGCGCGGTGGCGACGCAGCCTGCTCTCGTCATCGAGGGAGAAACCGTCGAGGTGGAGATCGCAGGCACGCCGTGGATGACGCTCGACCGCACCAGCGGTGAGCCGGTCGAGTGACGCGGGAGCCTCCGTAAGCGCTCAGTGAAGCTCGATCGTCTGCCAGCGCCCCCGCTGCCACATCGACGCGAAAGTCACGGCCTGCACGCCGCGGTAGGCCGCTTGGGCCGCAAACACGGCCACGAGCCCGAGCGAAAGCACCAGCCCGACCACGTAGACGATGGGCAGGAAGATCAGCCACTGGAAGCCGATGCTGATGAACATGGTGCGTTTGGTGTCGCCGGCGCCCATCAGCGCGTTCATGAGGACCATGCCAACGGAGTCGATGAACAAGAACCCAGCCGCTACGCGCAGCGGATTGGCGGCGAGCGCGAGGGTGCTGGGGTCGTGGATGAAGCCGCTGAGGATGAGCTCGGGCCAGAGCACCGCAGGCGAGCTCAGCGCGGCCACGACGAAGACGGCAATCTTGGCTACGTCCCATCCCCACTGCTTGGCGTCGTGGGGATCGCCGCGGCCGAGCGCTTGCCCAGCCAAGGACGCCGCGGCCAGCCCGAAGCCGATGCCCGGCAGGATCCCGACTAGAATCAAATCGATGATCACTTTGGTCGCGGCGAGCTCCGACGTTCCCATGCGGGCGACCAGCATCAGAAAGGCGGTCATCCCCGCTGCGAAGAAGAACTGCTGAAGTCCCGCAGGAGCGGAAAGACGGATCATCGTCCGCAGCGTTTCTCGGTTCGGGAGACCGTGGAGGAAACCGCAGTCGCGCGCATAGCTGCGACCCAAGACGAAATACGACGCCGTCCCGAAGATGGTGGCGACCGCCGAGGCCACACCCGCGCCCGTCGCGCCCAAAGCCGGGGCTCCGAGATTGCCGAAGATCAGAACCCAGTTGAGAAAGATGTTGACCGCATGCATCGAGATGAGCGTGCGCATGTAGAGGATCGACTTGTCGATGGCGTTCCAATAGCCGCGGAAGGCGAAGTTCATCCCCATGGCAAACATCGCCACGAGGCGCGCCCGAAGGTAGGGAACGCCCTGCTCGACGACCGCGCCGTCGGTCGTGAGGAGCGGGAAATACTCCCAGGTGAATGCGATCAGCAGCGCGGACCACGGGACGGCCAGTGCCAGAGCGAGGAGAAGACCGCCGTTCAGGGGAATCGCGGTCTCCCGCCATCGTCCCTCCCCGACGCGGCGCGCCGCCATTGCCTGGACACCCGCAGAGAGGCCGAGAACGAACGCAGAGAACAAGAAGTTGGCAAAGCCACCGAGGCCGACGCCCGCCAGCGCCGCATCGCCGAGGGTGCCCACCATCGCGGTGTCGACGAGGTTGAGGACGTTCTGCGAGATCATGCCCCCGATGATCGGAAGCGCGAGCCCGAGAATCCGTTTGCGGCGCGCCGGAGACACGCCCAGGCCGTGTCCCTCTGCGTACGCCGTCTCAGCCACCGGCCGACCCTAGAGCCCTTGGCAACCCGGGCAAGCTAGCGCGGCGCCATGCGAAGCGCGCCATCGAGACGGATCACCTCGCCGTTGATGTATCCGTTCTCGACGATGTGACAGGCAAGCGCGCCAAACTCCTGCGGGCGTCCGAGCCGGCTCGGATGGGGAATCGTTGCGGCCAAGGCTGCGCGAATGTCGTCGCTCAGCATGCCGAGAAGGGGTGTGTCGAACGTGCCCGGTGCGATGGTCACTACGCGGACCTGCGCTTTGCTGAGGTCACGGGCCGCGGGGAGCGTCAGGCCGACGATTCCGCCCTTCGACGACGAGTAGGCGACCTGGCCGATCTGTCCGTCGAACGCCGCGATTGACGCCGTGTTGATCACGACCCCCCGCTCGCCGTCCTCGGGCTCGTTCTTGCTCATTCTCGAGGCAGCGAGACGAAGGACGTTGAACGTTCCGACCAAGTTGACCGAGATGACCTTTTGAAAGGCCGCCAGATCGTGGGGAGCGCCCGTCTTGTCGATCGTCCGGACCCCAATCCCGATGCCTGCGCAGCTCACGGCCGCACGCAGCGTTCCGAGCGAGCCCGCCAGCTCGAGACCGGCCTCGACGTCTGCTGCGTTGCTCACATCCGCCTTTGCAAACCGGGCCGCCTCGCCGAGCTCCTTCGCGAGATGTTCGCCGCGCTCCTCGTTGAGGTCGGCGATGACGGCGCGGCCGCCCCGCGCGACGACTTCGCGCACCGTCGCTTCACCCAACCCCGAGGCCCCACCCGTGACCAGCACCACCGAACCCTTGATCTTCATTCCATCCTCCGGGCGCAGATGCTTGGGTGAAGGGGCCCTTCCGTCAAGCAGCTAGCGTGCAGGGCCTGCTGCGGCTAAAACCCCGCGCGTTCACGCTGGGTAAGGGGACCAGTGCTCTTCAACAGCCTCGACTACATTCTGTTCCTCGGCATCGCCATCGCGGGGTTCTGGCTGTTGGCGCGACACGCCCAGCTGCGGATCGTGTTCGTGTTCGTCGCCTCGTGCCTCTTCTACATGGCATGGCACCCGGCGTACATCGTCCTGATCCTCGGTTCGACCGTCGTCGACTACGTCGTCGGGCTCCGAATCCACGCCACGGAAAACGAAAAAGCGCGGAAGCGGTGGCTCCTCGTCAGCCTCGTCTCGAACCTCGGCCTGCTCGGGATCTTCAAGTACTTCAACTTCGCGTCGCAGGCGACCGCCGACGTCTTCCACCTGTTCCTCGGAATCACCATCGAGAGCCCGCCTTTTTTGGACGTTCTGCTGCCGGTGGGGATCTCGTTCTACACCTTTCAGACGCTCAGCTACACGATCGACATCTATCGGCGAAAGCTCGAGCCGACTCGGAACTTCTTCCAATTCGCGTTCTTCGTGACGTATTTCCCCCAGCTCGTGGCTGGGCCAATCGTGCGCGCCTCACAGCTGCTGCCTCAGCTCCAGCGCAAGATCACGCTGAAGAACGAGCAAGTGACGCAAGGCTTGTTCCTCATCGCGACCGGCATGGTGAAGAAGGTCGCCATTGCGGACTACCTCTCGGTCAACCTGGTCGACCGGGTGTTCGATCAGCCCGAGCTCTACAGCGGTGCAGAGGTCGTGATCGCGCTCTACGGCTTCACGATGCAGATCTACTGCGACTTCTCGGGCTACACGGACGTCGCGCGCGGGTCCGCAAAGCTCATGGGGCTCGAGCTTCCGGAGAACTTCGATCGTCCGTACCAGTCGGCAAGCCCTGCGGAGTTCTGGCGGCGATGGCACATGACGCTGTCGACGTGGCTTCGGGACTACCTCTACTATCCGCTCGGAGGTTCCCGCGTGAGCCCAGCCAGAGCGTACTGGAACCTCTGGCTCACGATGTTTCTGATCGGCATCTGGCACGGGGCATCGTGGACCTTCGTTTTCTACGCGATCCTTCAGTCGATGGCGATGGTCATCCATCGCTTCTTCTATCGAACCTCGGGACGGACGCGTGACACCGTCGATTCCTGGCAGCTCCATGCATTCAAGGTGTTTTGGGCGCTGCAGTTCGTGGTGTTCTCGAGAATCCTATTCCGCGCGACGAGCCTCCAGAACGCCGTGGACGTCACGGCGAGGCTCGGTAGCGGCACCTTCGGGGTCGGCCAGATCTCGCTCGGCGTTTGGCTGCTTCTGGTTGCGACGTTCGCCGCGCACTACACCCCGAAGCGCTGGTTCGAATCGATCGAGCTGCGCTTCAAGACGATGCCAGCGCCTGCTCAAGGCGTCACCCTCGCTGCGGTCGGAATCGCGCTCAGCCTCGTCGCGACGAGTCAGGTCGTCCCCTACATCTACTTCCAATTCTGATGTTCAAGCGTATCTACGAGCGGCTCACGCCTTTGCAGCACTTGGCCACGGTCACCGTGTTCATGTTCGCGGCGTGCATGCTGACCTACGTGGTTCCTCCGATGCACGCGCTCCGGCCTTGGATTCCAGGCGAAGAGGATCTGCCGGTCCTTCGCTTGTTCAAGCAGTGGGGCGACATCCCGGCATTCGCGGGACACGGTGGAAGCTATCGATCGACGGCTTCGACGGCCAAAGCCTCGGCGAGGCTGGCCGAGGCGGTTGGAGAGACGGTGGCAGGCAATCTGGGTGCGGCACCCGTGGTGCTTCCACCCGCCGAAGACCGGCTGAGGGTCGACTCCTCCGAGTACGACGGAATCGCGGTTCACATCGAGGATCCGACGGGTCGCGGCATGCGGCCGTTTTACGAGGCGCTCGAAAAGGCAGCGCGCGGCGAAGAGGGGGCGATCGCCAGGGTCGGTCACTATGGCGATTCCAGCATCGCGACCGATCTGATCACGTCGACCGTCAGGGAGAACCTCCAGGCGCGTTTCGGGGACGCCGGACACGGGTTCGTCCTCGCTGCGAAGGGCTACATTCCTTACAAGCACCGCGGCGTGCGCCAGTCGTCGAACCCGGAGGCTTGGGACACGCGCGAAGTCGTTCGCCGGCAGAATCGAGCGGGGCGATATGGATATGGTGGCGTGCAATCGCGCGCGATGCGGGGTGCATGGGCTCGCGTCGGCACGGCGAAACGAGGCGACGTCGGTAGGCAAGCGTCGCGCTTCGACATCTACTACGAGCAGCATCCCCGCGGCGGGAAGTTCTCGGTGCGGCTCGACGACGGCAAGCGCGAGGTCGTTTCGACCAAGGCCGAGGAGCACGGCAGCGGCGTCCATTCAATCGTGGCGCCGAACGGACCGCATGCGATCGAGCTTCGCTACCACCGGGGCGCCCCGGTCAGCTTTTACGGAGTCGTCGTGGAGCGCGAGGGACCCG
This sequence comes from Myxococcales bacterium, assembly GCA_024643985.1. Classification (GTDB taxonomy): domain Bacteria; phylum Myxococcota_A; class Polyangia; order Polyangiales; family Houyiibacteriaceae; genus SG8-38. The sequence goes on along the minus strand of JAHELW010000058.1, from coordinate 4,782 downwards.
GGGTCGTTTACGACTCCCTCGGTCTCGTCGGCGCACGCGCCAACCGACTGCTGAACTTCGACGCCGCTCACATCGCGGACCAGATGAAGCGCCGTGGTGTCGACCTCGTCGTTCTCGGGTTCGGCGGCAACGAAGCAAGCGACGACAGACCGGAGGAAGCTTTCTACGAGGACTACCTCGAGGTGCTGGCCCGTATGCGGCAGGGGCGAGACGACTTGGGGTGCCTCGTTTTCTCGCCGTTAGACCAGGCAACGAGGAAGCGAGGGCGTATCCGGACGCTTCCGACGATTCCACGAATCGTCGCCGCGCAGCGTCGCGCGGCGTTCGACTCGGGATGCGCGTTCTACGACACCTGGCAGGCGATGGGTGGCGAAAATGCGATGCGGCGCTGGTACAAAGCGCGGCCGCGGCTCGCGATGGGGGACTTTCGGCACGCCACTCCCGCCGGATACGAGATCATCGGCAACATGTTCTACAAGGCACTCTTGGCCGGCTTTGCCGACTATCTCTCCGGCAAGTCGTCGCGCGCCCCTGCATCTTCGGGCTCGGGCGACGTAGCCAGCGCGGGCACGCTCGAGTCCGGCATGCCTTCGAGCAGCGCGGAGAGCAACACTTCGCCGAGGCGCTGATAGCCGCGCCGCGTGTAGTGGATGTGGTCCTGGGACGCGTAGGCCGGATCGTTCGCCGCCCACTGCACCATGGACAGCGAGCCACCTTGAAACGCGACGAGATCGAAGAACCCGCACCCGTACTCGAGCGCGACGCGGTGTTGGACGTCGATGATCTGCGATGTCCGACCCCGATCTTCGAAGACGCGTTCTTCGACTTCGAGCGGACGGTCGGAGGGCCCGATCAGCAAACACGATGCGGTCGGAGCGGCTTCACGCATGCGCTCGACGACGCTGCGAAGGTCGCGCTCGTAGTCTTCGATGGGCGACTCGTCTCCGCTTTCGTTGGTTCCGTAAGCAAGCACGACGAGATCGGGCTTTCGGCGGCGCAGGTGCTCGCGGTAGATGTCGCTGTCCCAGAGCAGCTGATAGCGCGCCCGGGAGCCGTTGATCCCGAGGGTGTCCACGATGACGCCGGGCCTGTCTCGCTCGACCGCCACGCCGAACAGCCAAACCGGGCGCCGGCTCAGCGTGCGCACCTCGAATCGATGTGAGCCGTCTGGAACGCGAAACGCCGCGTAGGCCGTCCCCACTTTGGACGCACGCGTGGGAACTCGTCGCGCCCGCCGGCCGTCGATGAAAACATCCAAGTCGCCGCCGCGCGGATGCTCGAGGTAGTACAGCTCGAAAAAGTCGGCGCTGCGGCCGTGCTCGTTGTCTTCAGTGGTGCTCACCGCACCGAAGGAACCCGGCAAACGGCTGCTCATCGCCACGCCGGCGATTCCGACGCGCTCGACTTCGGAGTCCCCGACGCGAATCCGATGCGTCTCCCAGCGCTTGCCGTCGCTTTCGATGTTGATGTCGCGGTGCCGGTAGGTGCGCCACGGATGCACCGGCACGACGAAACCGTGACCTGCATCTCCGTAGCGGCTCTGAAGCTCGCGTCGGATGTGCCCGGTGAATAAATCGCTCGCCACGTGGGATGCGCCGAAGAAGACGAGGCGTGCTTGGCCCTCCCCCGCCTCGGCCCGCGCCAACGCCTCGTGAAGCGCTTTCATCGAGCCCCCGTCGCGATCTTCGATGGCGATGTCGAGACCGAGCTCGTCGCTCGGCGGTGGCTCGAGAAGACGCGGCCCCATGCGTTTGGAAGCACGGACGGCGTCGAGAACGGCTGTTTCGTCGATCGCGGCAGGGCTCTTTGGCGACGCGTCTGCAGAAGTCGTCGACGCGCCGTACCCGAGCGTCCAGACACCCGCCATCACAATCCCGACCAGGACGACCGCCAACGGGGAGCCCCATAGATTCCCGAGCCGCACGCCCCCACAATGGCGATCCCGCACGATCCAGTCAAATTGACGTGAAAACGACTCCGAAGTCAGCCATGATGCGCGCCATGAAATCGCGCGAGCTGCTCCTCTCGAACTCGCTTTTCCAAGTCGCTCGACTGACGTTCGAGGGCCCCGACGGCCACGAAATCGTCCGTGACGTGATCGAGCATCGAGGCGCCGCGGTGATTCTTCCGCTCCTCGATGACGGCCGGATCATTCTCATCCGAAACCATCGCCGCACCGTGGGAAAGGTGCTGTGGGAGCTGCCGGCAGGCACGCTGGAGCCCGACGAGCCCCCGGAGGTCTGCGCTGCGCGAGAGGTCGAGGAGGAGACCGGCTACCGTGCCGGCAAGGTCGAGCCGCTCACCGCGTTCTATGCGTCGCCCGGAATTCTCGACGAAAAAATGCACGGCTTCATCGCGACGGATCTGACGCCCAGCAGGCAGTCCCTCGACAGCGACGAGGAGATCGAGGTGTTCCCCATTCCGCAGTGGCAGGTGAGAGACATGCTCAGGGACGGCCACATCGAGGACGCCAAGACGATCGCGCTGTTGCTTTACTGGATGCACCTCTACACGCCCTAGCCAGCCCGCGAGAGCGCCGACTTCGATGGAGCTGCTGACACGCATACAAGAGAACCCGATCGTACTGCTGATCCCACTGATCAGTGCAGTCGTCGGCTGGTTCACCAACGTCGTGGCGATCAAGATGATGTTTCACCCGATCGAGTTCGTAGGCATTCCTCCCTACCTCGGCTGGCAGGGGGTCATTCCCGCAAACGCCCTTCGGCTCGCGAGGGTCTCGAACTCGCTGATCACCGAGAAGCTCCTGTCTCTACGGCAGCTCTTCGATGAAACCTTCAACGCCGAGTCGTTCACCGGGAAGCTCGGCGCCGTGATCGACGACGTGGCGGAGCAAATCATCGACGAGGTCGCAAACAAGCATGCGAAGCCGCTCTGGGACAACGCCGGCGAGTTCATGCAAAACAAGGTTCGCGAGCGGGTTCGAGCAGAGGTGGTGGACGTGGCCCATGTGATTGCGCTCGACATGGCGGACGACGTCGAGAGCATCATGGACATCGAGAAGACGGTCCTCGAGGCAATCGAACGACACAAGGCGCTGATGGGGGAAATGTTCTTCGAGGTCGGCCGGCAGGAGTTCAAGTTCATCGAACGTTCCGGACTCTACTTCGGCTTCCTCTTCGGCCTCTTCCAGATGGTCATTTGGGTGATCTACCCTGCCCCCTGGATACTTCCCGCCGCCGGGTTCTGGGTCGGCTATCTCACGAACTGGATCGCGATCAAGCTCGTGTTCGCGCCACGAGAGCCCACCAAGGTCGGCCCAATCACGATTCAGGGTCTGTTTCACAAGAGGCAGCCGGAGGTCGCAGAGGCATTCGGGCGCATCGTCGCGACCCGAGTGCTCAACGCGGACAACATCGTCAAAACGGTGATGGAGAGCGACGGCGCCGAGCGAATGAACGAAATCGTCGAACACCGGGTCGGCGAGCTCATCGCGAAGTACGAGGCGCACCCGATGGCCCAGCTCGTGCTTCCCAAGGAGGAGCGCCCCGCGCTTCGGGCGGAGGTCTTGGAGCGCATCAAGTCGGAATGGCCGAAGCCCGGCGGCTTCTTCCACACGTTCGCCGGCGAGTCGGTAGACCTCCACGGCGAGCTCGAACGGAGGATGAAAGGGCTCGACCGCGTAAGCTACGAGGGCGTGCTTCGGCCCGCTTTCCAACAGGACGAGTGGAAGCTGATCGCCGCCGGGGCGCTTCTCGGGACGATGGCGGGCTTCTTCCAGCTCGTCTACATCTTCGGCGACGCCATGGAAAGGCTCAGCCGATGACGGCGCTGGCCGAATGGGGCTTCAACGGCTAAACACTAGGCCGTGGAAAACACCGCCACCCTTCTCGTCTGCTGCCCGGATCGCAAGGGCCTCGTCGCCGCCCTGGCACAGGTCCTCTACGGTCACGGAGCCAACATTCTCGACGCAGACCAACACACCGACCCGGTGGCGGGCCAGTTCTTCCAGCGCATCAAGTTCGACATGTCCGAGCTTCACACCGATCGGCGCAGCCTCGAGACTGCAATTGGTGAAGTCGCCCAGCGTTTTTCGATGAACTGGCGGCTCTGCGATCGCTTGCACCGCTATCGAACGGCCATCTTCGTTTCGAAGTACGATCACTGCCTCTACGATCTGCTTCTGCGCCAGCGGTCGGGCGAGCTCGCGACCGACATTCCGCTCATCGTCAGTAACCACCCCGACCTCGAGCCCGTGGCCCGGCAGTTCGACGTGCCGTTTCACCACCTTCCAGTCACGAAGGAGACCAAGCGCGAACAAGAGGCGGAGGCGCTGCGCCTTCTCGACCAGGCACACGTCGATCTCGTCGTCCTCGCACGCTACATGCAGATTCTGACGGACGACTTCCTGAACGCGTTCAGCGGGCAGGTGATCAACATTCACCACTCCTTTTTGCCGGCGTTCATGGGGAGCAAGCCATACCATCGTGCGTTCGAGCGCGGCGTGAAGCTCATCGGGGCCACGGCGCACTACGCTACGGCCGAGCTCGACGAGGGTCCGATCATCGAACAAGACGTGGTTCGTTGCTCGCACCGCGATTCCATTCCGGACCTCGTACGCAAGGGCCGCGACCTCGAGAAGGTCGTGTTGGCGCGTGCCGTCCGCTGGCACCTCGAGGATCGAATTCTGGTCTACGACAACAAGACCGTAGTCTTCAGATAGGAGCACCCATGGCCGAACGAGTCCAAGTCACCATCGACAACGCAGTCGCAACCGTCCGCCTGTCGAGGCCGGACAAGCTGAACGCGCTAGACGCCGACATG
>JAHELW010000231.1 GCA_024643985.1 Myxococcales bacterium | reverse complement strand
CTTCGAAACCGACGAAGACCGTTACGCGGCGATTCTCGCCCATCCAGACATGGTCGAGCGCAAGCCCGACGGGGCCGCAGGCGACAGCGTGGGCACCCAGCTCGTGCCCGCATGCGACGCGGACGACGGCTCGGGCTCGGCGGCTCCCGGACGCCGCATCGTGGAAACGATGCAAGGTCTCGCCGAGGGCAGCTCCGGCGTCGGCACCGTCGTCGAGGCGATTTGCGCCGACGACTACGCGCCCGCGCTCGACGCGATCGTCGATCGCATCGCTGCCGCGCTTCGTCAGCTCTGTCTGCCGAGGCCGCTCAACCGCGACTCCGCGAACCTCGTCGGCTGCGAGGTGCGCGAGGTGCAGCCCGAAGGTCAGACGTGCGCCGACGCCGGTCGAGGACGCGAGCCGTCGCCGGTGGGCAACGAAGACGGACGCGAGGTCTGCCGCGTGACTCAGCTCCCGAGCGATCCCACGGCGGGCATTCCCTCGGGCGAAGGCTGGTTCTACGACGACTTCACCGCCGAGACGGTCAACGCCTGCTCCTTCAACCCGGAGCAGCAGCGCGTGAGCTTCACCTCGGGCGCGGAGCCCGTCAGCGGCGCCCGCATTCGCTTCGAGTGCCTGCAGGCCGCCCCGCCCGCGGACGCCGACATCGGCTGGCCCTGCATCAACGACTCAGGCTGCGTGACGGTCGAGTGCTCTGCGGACAGCGATCCGGCAGCGTGCATGGAAGCAGCGCTCAACGAGCGCTACGACCGCGACAACCTGATGCTGGCCTGCGACTCCGAGACGAACACCTGCCAACTCACGTGCGAAAGCGACGTCCAGTGCCCAGGCGGCTTCGCCTGCTTCGACGCCAGCGGCGACGGCAACCAGTACTGCGTCAACCCAACCTGCACGCTGAACTAGACGCCGGCTCGGCGACTGGCAGGATCGGAGAATCGGTCGCGACGCCCGTGCTCGCGAATGGGTGCCCGCTCGCTACGCTCGCCCCCACTCGCTGTGCTGGGCATCCCGACCGATTCTCCTCGCGCACCCCCCGCAAACCGATGAACTAGACGGGGACATTCTCCCCCCTCGCAAACGCCCTCTTTTCAACTACTTACGACCCACACCGCGAAAACCCGAATTTCGCCCCGCATACGGGGCTCGACCTCCTGCCGTTCTGCAAGAGGAGACGAGCGATCAGTGTGTGTGTGTGCTTCTGTCCCCAAACGGCGCTGGTGTCCGGTGACACGACAGCGTCCTGCTGCAACTGGTCCAGCCCGACAACGCTCTCCGGCGGCTCCGAAACCACGAAGAGCTGGGTGTTGTAGACGCCGCATTGCATCTGGTTTCGGTGGAACGACCAATGAAGATAGAGCCGTCCATCGCCGCTCAACGCGGCTGCGGGTGGCTCGCGGAACGGCTGCGCGCTTAAGACCGACTCAAACGCTCCCTGATCGAACACGTCGGAACCACTGGGCCGGACCAGGCCGAGACGGTGCACTGAGCCATCCCGGTTGACGACGATTTCGAGCCGGGTGAAGAGCAAGGGGTCGGAGAGGGATCGATCGCGCGTCCCGGCGAGGGTCGGCAGAAACCGATCTGCGAACTCCGCGTGGATCTGCCCGTGCACAGTCGCGATGTAGCGTTCCAGCTCACCTGATGGTGGGCGATGTCCGGCCCCCTTCACGCAGCCGCAGAGCAGCATGGCCGCCGATAGCACTACGATAGTCAACCTAGCCATGTACGTGCTCAGTACCGAGTGCTCAACGCGGAGTCTAGAGCTCGCGGATCCATATTCACCCGAGCGGGTTTTCGCGGTGTGGGTCGTAAGCGGTTGAAATGAGGGCATTCGCGAGGGGGGAGAATGTCCCCCTAGATCCTAGATGCCGCCCGCCTGCTAGGGACACAACGCTTGCCTAGGGGCTCGGAAAAAACACGACGGGGGTCGGAGCGGACGTGCCAAGTGACAATCGCCACAACAGCAACCACCCGCGATTGGCGCGCAGCCCGAGGGAGCGCGTGCGCGGCCTACATCCCCAGTCCTACGGGCCGCATTTGCAGGCGCTCCCGCTCCGCGCAGGCCCCCGTCGTGTTTTTTCCGAGACCCGTATGCAGGGCGAATTCGGGTTTTCGCGGTGTGGGTCGTAAGGGGTTGGAAAGAGTGAGGTTTTGGAGGGGGAGAATGTCCCCTGATCAAGGCTTGCGGAAGAGGCGGAGGAAGCCGACCAGATCCAAGGCGCTGCCTTCGAACTTTACGTCGCCCGAGGCGAAGGCTTTCAGTGGGGTTCGGAGGCCTAGGACGAGCTCGCGCCAGACTTGGGAGTCGGCGGTGATCGTGAGATCGGGTTCGTCGGGAAAGCTTGTCTTGAACTCGGCGACGCCGCGGCGGATTTCGATGCCGTAGCTTTCGTCGACGTCTGGAAAGCGGAAGCCGACCACGATCTCTTTGTCTGCGCTCTTTTCGTAGAGAAGGTTTGCCGGCATCGCGGCGACGAATCGGCCGATCGGGACCGTGCTCACGAACGAAAGCGCATTCTCCGGCTTCATCTCGTCGTGGATCTCGACCTCGCTTTCCAGCTCGAGCGCCTGAGTGAGGTAGTAGTTGCGGGCGTTTGCATTGAGCTCGCGGCGGGCGAGAGCACGGAGCGCGTCGGCCTTGATCTGTTTGGCCTCCGACGACTTCGGATCGAGGACGAGCAGATGCGTGGCGAGCTCGGCGGCCCAGGCGTGTTCTTCCCGCTGGAGCGCGTCGCGGGCGGCGCGGAGAAGTGCTTCAGAGCCGCCGGCGAGCGACGCCATTTTCGCGGCGCGCTCGCTCGGGCCTGCGGGCTCGAGCGTGGCTGCGTCGCCGTCGAACCAGCCGAGATAGCCGTTGAAGATCCCGCGGACCGACCACTCTACCTTGCCGTAGTACTCCTGAAGATACGGGTGCGAAGCCAGGTGCGGCGGGAGCTTCACCGTTTCGACGAGCTCGTCCGGCGTGAGCCCCCGATTGATGCCTTGAACCGTCTGGTCGTGAACGAATTGAATCGCATCGCGATAGGCCGTGAGGGTTTCGTGGATTTCCTCTTCACCGGAAATCGCCCGTGTGTGACTCGGAACCAAATGCGCCGGCCGGAGCGCGCGCATCCTGTCGATGCTCGTCGCCCAGGCGCGCACGTCCCGAAAGGAGGTCCCGCGAATCGAATAGAGGTTCGGAAACGCCTTGTAGATGTTATCGCCCGGCAAGAGCACGCGCGTCTCCGGCAGCCACACGAAGAGCTGGTCGTCCGTTTCTCCCGGCGCATGAACGAGCCGCACCTTCACGCCACAGATCTCCGCGTCGAGCACGTCGGAAAAAGTCTTGTTCGGCCGGATCAGCCCGAGCGTCGCGTTCGGGTCGAGCGTCTCGACGAAAGGCCCGAGTCCCACGTTTTCCATCGCATCGCTCCCATCGCGCGGAAGGTAGCTTCCAAACATACGCGAGCTCCGAGTGCGAAGAACCGGCCGAAGCACGTTGGCGAAGCGATTGATGTAGTCGTTCGTCGTCTCGTGCGCGTAGACGTCGACTTCGCCGCTGGGCACGAACGCAAGCCCGCCCATCACGTGATCGGCGTGATTGTGCGTGTAGATCAGCGCCCCGATTGGCTTGTCGGTGATCTCTTGAAACTCGGCCTTCACCTGCGAAGCGGTTTCCGCCGACCCCATGACGTCGACGATGAACACGCAGCCGTCTCCTTCGACCATGATCGAGTTGGCGATCCCAAAGCCCACCGCCTGGTAGACGCCCTCGGTCACCTCGTGCACCTCGCGGCGAAACTCCTCTTCGAGACGCGTCAGGGCCTCGGCAACCTCTGCGTGATGAAGGGCGGGAACGGGCTCCTCGGCTGGCTCGGTCTGCTGGCAAGCCAGAATCAGAGACGCCGAGATTGCGCTAAGTATGCGGCACGACATGGAAGCCATCGTCTCACGAATCGGCTTCGCTGTGGTGCGTGAGCGCCGCGGCGATTCGTGTCATCGTAGCGGCTCCGCATGACTCACCGACTACGACTCGAGCCAGCTCAGGCGGCGCGCTTGGTGGTCCAGGCGCTCGGCGGCCGAATCTCGATTCCGCTCGCGGCGATTCGCAGTCGTCTGGCCGACTTTTCCGAGCGAGTGGCCCTCGACCTCGAGCCGGTCAGCCCGGGGCTCCGCGTGCGAGGCGATGCGTTTGCGCTTGGCGCGCCAATCGACTTTTCCGTGCGCATCGACGCAGAAGG
>JAHELW010000057.1 GCA_024643985.1 Myxococcales bacterium | reverse complement strand
GAGACAAGCCGTGCTGCACGTATCCGACGCGCACGCGAGGCAGAGATTGCCGACGGCGCAGCCTCCGAGCTCGCCGTAACAGCCCGCGCAGTCCGACGACAGACCGGGCACGTTGGTTTCGATGCACGTGCTCACGCAGCTTGCGTAGGCGTCCGGGTCGCCGAGCTGAGGGAGACAGGTGCTCCCCGCGCACGTCGCGCCAATGCTTTCGAGCGAGCTCCCTGCGTTCGCGATCGCGGCTGCATCGCCGCTATTGTTGCAGGCGCCGATGACCGGGTCGCCGCCAGAACCGCCGAGCCCGGCCGAGCCGCCCATGCCGGCGGCACCGCCCATGCCCGCAGCGCCACCCATGCCGGCTTCGCCGCCGACGCCCGCCGAGCCACCCATACCGCCTGCGCCACCCATGCCGGCCGCGCCACCCGCGCCCGCCGAGGCCGCGGATCCGCCGCTTCCGCCCGTGCCGCGGAAGTCGCCCAAGCTGTCATCAGTTGCGCACGCCGCGACACCAGCGGCGAGCGTGAAGATTCCAAGAACGAACAAGCTACGCATTCGTCACCCCCCCCCAAGACGCCCCCGAGGGCGTCCTCACAAGGTCGGGGCGGAGCGCGGTCGTGTCAAATCGCGCGGAGACTCCACGGGGAAGGCATCCTGCAGCCCGGGAAGGCCCTCGGGAAGCCCGCTAGCACACCGCGCCGTCGGGGATGCACTCGTAGCTCACCCAGCAGAGCCCACAGTAGCTGCCCTCCGGACAACCCTCGTCGGGGCAATTGTTCGGGGGCAGACATGCGCCTGCGAGCGGTGAAAGGCAGATGTACCGCGCTTCGCCGTTCGACGCCTGGCAGAAGTCGCAGGTCCAGCCGTCGGGGCAGCCTCGGTCGAGGCAGGTGATCTCGGTCACGCACTCGCCGTCGTAGGCGACGTCGACTCCGGCGCGCTCGGCTTCGCAGGCGTTACCGTAGGTTTCGTCGTCCACGCCGCAGACCGGGAGATAGATGTCTGTGCAAAAGATCTCCGGCTCACAGACGCCGGCGCGCAGCGCGATGCTGAGCTTTTGCGCGGTGTCCATTGGGCAGGTCGCCTCGCACTCCTCGCGGGTTTCGAAGTTGTTGTCGTTGCCGCCGCAGCCGCCCCACGTGAACATCTCGCAGCGCCCGGCCTGATAGTCGTAGAACCAACGTGGGAATGCCGCGTCGCACGGGCCGACGGCTGCCGGCGCGCGGCAGATGTCGTCGATCACGCACTTCTCGCCGGGGCGGCACTGCTCGTCGTTGTCGCAGCCGATCCACACGCAGTATGCCGGCTCTTCGATCGGCCAATCGATGCAGATTTCGTCGGGCTCGCAGTCGCGGTCGTCGCGGCAGCCTTCCTCGGGAACGCATTGCCCGAGCTTGCACACGTAGCCGGGCGCGCAGTCGATCAGCGCACACGGGTCGTCTTTGCACATCCCTTCGAACGCGACTTCGACGCGGGCGCAGCGCGCCTCACAGGCATTGATGTAAGTGCGGCCGTCAGAGCCGCATACCGGCTCGAAAAGGCCGACGCACGGGCAGCCGTGAGGGAAGGGCACGCAGACGTTCGCGCCGCCGTGCGGATTGCACCGATCGCCCGCGAAGCAGTCGGCCGGGGAGTCGCAGCGCATCGGCTGGTCGCACCTCCCGCGGTGCGCCACCTCTCGGTCGTCTTCAGCGGCCTTTTCCACCGTGTACGTCTGCCCGTCCGCACCGCAGACGAAGCTCTCGAGCGGCGCGGCTGTCCCTTCGCCGTCGCTGCCGCAGCCGACCAGACCCACTAACAGGGCACAAACAAAACCAACACGCCTCATGCCGCTTCTCCTTTGGGAATACCCGACGCAACAAGGTACGCAACATCGATGCCAGCCGCGCCCACGAAAAAGCGCTGCAATTCCAATGCATCTCGAGGTCGCCACCTGTGCCACACCGAGCCACGACCTTCGCCCCTGAAATCGGGGACACGCTCCCCCCCGAGAAACTGCCTCTTTCCGGACAGTTACGATGCACACCGCGATTCTTTGATTACAGCCCCAAAAACACGGGTAAGAACAACAGGTCACGCGGCTTGGAGGTCTGCCCGTGCAGGCAAGACTGGATATCTCGAAACACGCGGCGCACCCATGGCGGATCGCTCAGATCGCGCCGGACTTCGAGCTGATCGACGCGTGGGCGCTTCCCGCCGAAGGCACTCTAGAAGACTTCGCACGGCTCGACGAGATCTTCTCCAAGCTCGACGATGGCAGCGACAAAGGCTCCCGCGCGTCGCGCTTCTTGTTCAGGCTGCGCGAATGGCTCGGGCAACTCTTCGGTTGGGACAAGGAGCTCAACACGCTGCCGATCCCTGGCTGCCGAGAAACCTCGCTGCGAGAGCGCCTGCCTCCTGATCTTCGGGCCGCGACCGACGACACGGCCGGGAGCACACCGTTCCGTCCGGTCTATCGCACGAGCGACGAGTGGGCGGTGGAGCTGTCGAACACCACCGTGCACGCGATCCTGCACGTCGGATGGGTGCCCCAAACCGACACCTCGTACCGCGGCCAAATGGGGGTCTACGTCAAGCACCGCGGTTGGTTCGGCCGCCTGTACATGGCAGCCATCGCCCCGTTCCGGCACTACATCGTCTACCCCGCGCTCATGCGCAGGATCGAACGTGTCTGGCAAGCAGGCGCGGAGCCTCAGTAGGCGTACAGGCGAGGCTTTCGCCAGAGGATCTCTCGCAGGCTCCCCACGAAGAACGCCGCGTCGTCAGGGATACCGAGTTCGTCTTCCTCTCCGGCAGCGAGGTTTACGAGCTCGTCGCCCCGGACGGCACGGTCTACGTCATGCAGAGCTACGCGCACATCGTCGACGACACCTTGGACGAAGCAGCGCTCCAGACACTCGGCGACCGGCTCGGCCTCCCGAGGGATGGCTCTACAGTGTCCGCGTCGTCGGGGGCTCGACGGTCGACGGGGACGCAGTAGGTTACGCGGCATGCGCCAGGTCGGACGTGAACACTATGGGACGGCAGATGCGGTGACGTTGCGCGAGGTTCCCCCGCCCGACCCCGGGCCTGGTGAGGTCCGCATCCGCGTGCACGGCTCGTCGGTGAACAAGGGCGACCGCCTCGTGATGACGGGCACACCGTACGTCATGCGTCTTGCGCTCGGCGTGCGAGCGCCGCGAAGCTTCGGAATCGGTCAGGACGTGGCCGGCGTCGTGAGCGCCGTCGGCGAGGGCATCACCGAATGGCAGGTCGGCGACGCCGTATTCGGAGAGATCACACTGGGCGCGGCGTGGGCAGATGAAGCACTGGCGCGCGTCGACCAGATTGCTCGCGCCCCGACGAACGTGCCCCTCGTCGAGGCGGGCTCGCTGCCGGTCGCCGCGCTCACGGCGTGGCAGGCCGTCGTCAACGAGGGCCGCGTCGAAGCGGGTAGTCGAGTCGTGGTCAATGGCGGCTCGGGAAGCGTCGGAAGCTACGCGGTGCAGCTCGCCAAGGCTAGCCGCGCGCACGTCACCGCGGTCGTCCGCGCGCACCATGCGGACCGGGCGCGAGCACTCGGTGCGGATGCGGTCGTCGACGCGAGCTCGGCGGACTTCACCGAGACCGACAGGCCCTACGACGTTTGCATCGACGTGGCGGGAAGCGTTCCCATGTCTCGCGGTCTTCGCGCGGTGAAGCCCGACGGAACCTACGTCGTCGTTGGCGGGCCCACCGACGACCCTTGGCTTCGGCCGCTGCTCCGGCCTCTCGGGTGGATGATCCGCGGCCTTTTCTCCTCCCGGCGTGTCGCCGTGTTCGTCGACAAGGTCACGGCCGAGCGACTCTCCGAGCTCGCGTCGTGGGTCGAAGCGGGCCGCGTCACGCCCCTCTTCGATAGCCGCTGCACCCTCGACGAGCTTCCAGGGGCGCTCGCAGAGCTCGAGTCGGGCGACCGCCGCGGGAAGATTCTCGTCGAAGTCGTCCCGAGCTCAGCGGCTCGGGGCACCCCTATCGAATGACGGAGCTCGTGACCCGAGGAGGTCCGCTCGCGAGCACGAAAATGCCCGGGTAGCCCTGGGTCTCGAAACCCCCGCTGGGGTTGTCTTCGAGCTGCGAGTCTTCGATGACGAGGCTGCCCGTGCGATCGTTGCTCACGAAGAAAATCGCGCCGCCCCCTTCGTTTGCGCGGTTGCCGGCCATGCGGCTCCCGCAGACTGTGAGCGTGAAGGTGTTGCCGTCGTTGTAGATCGCGCCTCCGCTGCCACCGCCCGGCGTTCCGTCACGCTGTGGGTTGGCTCCGACTCCGATTGCCTCGTTGTGGGTGAAGGTACTGTTGATCACGGTATACGAGACCCCGATCGAGCTCAGCGCGCCTCCATTTGAACAGACGTTGCCCAGGCCTTCTCCACCGAAGGTGCTGTTGACCACGTACACCGGGAGGTCTCGATACTGATCGAAAACACGGATGGCGCCCCCACCGACGTCGGGGCCGACGTCGTGACAAACGTTGTTGAAGAACCGCGAGTTGACGACCTTTAGGCGGCCGCCTCGAACGAAGATGGCGCCGCCGCCTTCTTCCTCGGACTTGGCATTGCCATCGACGAACGTGAGGTTTTGTACCGTGAGCCGCGGATGGTCCTGGTCATTGCAGTGCGGTGTCGTCCAAACCTGATTCGAGTCACACGTGTTCTGATACAGGATTCGGACGCGGCCGCCGCCGCTCAGCGTGACTTTGCCCCCACCGTCGATGATGATGTCGGGGTTTTGGTCGTTGAAGACCTTCGCGGTGCGTTCGAGGGTGATGGTGACGGGCTCGGGTCCACAGTCGAACGCGATGGTTCCTCCGCGTGCGACCGCGTCGACGAACGCATCGGAAGCGCAGCTCTCGGGTGTGCCATCCCCGATCACGGTGTCGGGATTCGAGGCGTCTTCTTCCGCCGCCTCGGGCGGCACGCTGCAGGTACCGTCGCCGTTGCCCGTCGGCGGACCTTCGTGTGGATTAGTGCGCGGGTCCACCGTGAGCGACTCACCGCAGCCCAGCGCGCCGACACACATCAACGCCATACAGAAACGTCTCAACCCGAGCATCGCCGTCCCCCACGCTCAAGTTAGCGGGTCGCAGGGGCGTTCTGCCAGTTGCCCCTTTTTGGGGCCGAGCGGATTTGCGATACCCTGTTTGTGAGGCAGCTAGCCAACTCGGGGGAGGGGATGCCGTGGGTAAATTTTCGCGAACGTTTTCGTTGATGCGCGCCTCGTGGGATGTGCTCAAGCAGGACAAGGAGCTGCTTCTGTTTCCCCTGTTCTCCGCGGTGGGATGTGTGCTCGTGCTCGCCTCGTTTGCAGGCCCAATCCTTGCTCTCACGGACTGGCAGGCCGCAAGTGACAGCCTGGCCGCCGGTACTGCTGAAGCGTTGGGGAGCGGCGAGTCGGGCGTCTCCGCCGAACAGGCGGTCTACACGCTCGGCTTGTTTCTGTTTTATTGCTGCAACTACTTCGTGATGATCTTCTTCAACGCCGGCCTCGTCGCGTGCGCGGAGATCCGAATGGAAGGTGGAGACCCGACGGTGGGCGACGGCCTTCGCGCCGCCTGGTCGCGGCTTCCTGCCATCCTCGGCTGGGCGGTAGTCGCCGCGACCGTCGGTTTGGTGCTCCGAATGATTGAGGAGCGCTCGAACATCGTCGGCAAGATCGTCGCCGGCCTCTTGGGTATGGCCTGGTCGCTCACCAGCTTCCTCGTGGTGCCGATTCTCGTCGTCGAGAACGAGGGCCCGATCGGAGCGCTGCGGCGATCCGCGTCGATGCTGAAGAAGACGTGGGGTGAGCAGATCATCGGGAACTTCAGCTTTGGTCTCATCTTCATGCTGCTCTCGCTTCCTGCTGTCTTTCTCATCGTCGCAGGTGTCGTCGCCGGCAGCGCGACGCTCGTCGTCCTCGGTGTGCTTGCCGCGATCCTCATCGCGCTCGCGCAGTCGGCGCTCCAGGGCATCTTTCAGGCGGCGCTCTACCTCTACATGCGAGACGGCGTAGCCCCCGACGGATTCGAAGCCACCGAGCTTCAGTCCGCGATCGCCCACCGCTGAGGGGACATTCTCCCCCTCCAAAACCCTCATCTTTCCAGCTAGTTACGACCCACACCGCGTTTTTCCGCGTTCTGGGCATGAATCCGTTTCGGCCGCGCCGTCGTAGGGGCCTTGGCACCCGCAACGGAGCGGGAACGAAAGGATCAACATGAAGACACCAAAGGGGCTCGTCTTAGCGACGGCCATCACGGTGGGCGCCGGGCTGGTGGGAACCGTCTTTGCCGCCGACCACAGCGACTCACCAAGAGCCGCTGCCGACCCCGCAGCGGACATCGCGGACCTCTACGCTTGGATGGACGCAAACGATGCGGAGAAGCTCAACCTGATCATGACGCTGGCTTCGCCTGGCGCATTCTCCGATGCGGTCGAGTACGTGTTCCACGTCAACAGCGACGACGACGGACCGGGCCCGAACCCGCAAGTCGAGACGACGATCACTTGCTCCTTCGATGCGGAGGGTACCGTCACCTGCGAAGGGGGCGGCTCGAGCGTCACGGGCGATGCGTCCGGCGTCGAGGGGATCACCAGCGAGGACGGAGCCATTCGTGCGTTCGCGGGCGTTCGCGACGACCCGTTCTTCTTCAATCTAGCCGGCTTCTCCTCGACCGTGGACGCCGTAATCGGCGCTGCGACTGGGGAGCCACCGCTTTCGTTCGACGATGACGGATGTCCACTCCTCGACGATGGCACGGCGGCACAGCTTCGCACCCTGATCAGCACGGCACCCAACGGCGACGACTTTGGGGGGCGAAACGCGCTCGCGTTGGTTCTCCAAGTGGACCGTTCACTCGTCAACGGCAACGGCGACATTCTCGGCGTGTGGGCGAGCACGCGATCTCGATGAGGTATATGCAAATGAAAACGACTCAATACGCAATCTTGACCTTCACGGTGACTGCATTGGCGCTCGCCGGCTGCGGCGACGACGGAGGCGGCATGGCCGGCAGCGGCGGCACCGCCGGCATGGGAGGCTCCGGAGCGACGGGTGGAGGCGGTGGTGGGAACATGACCACCGAGCAGATCGATCGCATGGGCCGTCCGGCGATCAACACGGCGCTCACCCAGACTTTCAGCCCGGACTCTGGGGCAAAGGACATGCGCAAGGACCAATACAACGCGGAAGACGATCAATCGGCGTGGCCTGACTACGTGTCGGATTTCGCCGCCGCCCTGGCCATTCTCGATTCGCTCGACACGGACAGCGGGGCGGAGACCGGTTGTGGCACGCAGCTCGCCATCGGTTCTCCGACCGAGCCCGGCGGGGACACCCGGTATGACGGTCTCGCCACGGTGCTCGCGGACGACCAGCTCTACGTCGACAGCTCCACGAACAAGTGCGTTGCGTATCTCGGAGTCGAAGCGGAAGCCCTTGCTGTCGTCGAAGAGGGCGGTTGTGGCGGGCGTACGCCTGCGTACGACGTCATCGACGTTACCTACTCGGTCCTCGCTGCAGGCTTGCTCGCCGGCGTCGGGGACGGCGTCGACGAAAACGCCGAGGGCTTCCTCGACGGCTTTCCCTTCCTGGCCGCACCCAACGAGTGATGCACATCCGCACCTCGGCTCTGCTGCTCGTAGCGCTGCCGATGGCGCTTGGGGGCTGCGACGGCATGACGTCGTTGCAGCCCCCCGGCCATGATGGAGCGGCAGACATCCAGTCGCTGGAACCCATGCCCACGAGGGAAACGACCAGCGAGCACATCGCAGTGCTCAACCTAAACGCGTCGATCGACGCAGGACGCCGAAAGTTCGCCGCGCGGATCGACCTCGGGACAGCCTCGGAGCTCGCGGAGCAGCTCCTGCTCCGCGCCGAGCTCTACGGCAGCTATGACGACTGGGACGAGGCGCTCAGAATCTCACGCGCCGTCCTCGACGCCCAGCCACAGAACGCCGAAGCACTCCTTCTCAGGGCTCAAGTTCTCAGTACGCTTCACGAGTTCGACGCCGCTCGCGCGCTGATCGAGCGCGCCCGCGCACTTCATTCGAACGGTGAGGCGGCCATTTCTGCCGTCGCGCTCGAGCTCCGCGCGAGCCACCTCGAGGCATCGATCGAGCGTGCCAACCAAGAGGCGAACGTCGACCTCGTTGCGCGTCAGCGAAGGCTCGCGATTGCCGTCCCTACGTATCAGCACACCACCAGTCTCGCGCTGACTCTTGCAGAGCGCGGCATGTTCACGGAGGCCGACGCCGTCTTTCGGAGCGCGCTAGAGCACTATCGCGACGTATCGCCGTTTCCCTTCGCTTGGGTCGCGTTTCAGCGCGGCGTCATGTGGTCGGAGCAAGCGGGACGGCCCGACCTCGGCCAGGCACTCTACCGAGAAGCGCTCCGCTACCTGCCGGGCCATGTGCTTGCAAACGTCCATCTCGCCGAGATCGAAGCGGCTAGCGGCGACGCCCAAGGAGCGATCGACCGCCTGGAAGCGCTGGTCGGCGTGACGCAGAACCCCGAGCCTCTCGCGCTGCTAGCAACCCTCGAGTCCTCGGCCGAAATCGCGCGGCGCTATCAAGCGCGCGCCGACGCCGCCTATCGCGCCCTCTTGGATCGCTTTCCGAACGCGTTCCTCCACCACGCGCCAGGTAGGCTCTGACGTGTCCGACGCACAGTTCACCCCGACCGATCCCGCCACCATCGTAGCCGCGATGGCAGCGGGCGACTCCGGTCCCGCACTGAGCGCTTTCTACGATGACTACGCCAGCATGGTGCTCGGCCTTCTGACGAAGATGCTCGGCTCTCGGGCCGAAGCGGAGGAGATCATGCAAGAGGTCTTCGTCGAGCTGTGGCACCGTGCGCACGAGTATGACGCCACGAGAGGCGGAGTCGTCGCATGGGTGACCACGATCGCACGGAGCCGAGCACTCGACGCGCTCAAGGCCCGCGCTCGGCGCTTCGACGGCGGGCAACTACCGCTGAGCGGCCGGCACGCGTTTGGGACCGACGGCGGACGGCCCGACGTGTTGGCGTCGGCGACGCGTTGGCACCGTGCTCTACGGCGCTCCTTCGACGGTTTGACCGCCGACCAGCGCGCCGTGCTCGAGCTCTCCTACTTTGCCGGGATGTCCCACGTCCAGATCTCCGAGCTTCTCAACGTCCCGGTTGGAACGGTCAAGTCCCGAATTCTCCGCGGGATGCGCGCACTACGAAACACGCTGCCGGCCGTTCATCAGGCCATGAGGGGCTAGCTGCGCTTCTTGCCGCGCAGGCCTCTTCGGCTGCCTTTCGGTTTTCCCGATCGACCGAACGAGCCGGGTCGCGGGCTACCGAACTCGCGTCGCGGTCGCGACGGGCGCGGACGATCCTCTGCGATGTCGAGCCGAAGATTTCGACCTGATACCTCACGACCGTTCATCGTCTCGACCGCTTTCGCCGCCTGTTCCTCGGTCGCAAATCGAACGAAGGCAAAGCCGCGTGGCCGTCCGGTCTCCCGGTCGGTCGGCATGTGCACCTCGACGACATCCCCGGCTTCGGACATCAAATCGCGAAGCTCTCCTTCGGTCATGCTGAAGTCTAGATTGCCTACGAAAATCTTGTTGGACATGTTACTACCCCGTTGCTCTCGGGCTCAGCCGCTTGTCGATGAGCGTTTCGATGCTCGCTAGGTGTGGTCGCTCCTCGTTCGCGCAGAAAGACCACGCGACGCCCGACGCACCGGCTCTCGCCGTACGGCCGATCCGATGTACGTATGTTTCGGGCACGTTTGGAAGGTCGAAGTTGATTACGTGAGTCACGCCGTCGACGTCGATCCCACGAGCGGCGATGTCGGTTGCGACGAGAACGGAGAGTTGCCCGCTCCGGAACGCCTCGAGCGCACGTGTCCGCGCGCTTTGAGACTTGTTGCCATGAATCGCTACAGCGTCGATCCCCGCCTTGGCGAGGTCCCGAACGATGCGGTTGGCTCCGTGCTTCGTCCGGCTGAAGACCAAGGTATGCTTGACGTCGGGGTCGTGCAAAAGGTCCGCAAGCAGCTTTCGCTTGCGTGCCTTCTCCACGAAGAACACGCGCTGCTCGACGAGGTCGACGGTGCTCGAAACCGGCGCGACGGCGAGCACGGCCGGGTCGTCGAGAAGGCCTTCGGCAAGCCGACGGATTTCGGGCGGCATGGTGGCGGAGAAGAACAGCGTCTGCCGGTCCCTCGGCAGCTCCCTCGTGATGCGACGAACGTCTGGAAGGAACCCCATGTCCAGCATGCGGTCAGCCTCGTCGAGGACGAACAGCTCGATGTCGTCGAGCGGGACGTACCCCCGACCCATCAGATCCAGAAGCCGTCCCGGTGTCGCCACCAGGATGTCGACGCCCCTTCGGAGCTCCGCGATCTGTGCCTTGTCACTCACGCCACCGAAGATGACCGTGTGCCACAGGTCGAGGTTCTCGCCGTAGGTGGCGAGACTCGCGTCGATCTGCGCCGCGAGCTCACGCGTCGGTGTCAAAATCAGCCCGCGCAGCCTGGGCTTGTTGCCTGCGCGCCTATCGAGATGCTGAAGCAAAGGAAGCGCAAATGTCGCGGTCTTACCGGTTCCGGTTTGTGCGCAAGCAAGAATGTCGCGCCCCGAAAGGGCTGGTGGGATTGCCAGCCGTTGAATCGGAGTCGGTTCGGTGTAACCGGAGCGCTTCGTTGCCGACAGCAACTCCGGGATCAATCCCAAATCGTCGAAGCTCACCAACGACCAACCGACTTGCGGGTGTCGCTGCCCCGATCGTTTGCCCGATCGACTCGGATCGACCGCCCATCCAAGGTGCTGCCGTCGAGTGTCTCGATCGCGCGGGCAGCGCCGTCTTCGTTCTGGTAGGTCACGAACCCGAAGCCGCGCGAGCGACCCGTATCACGGTTCATGATGACCTTGGCCTCGACGACTTCACCGCAAGCGGCAAAGGCATCGCGAAGCTCGTCACCGGTGGTGTTCCAGCTCAGGCTGCCTACAAATAGTTTCGTACTCATGTTGTTTCTCTTTTCGTTGATATTCCCGGCTTCACGTGGAAGCCGTGGTTTCCGCGGGTCACCGCGTTCGTCGAAGCTCTGATCGTGCGCGAGCGGCTCGACGCCGTCGGGGCGCCAGAGCACCTCGATTTCTCGCTAACTGTCCGTACCTTCTGCGTTCTTCAATAATCGCCGTTTCGAATCACGGCGCGGTTCTCGCAGGAACAGACAACGTGTTGGGGGCTCACGGCGAGCCGCCATGCCCGATGCGGGCTTTCTGGCTTCCACGCTAGCAGATGCGTGCCGCCTGTCGAGGAACCGCCGAGAAACGAGGGTTTACCCTAGCCGGCACGGGCTTAGTCAAGCGGCGCGTGAGTGCCCGTTTAGCCTGCTCGACGCACGTGACCTCACCTTCATGGTGCTGTCGAGCTGGTCTGGTCGTGGCTTCGTCGAAGGGTCCGCCGTTCAGTCCGCGGCGAAACAATAGAAGCGGCCGGCGCCTTGTCGCTCGGCTAGCCCTTGCTCCGTGCAACTCACGGTTTCGTGCGCCGAGTTCCACGAGAGGCGATCCGGGCCGCCAATGGTGACGCCTTCGGGCGCTAGGTCGCTGTGACCTACTTGCGCAACGTCGTTCTCGCTCGACGAAGTCCAGTCCTGGCAGGTGCGACCTTCGAAGGCTCTACCTTCCATGGTGCTACCCGTGACGATGTCGTGATCGGAAAGCGGGACGTACTCGCCGCTTTCGTCGATGACCAGACCCTCTTCGTTTGGGTCGTCCGCAAACCATTCGATGCGTGGGATTCCTTCTGCATGCAGCGTATCGACGTCCGGGGCGACCTCTTGCAGCCGAACGTTGTACCAAGGCCCCGTTCCGATGCGGTCGCGTGCGTCTTCGGCCGACGTGCTCAAGTACGCGCGCCAGGCGCGATCGCCAGCGCCGACCGCCGCCGCCAGGGAGCGACAGACCTCATCGGCACCCGCGAGACCACCGAGGTCGCCTCCATTCTGACCGCTCCCGACGCTGGTCACGAAGAACGAAAGGCTCGGCTCGCCGCCGCCGCCGGCCCCACCGGTTCCAGCGGCACCGCCGGTTCCGTCAGACCCTCCGCTGCTCGAGCATCCCGCGATCGAGGCAAACACGAGCCAGGCAATTCCCACACATCCGATTTTGCTTTTCACGAGTGCGAGGCTAACGACGTTGGCCGCAGCGAGGCAAGTGCGTCGTCTCCGCGGCATCGGACTCGGGTCGTCGCGGCAACTGTGAGCCGGCTCACAGACCGGCTGGCGCGAAAAACGGCCCTATTTCCGACCGCACTCGTGGTAGGGTCGGGGCCGCCCCAGGAGAGACCCAATGCCCGTATCTTCCCGATTGCGCTGGCTTGCCGGCTGGCTGCTCGGCGCGTTTGCGATTGCAGGATGTGCCGCCGACACGACGACCTCCACCGAGTCGGGAGGAGTCGCGATCCAGCTGGAGCTCGCGGACGGCACCGAGATCGACGAGGTCAGCTACGTCATCAGCGGCAACGACATGGCGGACATGTCGGGCGCCATCAACACTAGCGCGCCCGGGTCCACGGCGTCGGTCGAGGTCTACGGAATTCCCGAGGGGGACGATTACCTGATCATGATGACGGCGAAATCGACCGACGAGGAGACGACTTGCTCCGGGTCTGCCTTCTTCGACGTCTCGGTCGGACAGGTCACCAATGTGATGGTCATTCTCAACTGCAAGCTGCCGCAGCGGTTCGGCGGCGTTCGCGTCAACGGCAAGCTCAACGTGTGTGCGACGCTTGCAAAGGTGGTGGTGTCACCGTTGCAGACATCCGTGGGCAGTCAGATCGAGGTGTTCGCGCAAGCGTCCGACGCCGAGGGCGATGCGATCGCGTACGCGTGGAGCGCTACGAGCGGCTCCTTCGATGACGCGAGCGCGGCAGTGACGATGTACAACTGCGAGCAACCCGGCGATCACACGATCGCGGTCACCGTCTCCGACGACGGCTTCGACTATTGCGACCACAGCTGGGACGTCGACATCACCTGCGTAGGTGATGACGGCGGTGCGGGCGGCGCAGGAGGTGCTGCGGGCGCCGGCGGAATGGTTGGCGCTGGCGGTGCGGGTGCTGCTGGCGGTGACGGTGACGGTGGCGCAGGCGGTGACGGCGGCGCGGCGGGCGCAGGCGGTACGGCGGGCGTTGGTGGTACGGCGGGCGTTGGTGGTACGGCGGGCGTGGGCGGTTCGGCTGGCAGCGGCGGCGCGGGCGGCAGCGCGGGTGCAGGCGGCACGGCGGGCGTGGGTGGTTCGGCTGGCAGCGGCGGCACGGCGGGCGTTGGCGGCATGGCCGGCAGCGGCGGCGTAGGCGGCAGCGCGGGCGTCGGTGGTTCGGCTGGTAGCGGCGGTGCCGCCGCGACGGGAGGTGCAGGCGGCATGGCAGGCACGGCCGGTGTCGGAGGTAGCGCAGGGACTGCCGGCGGCGGCTCGTCCAACGAGTGTCCGCGTCTCTTCGTCATCAACGCGATCCCGTCGACGATTCAGCCGGGCAACACCACCACCATGGTCGAGACGCGCGGACAGGACACCGACGGCGTACCGATGCCCTTGGTGCTCACGCTCAGCGCGCCGTGGGGCAGCTTCGACAACACGGACAACCTTCAGCTGCCGACCAACGTCGTCGCACAAAACGCGACTTACATCTGCGACCGCCCGGGCCCGGTCGAGCTTTGCGTCGACGCGTCCGACGGCGAGTGCGTGAGGACGCTCTGCACCAACGTCACCTGCCCGGACGACATCGTTCCCTGAGGCGAAAAGACCCGTTCGGGTACTCCTCGGATAGGGGCAACGAGGCGTCCCCCTGGGGCCCTTCGTTGATTTGGGTTGGCCGATGCTCCTCGGCCGCGGCAAATAGCGCAACATGGACCAGTTGTTCTTTCACCCCAGGGTCGTTCACCTTCCTCTTGCGCTCTCCATGTTGATGCCGCTCATCGGGGGAGGCATCGTCTTCGCCTACTTCCGCGGATGGTTCGACCGACGGGTATGGGTGATCGTTTGCCTTCTTCAAGCACTCTTGGTCGGCTCTGGTTTGGTCGCCATGAAGACCGGCGAGGCAGACCAAGAGCAAGTGGCACAGGCCGTCGCCGAACGGCACATTGAATCGCACGAAGAGGCTGCCGAAGTCTTTCTTTGGGCGAGCGCGCTCGTCCTTGCGCTGATGGTTCTGCCGCTTGGTCTCTCCGAAGGGGACATCAGAAACGCACTGTTGATCTTTGCTTGCGTGGGGAGTGCTGCCGGGGCGCTTCTTGGCTACAGGACCGGTGATGCGGGTGGTCGGCTCGTTTACGAGCACGGAGCAGCGAGTGTACACGTCAACGCTGCTGCTTCGTCGTCCGACAATCGCGTTCAAGCGCTCGAGGAGTACGAGGAGGACGCGGACAGCCACGAGTGAAACCGTCCCGGGGCTCGCGTTCGGGCGCACGCTTTGCTTTCATCCGCTCGAGTTGAGCCGCTGCGACTTTCTTCACAGCTTCGTCGATTCGATCGCTCAACTTCCGATTCGTCTCGTTGAGGCGATCTACGAACGCTTGCTCGAGGGGCCTCTGCTCGCGCACCAGACCATAGAAAGCGTCGAAAGTCTCTATGATGTCACGCCCCAATCCGAGCTCGCTGGAATCCTGCTTGGACACCTCCGCTTCATGCTGAGTCCGGAGCTCGGGAGCGACTTCAGCGACCGCGCAGTCGACGTCCCCCTCGCCAAGCCACCGAAAGACCTCGCTCAAAGTCGCTTCGGGATCGCGGAGCACGGAGTCGTACGCGACCATGTAGAAGGGATAGCGCCGGGTGACAATGTCGCTGATCAGAGAGAAGTTTTCGACCCACCACTCGATGACTGGCTCCATGACGACCGGCGCCGGCGCCGCCCCGTTCGTGAGCTCGTTCCGAGCCTCCTGCTCCATGTCGTAGAGACGGGTCACGGAGCGCACGTACTGACGCCACGGTCGAATCGTCGCGATCGCTTTTCCGATGAAGGCGCGGTCGCTCCGGATCAGCCCTGGAATGAACACCTTGACGACGTGGCGTTCAGTCGCTTGCGGGAACAGATAGGCGCCCGTCGCAGGATCGGGATTCGTTTCGTGGTAGACGCCGCGTCTGAGCGTCGACTCCCAGAAGCCGCCCGGATTCGCGTCCTTGATCGTCTTGTCCCAGCTGCGCGGAAACGCCTCTCCGATCGGTGGGAACCCCGCAGCCGTGAGGAGCCGCATCCACATCGACGTGCCAGACCTCTTCGTGCCGGTGACGATGATCATGACGTCGCTCTAGGACACACCGCTGTGCAGGCACGTCATGGGTTGTCGATTCCCGTGCTGCAGCTCTCCAGCAATTGCTGGTCGACGGGGTCGAGGCAGGTGTACTGTTCCCCGTTCTGAATTTGCTCGCACGTCAGCTCGGCGAGGCAACTCAAGTATGCGCCGATGACCTCGTCGCACTCGTTCGAAAGTGAGTAGGCCATCACTTGGACGTTCTCCCATGCGACTACGCAACCCGCGTAATAGGGAAGCCCGGGATAGCACTCGTCGATCTTCATACAGTAGGCCTCTACGCCCTGAGCCGCGCGCGAAACCGGCCCCGCTGCACCGCCCGCGCCACCGAGGCTGAAACCCCCGACGCCACCCGCACCACCACTGCCAGCGGCGCCACCTCCGACGGTTTCACCGCGACGGTCGACCTGTGTACCCTCGCCGTCCCCACAGCCGGTCAACGCCAAGGCCGCGACGACGAGTCCAGGAATCGTCTTCTTCGGTCTAAGCATCTTCCCCCTCCTCCCTTCAAGCTAAACACGAGGTGGGGGTACGGATCAGGCTTCTGGCGCTTTCGGCTCCGTTGGTTCCGTTCCTCGCGGCACTTTGGTCGATTTAGAGGCCAGAAGCGACCAAAGTGCCGCGCTCGGCGGGAAGGCCTCGCGGGGCGCAAGTCACCGTAGGTTTTGGGGGGAGCACTTCTGCTCCTGTACCCTGAGGGGGGATGGGGGCTGAATTCGAAACGACTGCGGTGATCGGGTCTTTCGACCCGAGGGAAGCAGGGATTCTCGAGAAGGCCGCGGCGCGTGCGAATGGGGAAGTTCGTTTCTTTCCCACGATCATCGACTGTAAGGACGCGCTTTCGGCGCTCCGACCGAATTGCGTGCTCGTCGACGGGAGCGGGACCGTGCTTGCCCGCACGACGACGTGGATTCGCGAGCAGCCGTCGCTGTTTTCCACCCAAGTGGTCGCGATGGTGTCCGACCTTCGGGACAGCTCGTTCGTCCAAGCGTACCGAAATGGAGCGGACGACGTGATCCTGCGAACGAACCTGGGTGGCGTGACGAGGCGCCTCGCGAACCTCCATCACTTCGATCCGTCTCACCGCGCTCCAATCGAGCGAGGGTGCGTCCTCATCAGCCACGAGACCGACGAACACCGACGTCGTTTCGGGCGGGTGCTTCGTCAGGCCGGCTTCGACGTTCAGTTCGCGCTCGACGTCGACGAGATCATGTCGGCGATGGCGTCCGAGGAGCCGCCCGAGCTCGTGGTCGTTTCTGACGAGGTGTTGCCCGTCCACAAGATACGCGAAGTCCGGCGCTTGGCGAATGCACCTCGAACGCCGCTCGTCATCGTCGCGACCGCTGCCTCGACGCGCATCATGATCGAATCTGGGCTCGAGCGTGTCGCGACGATCTCGGAGTGCGCGCCGCACGACCATCTTCTCTTTCTCGCCAACGACTTGCTCCGAGGCGGCCGGCGCCAGGCACGCAATTCTCCGAGATATCTGTTCGATACGCTGTGCAGCTTTCGCCTCGAGGGGGCGTTCTCGGCGGAGCATGGCCTGACCTACAACGTGAGCGAGACCGGCATCTACGTGCGAACATTGGATCCGCCTCCGAAGAACAGCCCGCTCTGGCTCGAGCTCAGGCCCCCTGGCACGACGGCTACGGTTCATCTGCGCGGCAAACTCGTTTGGGTCGCGATGCCCGGACGGGGCAGCCGAGGCACGCCTCCCGGGTTCGGCCTTCGCATCGAGCCCGACAAGTCGCCCGCCGACGACCTGAAGATCTATCGCAGCGCCTACTACACCCTCGCCGAGCTGCCGAGCCGGCTCTCGCTGAGCTGGCTGCCGTTGCCGACTCGGTGACCAACCCTTCCCAGGTTGGAACCCAGTCTAGGACTTCCCAGGTTGCATTCCGGTGACCAACCCTTCCCAGGTTGGCGACCCCACGCACCACCCCTTCCCAGGTGCACCAGCCCTTCCTGCCGCTGCTGCTGCTGCTGCCCT
>JAHELW010000056.1 GCA_024643985.1 Myxococcales bacterium | reverse complement strand
GACCGCGCCGGATCCGAAGCGGCAGCGTCCCCGCATCGACCGTCTTACCTCGGCAAACCTGGATGATGAGATAGCTCGTTCCGACGAGCTGCTTGAGCCCCGTGATGCCCGACAGATCGCGCGCCACCTTCCGCATCATGCTGGCCTTGGTGACCGGGAACGGTGTGGCGAGAGCGAGGTCGGGATCGCCTTCGGACCACGTCTTGCTGTGATGCTCGAGATGATGCGCTCGGTACATGTCGGCGCTCAAGTAGATGGGATAGGCAGCGAGCCAGTTGCCCACGAAGTCGTTGAGCTTCCTGTTCCTGAAGAGCGTGCGATGCGCGCTTTCGTGCATCACCACCGCCAACCCGAGCTGCCGCGTCCCGATGATCAGCAGCGCGAGGATCACCGTCAGCACGTTCGGCGCGTGAGCCACCATCACCATCGAGCCCGCGATCAGGCCGTAGTCGACCAGCAGCGTGAGCCAGCCGTGACGATCCCGGATGACGCGAAGACCGCGGATCTCCTCCGGCGTGAAGTGGTCGAGCCACGCTTTACCACTGCGACTCATGCGTCAGCCACGATGGATGTACTGCTCGAGTTGCTCGATCGTGAGCTGCTGCTCGGCGACGATGCTCCGCACGAGGTCACCGATGGAAAGGATGCCGAGCAGATCGTCGTCCTCCATCACGAGCAGATGGCGGGTGCGCTTGCCGGTCATGATCGCCATGCACTCCTGCGTCGTCTCGTCGCGGCCGACCGAAAGCACGTCGTCTGCCATCGCGTCCCGGACCGGAGTCGTTGGAGACGCCTTGCCTTTCAAGAACACGTTGCGCGAGTAGTCACGTTCCGTGATCAGGCCGATGACCTTCCCTTTGTCGATGACGACCAGGGCCCCGATGTCGAGATCCGCCATGCGGCGAATCGCCTCGTAGACCGTTGCATCGGGGGCGATGCGTTCGACGTTGTGTCCTTTTTGGTCGAGAAGCTGCGCGACGGTGGTCATGGCTCTTGAAACCAGAGCATACCACTTTTTCGGTGTCCATTGAACAGGCCAGCCTTGCAGCGGCGCCCGGCAGAAATGTTCCCCTCCGGGCCCCGGCCGCGTGGGAATCAGCGCCAATCCGGCTGACCCGTCGTCGCCAGCACCGCGTTCCAGAGATCGCTTTCGAGAGGCATCGCTTTTTTCTCGGAAACCGACGCCGCAATCGGCACGTGAACGATCTCCTGATTCCAGTAGCCCATCATCACGTCGGTCTTGCCGGCCATCGCCGCGTGGACGGCGCCGCGCGCCATTCGATCCGTGAGGATCCGATCCCATGCGTTCGCGGGAACGCTCCGAATCGCATAGCTCGGGTCGATGTACTTCAAGTTCAGCTGGAGCTTGCGCTGCTCGAAGTGCGTCTTGATCCGATCGCGAAGGAACGCGCCGACGTCCCGAAACCGCACGTTGCCGGACGCATCGTACTCGGAGCCGCCTGGCTCGAAGAGATGCTGGCCCGCGCCCTCGGCAACCACGACGAGCGCGTGACCGCGCGTCAGGATTCGCCGCTCGAGGAGCTCGAGAAAGCCGCCTGACCCATCGAGTGGAAACGGCACCTCGGGAACGAGCACGAAGTTCGCCTCTTGGCTCGCAATGGCAGCGCCGGCCGCGATGAAACCCGCAGCCCGGCCCATCAGCTTCACGAGACCGACGCCGTTGGGAGCTCCCGTCGCCTCGACGTGCGCGCCCTGCAACACCTCGCTCGCCACCTCGAGCGCCGTGACGTAGCCGAAGCTGAGCTCCACGAAGGGCACGTCGTTGTCGATCGTCTTCGGGATGCCGACGATCGACTTCGGCAGACCGCGCTTCTGAATCTCTCGCTGAATCGCGTGCGCCCCCCGCTGCGTGCCGTCGCCACCAATGCAGAAGAGCACGTCGATTTCGCGCGCCTCCAAGAAGTCGACGAGGATGGCCGGCTCGTGCATACCCCTCGAGCTTCCGAGCACGGTGCCCCCGAGATGGTGGATGTTTTCCACGGAGCGCCCTGTGAGGAACACGGGTTCGAGCCCCGAGTCCGGGTTGAGCCCGGCGTAGCCATTTCGAATTCCCAGCACTCTCTTGACGCCGTAGTTGTGCGTGAGCTCGAGAAACCCGGAACGGATCACGTTGTTGAGCCCCGGCGAAAGCCCACCACAGGTGACGAATGCGGCGGTCGTCTCGTCGGGCTCGAAAAAGATCTTGCGCCGCGGACCTGCTTCCTCGAAAGACAGCTCTCCGGTCTCGGGCGGCGCGTCGCCGATGTGGCGCTTCACGCGGACCCGAATGCTTTCGTCCGCGAAGGTTCGCCCGTTGACGACGAGCGGCGACTCGTAGTTGCACGGGCCCAGCGTCGGAATCGTGAGATCGCTCTGATTCAGCATTGGCTCTAGCATAGACCGAACGGGCTTCGCGTAACCACCGACCGGCCGGCATGCCCCGCCAAATCGGCTAAGCTCCCTCCGAAAGGAGCTCCGATTTGCCGAGACCGTACCCTCCACGCTGGACCCCCCTCGCCTTGCTGCTCTTGCTGGGCGCAGCTTCTTCTTGCTCTTCCTCGGAATCCGCCGAGCCCAACTACCGTGTCGGAAGCGGCATCGCGGACATCACGGGCCCGCTCGTCGACGTTCTCTTCTCGGGATACTCTCGGCCCACGCACATCGCGAACGGGGTTCATACCCGATTGAGCGCGAGGGCGTTCATCATCGGCGAGCTCGAAACGGACCGCGCGCTGGTCTTCGTCACGGCCGACTTGCTGAACGTCTCCCAGGAGATCCGGCTGTCGGTCGTCGACAACCTCCGCGCAAAATACGGTGACCTCTACACGCTCGACAACGTCGTCATCACCGCGACCCACACGCACTCGAGCCCCGGTGGCTACCGCCACGACGGAGCGTTTCGAGAAGCGTATTTCGATGCGGTCGTCACGGGCATCACGAGCGCCGTCGAGGATGCACATGAAAGCCTCGAGCCCGGAAGGATTCTCCTCGGGCGAGGAACCGTCGAGAACGCGGGCGCGAACCGCTCGCTGGTCGCCTACCGGCAAAACCCGGAGCAAGAGCGTTCCGTGTACCCGGACGACACCGACCGCGACATGGTCCTTCTCAACTTCGTGACGCCCGACGGCTCGATTGGCGTGCTCAACTGGTTTGCGGTCCACCCGACGTCGCTGACCTACGACAACTCGCTCGTCTCTGCCGATCACAAAGGCTTCGCCGCAAACGAGATGGAAGCGCGACTGCGCGGAACCGGCGGTGCCACCGAAAGCTTCGTGGCCGCGTTCGCGCAGAGCAACTGCGGCGACGTCACCGGCAACCTGAACCTCGACAACACCGGACCGGGCGTGGACGACTACGACAGCGCGCGGATCGTCGGCGAGCGCCAGCTGGAGGTCGCCGCCTCGCTGTTCGAATCCGCGTCCGAGCCGCTTCTAGGCGGCGTGGACTACCGGCTCGGGTTGGTCGACTTCGTCGACCTCGAAGTCTCCGGTGACGCCACTGGCACGGGCCCTCAGCGGACGTGTTTTCCGGCGTACGGATACGCGTTTGCAGGGGGCTCGACCGAGGACGGCGGAGGCCATCCGCTGTTCGAAGAGGGGCTTCTCGAAAGGGACCCCTCGATCGACTCTCTCGTCGAGCTCGTGCTCGCGCCGCCGCCCGTGAGCGACGCGCTCCGCGAGTGTCAGGCACCGAAGCCGATTCTCTATCGCAAGGCACAGCAGCCGCCGCTGCCGATCGGGGTCGCCACGGTTGGGCAGCTCGCCCTCGTCTTCGTGCCGAGCGAGGTGACGACGATGTCGGGACGCCGCATGCGTGAGACCGTCGCGCGAGCGCTGGGCGACGACGTGACCGACGTGGTGATCGCCGGATACGCAAACGACTACGCCGGCTACATCACGACGCCTGAAGAATATCTCGTCCAGCAGTACGAGGGCGGGCACACGCTCTTCGGCCGATGGACGCTTCCCGCGTTTCGCCAAGAGCTCGAGCGTCTTGCGACCGCGCTCGCCGACGGCTTGCCGGCTGCCGATGATGCCGAGCAAAGCGACCTCCGCGGCGAGGCGAGCTCGCAGCCGCTCGGCAACGACTTCGACGAGCCCCCAGCGGATGGAGCCTTCGGCGACGTGATCCAGTCGCCCGCGGATTCTTATGCGGCAGGCGACGTGCTCACGGTTTCGTTCTGGACGGGACACCCGGACAACGCGCTCCGGCCTGGCGCCCCCTACGTCGAGATTCAAATGCAGGACGGTACGGAGTTGGTGACCGTGGCGACGGAAGCCGATTGGGAAACACAGGCGCGCTGGACCCAGGCCGGCCGCGTCATTCCTCCGTACGATCCGCTCGACCCCTTTGCGGAGCCACCGCCGCCGATCAACGAAGCGTTCACGATGAGACTCGACTGGCAGATCCCCCCGGGTACGGCTCCGGGGACCTACCGCGTCGTCTTCTACGGGAACGAGAAGCCCGAGGGCGCGGAGTCTCGAGCTTTCACCGCCGAGACCCGCTCCTTCGCGATCGAGTCGGGCGGGCCCTGACAGACCGCCGATGTCTGAATGTGTCTGGCAAAGCAGGTCCTAGAGGGAGAGACTCCCCCTCATGGCGGTTCGAGGCGTCGTCACGACTGGAATCTATTGCCGCGCCGAGTGCGCTGCGCGGCCCCTTCAAAGGCACGTCCGTCGCTTTGAAAGCACCATCGCCGCCCAGGCTGCGGGGTTCCGGCCGTGTCTCGTGTGTCGGCCCGATCGCGTGCCCGGCCGTCCAATCGAGCAGCCCGCCGCTGAGGTCGAGCACGCGCTACGCCTTATTGCCGAGGGATTTCTCGATTCGAGCAACACCGACGCACTTGCCGCCCGCATCGGCTACAGCACACGGCAGCTCGGGCGCTTGTTCGAGCAGCACGTCGGCGCCTCACCCGACTTCGTCGCGCGATCCCGCCGCGCCCACCTAGCGAGACGCCTGCTGGACGAATCGGATCTCTCGGTCAGCGGCATCGCCTTTGCGTCTGGCTTTCGAAGCATTCGCCAGATGAATCGTGCAATGCGCGCCCTCTTTGGCTTCAGCCCCTCGGAGCTCCGATCGAAGCGGCGCCGCGGCGACCGCCTCGACCCACTCGACGGGGGCATCCGTCTGAGGGTTCCCTACACAGGCGCCTTCGACGCGGCGAGGAGCATTCGCTACCTCCGCGCGCGCACGATACCCGGCGTAGAAGCAGTCGAGGACGAAACGTACCGGCGTCTCATCATCACCTGCGGATTTCCCGGCGTAATCGAAGCGCGTCCCTCCGAGCGAGGCGATTGGCTGGACGTCACGATGCACCTTGCGACTCTTGGTTCGATCATCGACGAGGTTCAGCGCGTTCGATCGCTCTTTCGACTGGACGACGACCCGGGCAAAGCGGAGCGGGCGCTTCGGCACGATCCGGTTCTCGGGCGTCTCGTTCGTCGCCGCCCCGGCACGCGGCTGCCGGGGGCGTGGGATCGCCTCGAAACCGCCGTTCGGATCATCCTCGGCCAACAGGTGAGCGTGGCCGGCGCCTCCACGCTCGCGGGCCGGATTGCGAGCCGCTTCGGCACGGAGCTCGACCTCGGTTTGTCGGGCGGTCTCACGCACGCGTTTCCGACGGCGGACATGCTGGCGGAGGCGGACCTCGATCGCATTGGAATCCCGAGAGCCAGAGCCACAACCATTCGCGCGCTTTCCGAATCCGTGGCGACGGGCGAGCTAGACCTCAGCCGCCCGGCCCCGCTCGAGGACGCGTGCGCCGAGCTCGAGGCAATCCCCGGAATCGGCCCCTGGACGTCCCATTTGATCGCAGCGCGCGCGATGGGTCATGCAGATGCGTTTGCCGCGGGGGACCTAGGGCTTCGCAAAGCAGCGGCTGCGCTCCGTGGCAGTCTAGAGCCGCTCTCGCCGAAAGCGCTCGAGTCGCTTGCAGAAGGATGGAGGCCCTATCGCACCACCGCGATGGCCTACCTATGGATGTCGAGCTCGGCGGAGCTCACAAGGCCCATTCGAAAGGGCCGGCCGGCGGGCGCGAGGAGGGAGCTGCGATGATCTTCACTATGACGATTGAAACCCCGTTGGGATCTCTGGGACTTGCTGCAACGAATCGCGGCCTTCGTTGCGTCACCTGGTCCGGTACCCCGATGCAGGCCACGGAGGCACCAGATCACCCGGTGCTTCGGCGCGCGAGCGCCGAGTTACGTGGCTACTTTCGAGGCGATCGAACCCGATTCGACGTTCCGCTCGACCCTGTCGGCACCCCGTTTCAGCGGGAAGCTTGGCGATCGCTGTCCGACATTCCGTACGGCGAGACGCGAACGTACAGGGAGCAAGCCGCTGCGATCGGCCGGCCGAACGCCGCGCGCGCCGTCGGCGCGGCCAACGGCCGCAATCCCCTGAGCATCGTCGTGCCGTGCCACCGCGTGATCGGCGCAAGCGGTTCTCTCACGGGATTCGCCGGCGGCCTCGAGCGAAAGCGTTGGCTGCTAGACCACGAGAACCGCGCTCGATCGTCCGGCTATCCCGTTGCGCCCTTCGGCGGCCACGGCACCATCGCGCTGACCTCCTTTGGGGGTGGCGTACTCAAGGACCGCCAGGGTTAGCACGCGTCCTGCACTATCGTCATCTGCCAAAGGCAACCGCGGCTGTGGTAGGCTCGGCGGCCATGCGTCGGACGTCGTTCTGGTTGGTTGGAGTCTGTGCCTTGGCGCTGGGCTCGTGCACGACTGGAGGCTCGGAAACGGGTCCCGAGGGTTTCATGAAAGGCGAGCTCACCCAGTGCATGGTCGATTCGGGCTCGGTCATTGCGCGCTGCGTGGACGAATACGTGGAGCTGCTCGGGGCGTGCCGGCTCGATTCCAGCGCGCAGTGTGAAATCGACGCGCGGGCTCGTGGCGGCGCGCTCGACGCGATTCTCGGTGCCGCGCAGACGGACAACGGCACGACCTGCAGCGAGGACCAATCCTTCGCGCTTGGCTACTTCGGCGGTGCCGAAGACTTGGGCGAGAAGTCGGTGGCAGCCTGCCGCCGCTTCGGCGAAGGTCTCCTCGAGCTCGCATTCGTGGACGGCCCACCTGCCGAGGCGGCCGCCCTCTCGTGCCAGGCTGCGGTCGCGCCGGCGCTCGGCGAGCTCCGCCGGGCGGTCGTAGACGCGGTGGGCCCCGGCTGCACCGTACCGGACTTCGATCGCGACGGGTGCGACCGCCTGGCGCGGGACGCCGCAGTGGACGCAGCGCTCTCGAGCGCGCGCGATCGCATTGCGGGCGACTGCGGCGAGGCGTTCGACGCCCTCGGACTCGCGTCGTTTGGCGCAACGGTCGAAGAGCGCGTTCAAAGCCTGGTGGACGTCGTAGCCAACCGGGCGCGAAACCTAGCGCTCCTCGCATACCCGCCCAACAACATCGGCCCGACGGCGGAGTTCGGCCCTTACCCAATCGGCATTCGCACCTACGACGGGGTCGACGAGTCGAGACTGAACGTTCCGGGCGACGGTCCTCGCCCGGTCACCTTCGACGTGTACTACCCGTCCACGGAAGCCGCCGTGGAGGGGCTTCCGCGTGAGATCGTGCAGCTTCTAGGGATCGAAATCCTGCCGGCTCCAGCGTATCGCGATGTCGACGTCGCCGACGGGGTCTTCCCGATGGTCCTCTTTTCACATGGCTTCGAGGGCATTCGCTTTCAGTCGTTCTTTCACGTCGCGCATTTGGCGAGCCACGGATTCATCGTCGTGAGCCCGGACCACCACGGCAACACGATCCCAGACGACTTCGCCGACATCGTCGACAAGTCGACGGCGGTCAACCGGGCATTCGATATGAAGTTCCTGATGGACGAGATGCTCGACCAGGCCACGGACGCCGGCGCCGAGTTCGCCGCATCGATCGACCCGGAGCGGATCGGGATGTCCGGGCACTCCTACGGGGGCTACGAGTCCTTCATCTTGACGGGGGGCGAGGTGAGAGGCTCGAGCCTCGACGAGACGACCGTTACCCTCGGCACGTTCACCGACGCGCGTATCAAGGCGATCCTGCCAATGGCGCCGCGCACCATGCGGCGCGTCGACGCCGTCACGCTCGGGGACAGCTACTTTCAAACCGTCACTGTACCCACCCTCGTGATCGGCAGCGAGCTCGACATGACGGACCCGTTTTTCGTCGACGCCAAGCGCGCCTTCGACAATCTTCCGATCGGGGCTGAAGTCGTCGGGCTCGCCGAGGTGCTCGACGGCGGCCACAACACGTTCACCGACCTCTGCGAGCTACAGCCCGACATTCTCGACCTCGTGGGCGGCGCGAATGAAGGCTGCATGCCGCGGCATCTCCCCTGGAAGCATGCCCACGACCTGATCAACTACCTCGCGCTCAACTTCTTCGATGGCGTGCTGAACGGCAATCAGGAGGCGCTCGACCGACTGACCCCGGAAGTCGTCGGCGAGCTCGAAGATCTCAGGTTCTGGCGGAAGTGACCGACGCCATCATCGGCAGTCTTCGTAGGCCAGGCGGGTTTCGGCGTCTCGAAGGTCGTCCCGCGGTACACCTCTCGAGTAGACCGGTGGGCTCCCAATCGGCCCCTCGACGGTCATTCGTTGGCCGCCGGCGACCGACTCGCCCGTCCACACGTTGAACCAAGTCCCTGCAGGGAAGTAGACCGAGCGCGAAGTTGCGCCTTCGGTGGCCACCGGAGCGACCAGAAGCGAGTCGCCGAGCATGTACTGATCGCGGATGTCCCACGTTTCGGGATCGTCGGGAAAGACCAGCATGAGATGGCGAACGATCGGGGCACCCGTCGCCCCGCCCTCGGCTGCGAGCGCCACGAGCTCGTCGAAGAGCGCGCAGTGCACGTACGCGAACTTCCGGAAATGCTCGGTCGTTTCCTCGTCTGCGCTCCAACGCCAGTTGCTGTCCTTGTCTGCGCCATCGTGGGTCCGCATCACGGGAGTGAAAGCGCCGAGCTCGGTCCAGCGCTGAAAGAGCTCTTTGGTGCTCGGTCCGGCGCCACGGTTGCTGAATCCCGCAATGTCGTGGGTCACGAAAGGCTGCCCCGCCAAGCCGAGGTTGAGCATGGCCGGAACGACCGTGGGAAGCCCGTCGAGCTCACCCCAGTCGGTCTCTTGGTCTCCAACCCAGAGGATCTGCGCGACGCTCTGCACGCCAGTCCATCCGGAGCGGGCAAACATCGCCCAATCACCATCGGGGCGGACGCTTTCCATCGCGTTGCGAGTCGCCCTTTGCCAGTCGATTGGAAACGTGTTGCGGCGCTCGGCCGCACTGCTTCCATCCAGAGCCACCGAATCCAAGGGCACCCACTCGCCGAAGTCCGCCATCCAGCCGTCGACGTCATAGTCGCGCACGATGTCCGCAAGCGCCTCGCTGATGAAGTCGAGAGTGGCCGGGTTGCTGAAGTCGGGGTGTCCGTTGCCCTGCGGTAGGTTCGGGGCCGCGAAGTCCACGTAGGTTTCGCCAGCCTCGTTCTTCAGCAACAGACCCATCTCGTTCATCGGATCGAACCTCGCTGCGAATCGGGCGGAGCCGTCCTGCTCTCGGACCGTGGCAGGATCGACGATGAATGGGTTGACGTACGTCAAAAACTTGTAGCCAGCTGCATGAAAGCCCGACACCATCTCGGCAAAATTCGGATACAGCGCTTCGTCGGGCGCCCAGATGTACTGAACGCCGACCCCGAACTCGCCGCCGATGTTGAGCCGAATGCCGCCCCAATCCTGCACCCAAAACGCCGCGACGGGGATGCCTGCCGCTTCCAACGCCGCTGCCTCGTTCTCGACGCTCTCGCGCCCGCCCTGCGCCGCCATCCAGAGCCGATAGGCCCAGACCGGAGGCTGCGTGGGTCGCCCGACGAGGTCCCCCAACTGACGAATGACATCGAGGCCGGTCGGACCGTGGAACACGCGCCACGTGACCGGCGCGCCATTCACGACCTCGAACCAGGCGATTGCTGGATCGCTCGCACACAGGTCCACCCGGACGACGCTCGCGGTATCGAAAAGCACCCCAAAGCCGCGCGCATCGAGGTAGTACGGCATCGGGAAGTAGGTCGTGTGCTCGTTGCCGACCGACACGCCGGCGCTCCCGTCGCGGCCGTTTCCCTGCTCGTTGACGAGCAGCTCGAAGACCTCGCCACGCTGATTCGTCGCGTTGTACTGCTCACCGAAACCGTGGAAGGTGCCGTTTTCGTCGCATCGAACACCGACCGCGATCGAGTCGGCGGCCCGGCCCTCGGGTTCGAGTCGAAACTCGCTCAGCTGCTCGCTGACCACGGTCGCCGAAAGCACGGCGCTGCGCGTGCCGTCTGTATTGGCGTACTCGATTCGCGCGCTCGTCCCTCCACCCGAAACGGCTTGCACTGAAAGGGGGTCGCTCGTCTCGAAGCTCCGTTCGAACGTGACGGTGCCCACGCCGACGGGACGCTGCCTGAAGTTGCGAGCCACCGGACCGGTGGCGGCCAACGCGAAGCGAACCTGATCTCCTACGACGACTTCGACCGTGCCGTCCTCATTCGCGACGATGCGAGCGTCACCGGAACCGGAAGAATCACGATTGCAGCCGAGCAACATCGTCGCGGCCACCACCACGAAGCCCAAAGACACCTTCTTCAACATTTCGAGCCTAGAATGACTATAATCCAGCTGCCCATCGAGTAGAATCATGCGTGGGTCGTCGAATTTCGCTCTCTTGATAGTCGTGCTCGCGTTGATCGGGTGCACGCCGACTCGAGCCGATCGTGGTGACGCACCAGCATCGGGCACTGCGACCCCCGACCGCAAAGTAGTCGCATCCGTCGTGAAGCTCCCACCGCCATCACAGACCAGTCGAATCTCGATCGAGGAAGCGCTCGCGAAGCGCAGGTCTGTACGCGACTTCGAGGACGGCGCCCTCGATGAGGCACAGCACGGCCAGCTTCTCTGGGCCGCTCAGGGCATTGCGCATCGGACCATGGGGCTGCGAACCGCGCCCTCCGCCGGTGCCCTCTACCCGCTGGAGCTCTACCTCGTTACTCGACAGGGGGTATTCCACTATGAGCCCCGGACACACCGGCTCAAACGGACAATCGCCGCCGATGTGCGAACCGCGCTTTCAAACGCGGCGCTCGGGCAGGAAGCCGTGCGAGACGCACCCTCGACTCTCGTTCTAGCTGGTGTCTACGAACGAACTGCAAAGAAGTACGGCCCGGGCCGCGCCGAGCGCTATGTGCACATGGAAGCGGGTCACGCCGCGCAAAACGTGCTGCTTCAGGCCGTCGCGTTGGGTTTGGCCGGAGTCCCCATTGGCGCGTTCGAAGATGACGAAGTCCGCCATGTGCTGGAGCTCCCCCGAAGCCATCGGCCGCTCTATCTCGTACCGGTTGGCCGCCCCGCGCGTTAGTCGGATTCAAATGTGGAGATCCTCGATGAGCCACTTCGACCTATCGGAAAAACGGTCCCGGTTCATGGAACCGACGAGACCTTCGGGTTTGCCGGTATTGATCCACGAGGCCAGCGCGGAGGCGACACCGAAGCTCTGCATGACGCCCCGGCCAGTAAATGAATGAGCTTCGAAGAGGTTGGTGAAGCCCGTCACGAGCCCGGCGATTCCACTTCGGTCGGGCGTGACGGCGTAGAGCCCGGACCAACCGCGGACGTGCTTCGAGCGCTCGAAGACGGACGAGCACTCCGCTAGCCTGGGCCAGATGTGCTCGACAAAGAAGGCCTCCCCGTCGTAATCGAAGTCGAAGCCCGGCGCCTCTTCGGGAATCGAGTACCCAGCCAAGATGTCGCGGCCCTCGGGATGAAAGTAGAGGCTGCTGGCGTCGACCACCATTCCGAGAGAGAGGAGCGACTCGACGCGCGCGGCGTCCTCGTGCTGCACGCTCAACATGCAGATTTGACGCCGCGTGGGCTCCGTGACGTCGCTGATCCCGACCTTGGCGGAGAACAAGGGCGACCAGGCGCCGAGGCAGTTGACGATGACGTCGCACTCGATTCGCTGCCGGCTGCTGACCGAGCTCGAGGGAAGCACGTGCTTCGTCAGGATCTCCCGAATCGATCCGCGGCTGTCCATCGGATCGGAGCCCGCGATCTCGGTGACCTCGATCCAGTCGACGCGGCGCTTGGACGACGGCTGCCGAGCGGTGCTCACTCCGCTCACGTAGTGGCGATTGAGAAAGCGTACGCCGAGCGACTCCGCGCCGCGACGAAACCACTGGCGGACCGCGTTGGGGTTTACGAGGCCGTCACGAGGGGAAAAGGTCGCGCCCACCAGGCGGCCGGGGTCGCCGTCGAGCACCGGGAACCGCTCGACGACGTCCGCCGGGGTCAAGATCTCGACGCCCAGGCCGAAATCGTTTTGCAGCGGGAGCTTCCGCTTCGCAATGTCGAAAAGCTCGTCGCTTCCGTAAAGCCAAAGGTAGCCACGCTCTTGAAAGGAGAGCTCGTCTCGATGTTCGCGAAAAAACTCGAGGGTCGCGGCGCAGGTTTCGACGTTGACGGGCTGCCACCAAGTGGCCCGCGCCCCTCCTGCATTGAGCTCCGACGAGGCGTAGAGGCCGGTTAGGTCGAGATCGACGACCAAAACGTCCGAGACGCCGCGCTCGGCCAGCGCCCACGCGACGGCCGAGCCGACGACTCCACCACCCGCGATCAGGACGTTCGCCCTCATGGCCGAAGGAGACTAGCACGGCGGCAGCCGTCTCCGTGCTACTCGGATGCGCAGGAGTTGTCGTACCCGGCCAGTCTCGCTACCTTATTTGGAGTATGACGGGGGGGTCATCAGACGAAGAGAAGCGCGTCCTTCTCGTAGATGACGACATGGAGTTTCGCGCGCTGCTTGCGACCGTCCTTCGGGCGCGCGGCCTCAGCGTTTTCGAAGCTGGCTCCGCAACCACGGCGAGCCTTCTCGTCGAAAACGAGCACCCCGATCTCGTCATCGTGGATGGCATGCTCCCGGATCTCCCCGGAGTACGCTTGATCGAGCAGATTCGGCGGGAGGACAGCCGCGTCTCGATCGTGTTTCTGTCGGCCTTCTGGCGGGATCTCGAGACCTTCGAGCACTTGACCGACGAGCTCGACGTTTCTCTCGTCGCCTACAAGCCGATCGAGCCGATCGTGTTCGCGGAAAACATTCTCGAGCTTCTCAGCGCGACCGCGCGCAGAAGCGACAGCATCCGACCGCTTCCGAGCAGCATGCCCCCCGATGCAAGGGAATCGCTGCGCTCGAAGATGGACGTCCTCCGGGAAGAGTACGCGCGTGAGCTGCCAAACAAGCTCGACGAGCTGGAGCACCTCATCGAAGCTTCGAGAGAGCAACGGGAAGCCGCGGCAGCCGCCGCCAGCGCTGCGCACCGGCTGCGCGGCACGGCCGGCGCATACGGTTTCAATCTAGTCGGCAGCGTCGCCGGCCACATCGAGGACCTGCTTTGCGAGTACGAGTCGTCGCCATCTCAGATTCGGCGCAACTTCTGGGACGACATCGAGCGCGCCGTGATCGATGCTCGACTCGCTTCGAAGGCGCCGGGGCTGCCGAGGGGCGGGGCCGCCGTCGCCAGTGACTCGAATCATCTTGGTACCATTCTGTTCGTCGATGACGACGCCGACGCTCGGAGGACGGCGACTGCGCTCCTGAAGAAGCAGCTGGTGGACGTCGTGGTGGCGGGCTCAGCCGCAGAAGCGCTTCACAAAGCGGTCTCGACCAAGCTCGGCGCGGCAATCATCGACGTCTACCTAGGCGAGGACAGCGGTTTCGACCTCTGCGCACAGCTTCGTGCCCTTCCCGGATGCGAGCACCTCCCCGTCGTGATGGTGTCTGCCGACGAGAGCGTGCAAACCCGCGTAGCTGCAACCCATGCCGGCGCCTCTCTCTTCATCGAAAAGCCGCTTCGAGAAGACGCTTTTTCTTTGGTGGTTCAACAGCTCATGGACGAAGCCGTCGCGCAGCGTCCCCGCGTGCTCCTTTTGGAAGACGACCAGGCGTTCTCCGATCACGCGGAGCTGCTGTTGCAGAGCCAGGACATCGAAACTCGAGCGGTTGCGAACCCTGCGGCTCTGCCAGAGGCTTTGGAAGCCTTTCAGCCCGATCTCGTTCTTCTCGACATCGAGCTGCCGAACACGAGCGGAGTCGACGTGTGCCGCGCGCTCCGGATGTCGATCAAGTGGCAAACTCTTCCGATCTTGATGATGACCTCGCACGTCGACGATCACACCCGGATCGAGTCGTTTCGAGCGGGCGCAAACGACTTCATCACGAAGCCCGTCTTGGAGGAGGAGTTCTTCGCGCGGGTGACCGTACAGCTGACGCACGCTCGCTTGTTGCGAGAGCGAGCCGAGCGCGATCCTCTTTCGGGGCTGATGCTCCGAGGACCCTTTCTCGAGGCCTTCGAGCAGCGCCTCTCGGAGGCACGCCGCCACCGACGTTCGCTCGCGGTCGCACTCATCGACATCGACCACTTCAAAGAGGTCAACGATCAGTTCGGCCACGCGAGCGGCGATAGCGTCATTGCAGGGCTCGGACAGCTGTTGCGGCACCGGTTCCGGAACGAGGATCTTCGATGCCGCTGGGGCGGGGAGGAGTTCATCGTCGCCTTGCCTGGCCAGGACGCCAGCCTTCTCGAAAGAGCGCTCGGTCGCGTGCTGGAGGAGTTTTCGGTCATGCCGTTCGTTTCGGCCGACGGCGATCGCTTCACCGTGTCTGCGTCCGCGGGCGTGGCCTCGCATCCCGACGACGGTCTCTCGACGCACGCGCTGATTCAGCGAGCCGATGCGCGTCTCTACGAAGCAAAGCGCGAGGGGCGGAAGCGAATCATCGGCGCAAGGCACGATCTGGAAGAAGCGGAGACGAGCCGCTTCAGAAAGCTACACAGCGCATGAAGGTTCTCATCGTCGACGACGAAGCCGATATCCGCCGCATCGGCGAGCTCAGCTTGCAGAGCGTCGCGGGCTGGCAGGTCGTGCTCGCAGAATCCGGCCCAGAAGGGGTCGCGGCTGCAAAGACCCATCGTCCCGACCTGATCTTGATGGACATGATGATGCCGGAGATGGACGGGCTGACCGCGCTCGGCCTGCTTCGACAGGATCCGGAGCTCAGCGCGACTCCGGTGGTGTTCATGACCGCCAAAGTCCAGCGAGACGAGATCTCGCGCTATCTCGACGCGGGCGCCTTGGGAGTCGTGCGCAAGCCCTTCGACCCCATGACCCTGCCGAACGAAATCGAGAAGATCCTCGAGCCCTAGGAGGCAGCCGGCAGGACGCTGTTGATGGCCTTGCGAAGGTCGCCCTCGGTCGCGCGGGACTTCACGAGGCTCGCCGCGACCTTCTCGCTCGCGGCCAAATCTCCCTCCGCTGCCGAAAAGATGATCACGGGAGTGACGCCGACGAACGGCAATAGCTCGGTCCCCTCCCCGTCCGGAAGGCCGATGTCGAGCAGAACCAAGTCGAAGCTGCCCTGCGCGAGCTGCTCTTTCGCCTCCTGAATGCTTCGCACGTTCGTGAGAGTGCCGAGGTCGCCGAGAAGAACCTTGACCATCACCGCCAGGTCCGAGTCGTCCTCGACGTGCAGGATGCGCCGCCGGGGGCCCGTCTTGGTCGCGCCCGTGATCGACTCCAGCAGCCGTCTCTCGTCGATCGGCTTCGTAATCCAGTCGACGATGCTGACAGCGCCTCCGTTCAGCGTCTGCCGCGCCTCGTCCGCGATGGCGGACACTACGACCACCGGAATCGAGCTGTCGGTTCCGCGAATCTCGTCGAGAAGCTCGAGCCCGTTGTCATTGCCGAGCTTCAGGTCGAGGGTGACCGCGTCGTACTCTCTGTCGTCGAGCAGGGCTCTGGCTTTCGCAATGTCCTCCGCGACATCGACGACATACCCCTCGAACCCGAGAATCTTCGTCAGAAGCAGCGCGATGTCCGGCTCGTCCTCGCACACGAGAATGCGC
Source organism: Myxococcales bacterium (assembly GCA_024643985.1). GTDB lineage: Bacteria > Myxococcota_A > Polyangia > Polyangiales > Houyiibacteriaceae > SG8-38. The sequence goes on along the minus strand of JAHELW010000056.1, from coordinate 1,359 downwards.
GGGGGCGTACTTGGCGCAATCAAGACGGAGGGCTTCGCGGTGGGCAGCTCGAAGAAGAAGAAGCTGCCGCCCCCGTCTGCAGGCTCGTAGCCAATCGTGCCCCCCATGCGCTCGACGATTGCTTTGGTGATGCTCAGCCCGAGGCCCGTCCCGGACGTACGGCGGCTATCGGACGCGTCCGCCTGCGCAAACCGCTCGAACAGCCGCCCTTCGAACTCTTCGGGCACGCCCGGGCCCCAATCTCGGACGCCGATTCGCACATGCTCGCCCAAGGCCTCCACGCTCAGCTCGATGGGCTTGCCCGCGGGCGAGAATTTGACCGCGTTGGACATCAGATTCGCGAAGACCTGTGCAAGGCGGTCTGGGTCCGCGTGCACCCGCACCGACGGCAAAGATCCCGTGACGACAATTTCCGAATCGTGCTCGACCGCAAAGCCTCGATTTGCAGCGACTGCCTCCTCGGCCGCCGCGTCGAGGTCGAGCTCTCTGAAATCAAACTGCAGCTTGCCCGAGCGGATCTTCTCGACGTCGAGAATGTCGTTGATGAGGCGCACGAGACGTTCGCTGTTGTTCAGCGCGATGTTCAGCATCTCCTTTGCCTCGGGCGACATGTCCCCGACCCTTCCTCCGGCGAGGAGCCCCAAGGCGCCTCGGATCGAGGTGAGTGGCGTTCGGAGCTCGTGGCTCACCGTGGAAACGAACTCGGATTTCAGCCGGTCGACTCGCTTGCGCTCGGTGATGTCTCGCACGATTCCCGTGAACATTCGGCGTCTTCCGAGACGCATCTCGCTCACGGAGAGCTCGATGGGAAACGTAGTCCCGTCTTTTCGCATGGCGAGGGCTTCCCTGCTGACTGGCTCCGGAACGGCGGCCGGTTCGGCCACGTAGTTTTGCAGGTACAGGTGCAGGGAGTCGCGGTGCTTCGGCGGCATCAACATCTCGATGTGCCTTCCGACCAACTCCGAGGGACGATACCCAAAGAGCCGCTCCACGACGGCATTCGCACGATCGATGATCCCGGTATCATCGATGGTGACGATCGCGTCCACCGCGGTCTCGAAGAGTGTCCTCAGACGCTCTTCGCTGTTCTTCAAGCTCCGCAAACGTCGACGAAGCTCGAGCTGGTCGACGACCTGCCGGCCGAGAATCCTCAGCGTATCGAGCTGCTCATCGGTCATCTCGCGCGGGTCGTGGTCGATGGCGCACAGCGTGCCGAGCACGTGCCCTTCAGGTGTGGTCAGAGGAAACCCGGCGTAAAAGCGAACCCTCGGCTCACCGGCGACGAGAGGGTTGTCGTGAAATCGCTCGTCTTCGAAAGCGTCCGGAACTACGAGAAGCTCCCGCTCGACGACGACGTGC
>JAHELW010000230.1 GCA_024643985.1 Myxococcales bacterium | reverse complement strand
TCCCCCTCTATCCGCAGATGCGAAACGGCGAGGCCGAGGAGGTCGCCGCCGCCTTGTCCGGAGTGCTCAATGGGTGACGACGTCGTGTTGGAGGTGAAGGACCTCCGAAAGGTCTTTCACCTCGGCTTTTTTCGAAAGCGCGTCGAAGCGGTGAAGAACGCGTCATTCGCCGTCGAGCACGGGGAGATCTTCGGGCTTCTCGGTCCAAACGGCGCAGGAAAGACGACGACGATCAAGGCGATCCTGCGGCTGATTTTTCCAACCGCCGGCGAGATTCGGATCTTTGGACGGTCCGCGGACGATCGAGAGGCGTCGAAGCGGATCGGCTACATGCCGGAAAATCCCTACGTCTACCAGTACCTCCGGCCGCTCGAGTTTCTCGATCTATGCGCGCGGCTCACCGGCATCCCGAAATCCGAGCGCCGCGATCGCGCCGAAGCCATGGTCGACAAGGTGGGGCTCCGGCACGCGGTAGACCGGCCGATCGGCAAGTTCTCGAAGGGCATGATGCAGCGCATCGGTCTCGCGCAGGCGCTCCTACACGACCCCGAGCTCCTCGTTCTCGACGAGCCGATGAGCGGTCTCGATCCGATCGGCCGCAAGGAGGTGCGAGACGTTCTCCTCGAGCAGCGGGCTTCGGGGAAGACCCTGCTCTTCACCAGCCACATCCTGAGCGACGTCGAGCTCCTCTGCGACCGCGTCGTGATCATGCAAAAAGGCGAGATCACGTCGGAGGGCAACGTGCACGACCTCCTCGAATCGGCTGGGCGCCGGGTCGAGATCCGCTTGAGCGGAGCATCGACGGCGCTGAAGGAGTCCCTGTCCGCCCGCGGAGTCGTCGTCGAAAGCGGCGAGGGCCATCTGACGCTCCGCGCCGACGGGCAGAAGGCAGTCGACGAGATCCTTCGCATCTCGAACGCCGCAGGTGCGAGGCTCGACGCCTTGGTCCCGGAGCGACAGACGCTCGAGAAGCTGTTCCTGGAAGACGCGGCGCGCTGAGCGCATGATCTTGCGCGTTCTGCGCGCGTCCTTAGATCTCCGCCATGGCAGTGCAGAGGGTTTCACCCACCGAAGCGGACCGGCTCGTCCGCGAAGAGGGCTACGCGTACGTCGACGTGCGTTCGATCCCCGAGTTCCAAGCGGGGCACCCCGCCGGCGCCTACAACATCCCGTTCCTCCACAAGACCTCGGCCGGCATGCAGCCGAACCCGGACTTCATGGCGGTCATGACGTCGGTGTTTTCGAAGGGCGCAAAGCTCGTGCTGGGCTGCCGCTCCGGAAATCGCTCGCTCCGGGCGGCCGAGCTCCTGCAGCAGGCCGGATTCTTGGAGGTCGTCGACCAGCGCGCCGGGCTCGCGGGTGCGCGCGACGCGTTCGGCCAGCTCCGAGAGGTCGGCTGGGAAGCCGCTGGGCTCGACGTCGCGAGCGACGCGCTCACCGGTCGGGACTACGAGTCGCTGCTCCGGCATGACCGGGGCTAGCCGCGCACGCTCGCCCAAATCAAACCTGGAAGCCTCATCAGCGAAGGGTCCGCGTTGAAGTACGTCATCTTGCGGCCGATCTCGACCGAGTTCTTGTTGGTGATGAACCACGCGGGCGTCGGGAACACTCGAAACGGCCCGCGAAGCACGGTCTTCTGAGGGCGGTCGAACATGTACGTGTTGTGGACGACGCCCTGGCCCGAGCGAATATCGTCGACGGTGTGGCCCGGGAATGCGCCCCAAGTCGTGGTCCCGAGGGCGAAGTTGAGCCCCGCCCAGTGGTTCACCGCCACGGTCCCGTATCGAAGGTTGGCAATCGCGCGCTCCACCGCTTCCGCAATCGCAGGGTCCTTCATCGACTTCGGATGAACGATGATGCTCGCGTTGAGCGTGCCCCAAACCCGCTCGTTGCAGAACTTCACGGCCTCGTCGACGTACTCTGCCACCGCGGTCGCCGGGAGCGCGACCTCGCTCGTCTGACCGCACCATGATTCCATGTTGAAGCAGATCTCGTCGGGGTCGTTCGGATCGAGATGGTGAATCAGCGTCCAGGGCACGTTACCTCGGCCCTTCGTTCCGAACTGATCGGCGTCCGGGTGATGCTCGAGAAAGGTTTCGTGACGGGCCTCCGAGCCCGGGTAATACGGGTCGCGGTCGCCTGCGTCCCGAAATGCCTTCTGCAGAGCTGCGACGAAGCCCTCGCGCCTGTCCCACTGCTCGTGCTGGACGACCACGCGGGTGGCCGAGCAGTTGTAGCCGGAGTTGTTGCAGACCGAGCTCGCGACGTTCACGCCGTGAAATTCGAGGTCTTTCTGCGACCAGGGCCCTGGCACGACGATGACTGGGCTCACGTTGCCGAGCTCGCACGTGAGGCGCTTGCCGTTGACCGGATCGTTGGCCGCCTTGCGTCGCGCGCCGTCTTCGCCGACGCCGTACACGATTGCGTCATGGGTCTTGTCGGAGCCGGTGATGTGAATCTCCTCGACGCGCAGATGTTTGCAGAGGTAGTCGCCTTCCGCGGCTCCGCCGTAGACGACTTTGAAGAAGCCGGCCTCCGACAGTGGCGCGAACGCCTCTTCGATGAACGGTCCGACGATTTCGTTTACGGGGTTCATCTTCATGACCACCACCTGACCTTCCACGAACAGCTTGTAGAGCGCATCCATGGGCCCGATCGACGAGTGGTTGCCGGCGCCGAGCACCAGAGCAACTCGGCCTTTCGGCGACTTCTGCTTGTAGAACGAAGCCTGGTGGTCTTCGAGCTCGGCGAGCTTCACGTCCGGCTCCATCCAGATCTCTGCGGTGAAGCCCTGAAAGAGAATGCCATCCCACCCGTTCGCCGGAAGCACGGGAGCGACCACCTGGCCGTCCGGACGCTCGTACGCCGGCTTTGGAAGCTGCGGCACGCCGTAATCACGAATGTCGCGCAGGGACGTAATGAGCAGCGTCATGTTGCGAAGCACCGCTCCGGGCCCGCCCATCCACTCCTCGGCCTCCTCCCCGGTGCCCGCAGTCATTCGCTTGCCTTGAACGGAGGCGGCGACCCAGGCCTCGGCGACGTCCGCGGTAGACGCACGCGCTTTTTCGAGGAGGTCGATCCGCTCGTCGAGGTCGAGCGCGACCCAGTCTTGCTTGTGGTCATCCAGAACCGCGATCGCATCGTCGATTCGGGTCTTGGACGTGGGCGCAATCCGGTGCTCCGCTTCGGGGAGCGCCGCGGAGCCATGCACTTCGGCGGCGACTTGAGTCACAGGGCCTCCTTCAATGGGCGGATGACGAGGATATCAAGACTTCTCGAACCTCGTCGAGGGTGTCACAGACCCGCGCGGGCGGAAGGCTCCGTAGGAAGACCTTCCCATAGCCTTTTCGACGGATTCTCGAATCGAGAATCGCAACGACTCCTCGATCTCGGGTGCTCCGGATCAGGCGGCCGAAACCCTGCTTGAGCGAGAGCGCTGCCGCGGGCACGAGGTAGCGCATGAAAGAAGACTCGCCCGCTTCGTCGAGGCGCTCGCACCGGGCGGCGACCACTGGATCGCTCGGCACCTCGAATGGGAGCTTGTCGATGATGACGAGACGCAGCGCCGCGCCGGGTACGTCGACGCCCTCCCAAAAGCTCGCGGTGGCAAAAAGGACCGCGTTGCCCTGGTCGCGAAAACGGTCGAGGAGGGTTTGCTTGGGCGCATCTCCCTGGACGAACCACTCGTAGTCGAGCTCCTCGCCGACGCGCTTGGCGAGAATGCGCATCATCCGAAGCGAGGTGCAGAGCACGAAAGCCCCGCCTTCGGACATGCGGATGAGCTCCAAGATTTCGGTCGCTGCCGCATCCGGAAACTCGCGGCTCCGTGGGTCGGGCAAGTGCGACGGCGCATAGAGCGCCGCCTGTTCTTCGTAGCGGAAGTGCGACTCGACGACCTCCTCGCTGACCTCGGCGTCGATCCCGAGGCGCCGCTTGACGAAGTCGAACGTGCCGCCCGTCGTGAGGGTCGCGCTCGTGAACACGATGCAGGGTACGCGCTCGAGCAGCCGTTCCCGAAGGAGCGGGCCGACGTCGATCGGGCTCGACCCCACCGAGGGGCTTCGCGCGCCGCCGAGAGACCAGCTCACCTGCCCGGGCGCCTCGAGCGAGCCGAGCGCCTGGCGAAGCTGGTCGGTCCGTCGCGCTATCTGAAGCACGCGCTCTCGGGGAGGCCGCACGTTGCGGCAAGATGCCGAGAGCTCGGCGAGCGCGTTGTCGAGCGCAAAGAGCTCGGGCTCGGGAATCGACTCGCGGGGAAGAGGCACCCTGCCGCCGTTTGCATCAGACGGTAGCGCCGCGAAGAAGTTCGAGGCGTGCTGAAGCACGGCGTCGAGGAGACGCGTCTCGTGCCTCG
>JAHELW010000055.1 GCA_024643985.1 Myxococcales bacterium | reverse complement strand
ATCATCCGGGAAAAGAACATCGGCAGCGCAATCGTCTTGTCGAATGCCTTGGTCCGGGGCGCGTACACGGCGCTTCGATGGATCTCTCCGCAGCCCGCTCCAAACAAGGCGTTCTCGAACGTGCGCGACGCGGCCCGGTGGTGCGTCGAGGGAATCGAGGCGGACGGTCAAGTCGTCCCAGCGGGAGCCTACATCCTCGCCGGCCTGTCGGAAGCGGTGTAGGGCCCCTAGTCGGGCAGGCCGGACGTCTCGAGCAGGGCTAGAATCACGGCTCCCACTCCGTAGTTGACGTCGTCTTCGACGGGCACGTCGAGGTAACCGTCCTCTCCACCGGTCGGCGACCGGAGCGGCCAGGGGTCGGTAGCGACGGAAACCCCCATGACAATCGGTCCGTCGCCGTTGTCGACGATCATCTCCCGGACCCCACGAACGGCCCTCTGCGCAACCCTTCGCTCCGCCTCACCGAGGATGCCGTAGCGGTAGGCCCTCGCAATGCCGTAGGCAAACAGGGCGCTCGCGCTGGTCTCGAGGTAGTTGTCGGGCTCGTCGGGATGGCTCATCACCGTCAGCCACCTCCCCGTTTCGGCATCTTGCGCGCCGATGATGGCCGCAGCGTGGTCTCGAAAGATCTGCTCGACCTCGGGATCGGATTCGCCGCGCTCGACGCGAATCCGAAGGTAGTCGGCCAGCGATGCCACTACCCAGCTGTTGCCGCGCGCCCAGTAAATGCTCTCGTCGTACCCCGGCCAATCCTGCGCGTGCCGCATGAACCCGCTTTCGTCCTGGAGCACCTCCGCCAAGATCCGGATCTGCTGGGATTCCATGTCGAGCCGCGCCGGATCCGCTTGCTCGCCCCAGCGGTTCAGCACCATGCCGAACATGAAGAGGCTGTCCAACCAAACAGACAGCTTTCCGAGGAGACCGTTATGGCTGATCCCACCCTCCGCGGTGCGCGGTGCGACGTCGTCTAGATACTCGAGCACGTCGTCGACCACCTGCTGGTAGGCGTCCGCCGGCTCCTCCCTGAGCAAGGCCATCGCCGCGAGGGCAGGCGGACAACCGTCGCTCCAGACGAGCTTGTTGTCGTATCCCTGCTCGATGTGGTGGTCCAACCAAGCGCTGTAGTAGCTGCGGTAGAGCTCGCGCACCGTTGGGTCCTCGGTCACGTCGTAGAGCTCGGTGAAGGCAAACATCAGGACGCCCGACCGCCAGTCCCACTCCTCTTCATCGGGAGGATGGTTCTCGATGTAGCGGCGCGCGAGCGCGGTCGCCTGCTGGAACTCATCCGATTCCGGGTCTGGATTGCAGCCGTCGGTACAGTTGGCCGTCGAGCTCGTGCCGCCGCAGGCTGTCGCTCCGATGAGCAGGGCGATGAGCCCTAGTTGCAGGGTCGAGAGGGAATAAAATCGCTTCACGGTTCCTCCACGAGCGTCTACACGCCGTCCGCGGCGCGCGCAACGCTGCGAGGCGAGCTCAGCAGCATGGCAAGCCACTTCCACTCGCGAGACTGGGACGCGATGATGCGCACGATGATGGTGAGGGGCACGGACAAGAGGGCGCCGATGGGCCCGAGCACGAATCCCCAGAAGACCATCGAGAGCACGACGACCGAGGGAGACAGATCGGTAGCCTGCCCCGCCCATCGAGGCTCGATCAGGATGCCGATCACGAAATTGATGAGAAAATACCCGGCCGCCAAGCCGAGCGCGGGAAGCCAGCCGAGCGTGATCAGGGAAAGGGCAACCGCTGGAATCGACGCGAGGATGCTGCCGATGCTCGGGATGTAGTTGAGCACGAACGCGAGCAGCCCGAACAGCAGCGAGTGTCCGAGCCCCACGGCGGAGGTGAGACCGGCGACGAGCAGCCCGGTCGTCGCGCTGGTCACGGTCTTGATCAACAGGTAGCGCTGGACGTCGCGCGCCGCGCTCTTGAGCACCTTCACGTCCATCCTCCCGAGGCGGTCGGTGCCCCCGAGCTTCTGGGAAATCGACGCGCTCTCGACCACGAGGAAGACCGTGATCAGCAGCACGAGGGCGCCGGCTGAAACGACGCTGACGGCGATGGTCAGCCCCGGGACGGCGAGCCCACGCACGATGTCGTTCGGATCGAACTGCTCGACCGCGGTCGCCGGAATGCCGAGCCCCTGGGCCCAAAGCCACGAAGCCGCTTCGGACTGGAGCCGGTCGAAGTCTCCGCGATATTGGGTGAAGGCGAGGGCGAAATCGGTTGCCGCACGGGTCGTGAGAAAGCCGAGCACCGTGACGACGGCCACGGCGGCAAGCACGGCAATCACGACGGCCACCCAGTGCGGCAGGACGCGCTCGCCGAGATCGAGGATCTTCGAGAGGCTGATCGCGATCAGCGTCGCGAGCAACACGGGGATGACGATGGGACGCCCGAGGTGCAGGACGACCAAGAACACCCCAAACGCAGCCAGGCGAACCATGGGCCGAGGCTAGCACCGAGGCCAGGAAGATGCCCAACCGTGTGACTACACGGAGCGGCCGAGCATCAATCGCCAAAAACCCACGCCCGTGAGACGCAGCATGCCGACGATGTAAACGATCGCGATGACCCCGTCGAATACGACGACGGCGTATTGCCAAGACTCGGCGAGCCCCGCGGGGACCATGTAGAGAATGCTGGCGACCGCGGTCAGGCGCACGAACGCTTGCCAAAAGACGATCGGCGCGCGCACTTTGAGATCGGCCGTCGACCACATCAGCGCTGCACCGGCAAACAAAAGAAAGGCTCCCACCGCCATCAAGGCGCCGAAATGCGCGTCGTGGGGCTCGAAGAGCGCGGCGGCGATCGCGGCGAGGCCGATCGGAACGTCGAGTGCGCCGGTGATGAAGACGAACTTCTTGAGCACGCTGTTCTCCCGTCGACCGCGTCGACGAGCGCGGACGATACGGGAAGTACGTGCGGCGCGGGACACAAATCGACCTCTCGACCCCCGATTTTTCGGGTGCCTCCCAGGTCCCCCGTTGCCCGTGCCCCGCCATCCGCGTACTCTCGGCCGGTCGCCGAGAAGCGAAATCGAGGCTCCCCGTGCATCGAATCCAAAGCGCAACGGCCGTCCTGGTCCTCGCCGCGTGCTTCGCGTGCACGCCCCTCCTCGGCTGTAGCTCCGGCGGGGGGTCGTCGGTCGACGTGGATCCCGGCCCTGTGGCGCTTCGACGTCTGACCGCAGAGCAATACGAGCGAAGCATTCACGACGTCCTCGGATCTCACGTCACCGTGCCGAGCCGCATCGATCCCGACGATCGACGCGACGGCCTGCTCGCCGTCGGCGCGTCGTTTGCCGGTGTGACCCCGTCGGGGTTCGAAAAGTACGAGGCAGCCGCATCCGCCGTCGCGGAGCAGGCGCTCGCCCCCGAGCATCGCGACGATCTCGTCCAGTGCCAACCTGCTTCCGAGCTGTCCTCGGACGACGCGTGCGCGAGCTCGTTCCTCGAGCGCGTCGGACGCCGACTCTTTCGAAGAACGCTCACCAACGAGGAGGTCGAGGCCCGCGTTGCCGTCGCGCGCGACGCCGCCGAGGCGCTGGGCGGCTTCTATGCCGGCCTCGAGCTCGCGCTCGCGAGCCTGCTGGTCTCGCCCGACTTTCTCTTTCGGGTCGAAGAAGCAGAGCTCGTCCCCGGAAGCGCGACGAAAATGCGGCTGACCAGCGTTTCGATGGCCTCACGCCTGAGCTATCTGCTGTGGAATACGACACCCGACGAAGAGCTCCTCACCGCGGGAGAAAACGGTGAGCTCGTGAGCGAAAGCGGCCTCGCAGCGCAGCTCGAGCGTCTGCTCGCGTCGCCGCGCTTCGAAACCGGGCTGCGCTCGATCTTTTCGGACCTCTACGAGTTCAAGCAGCTCGAGGATGGCTTGGTGCGCAAGGACCCCGCTCTTTTTCCGGTCTACACGCAGCCGATGATCGACGATGCGAAGGAGCAGACCCTTCGTACGATCGTCGATCACGTCACCCGCGACGAAGACTACCGCAGCCTGTTCACCACGACGGAGTCCTTCATGACCCGCCGCCTCGGGATCGTGTACCGGCTGCCCGTCGTGACGCCGACGGGGTGGGAGCGCTACGAGTTCGGGCCGGAGGCGGGACGTGCCGGGCTCCTTTCGCACGTGAGCTTCAACGCCCTGCATTCGCATCCGGGACGAAGCTCACCGACTCTGCGCGGCAAGTTCGTGAGAGAGGTGCTCCTCTGCCAGGACATTCCGGCGCCACCGGCCGACATCGATTTCTCCATCGTGGAAGACACGGCGGGCGACCTCCGCACCGCGCGCGATCGTCTCGAGGCGCACGTCGAGAACGAGGTGTGCGCGGGCTGCCACGTCCTGACCGACCCGATAGGGCTCGCTCTCGAGAACTTCGATGCGATCGGGATGTACCGCGAGGAGGAGAATGGAGTCACGATCGACTCTTCCGGGGAGCTCGATGGCATCCTCTACGATGACGCGGTCGGCCTCGGCGCTGCGTTGAGCGAGCACCCGCAGCTCGGCCCGTGTTTGGTACGAAGCGTCTACCGGTACGCGGCGGGGCGCGAGATCGCGCCCGGTGAAGAGGCTCTGCTCGAACAGCTGGGCCAGCGGTTCGAGGGGTCGGGCTTCCGCCTCTCCGAGCTCCTGCGGGACGTCCTGATGAGCGACGGCTTCCGGCTCACCTCCGGCCCTCGCGAGATCGAGGGCGAGGGGGGCGAGTCATGAAGCGATTCGACCGAAGGACTCTGCTCCGAGGCACGCTCGCTGGAGGCGCAGTGACCTTGGGGCTTCCCCTGCTCGATTGTTTCTTGAACGGGAATGCGACCGCGCTCGCGCAGGGCGCCCCCCTGCCGCTCCGCTTTGGCGCATGGATGTGGGGCTGCGGCATGAACCCGGAGCGCTGGACGCCGAGTACGGAAGGGACCGCATTCGAGCTTCCCATCGAGCTCCAGGCGCTCGACCGGGAGCTCTCTCTCGGGGGCAGACTTCGTGACCAGGTGAGCATCCTGAGCGGCTTCGACGTCAAGCTCGATGGACGCCCCAACTTTCCTCACACCGCCGGGCTGATGGGCACGCTGACCGGAAGCCTGCCGCTCGAGGACTACACCGTTCCCGCACGAACGCTCGACACGCTCATCGCCGAAGAGATCGGTGGGCTCACCCGCTTCCGCTCGCTCGAGATGTCGTGCACCGGGAACCCGAACCAGAGCTACAGCTTCGAAAGCCAGGGCGTGCCGAACGCGCCCGAGATCTCGCCGGCCGCCCTCTACACCCGCGTCTTCGGACCGGAGTTCGCCGACCCGAATGCCGGGCCCTTCGTACCCGATCCGCGGCTGATGCTCCGCCAAAGCGTCCTTTCAGCCGTGAAAGAGGATCGAGATCGCCTCATGCAGCGTGTCGGCTCTCACGACCGGCAGCGTCTCGATCAATACTTCACCTCGGTCAGGCAGCTCGAACGGCAGATCGACGTGCTGCTCGCCGGCCCCCCGGATTTGGAAAGCTGTCAAAAGGCCCCTGCACCCGGTCCGGACGACCTCGGCACGGAGGTCGGCCAAGCGACGGCTACGAATCAGGTGATGGCCGAGCTTCTCTCGTTTGCATTGGCCTGCGACCAAACCCGCGTCTTCAGCATGATGTTCTCCGACCGCATCTCGGGTCTCCGGCAGGCCGGCTCGAGCGCACAGCACCATCAGCTCACCCACGACGAAGCCATCGATGCCGAGCTCGGCTATCAGCCCGAGGCAACCGAGTTCGTCTACGTGTCGATGAACGCGTGGGCCGACTTCATCGAGCGCTTGGCTGCGATTCCAGAAGGCGACGGGACTCTGCTCGACAACTGCCTCGTTTTTGGTCACTCGGACGTCTCCTTCGCGAAGATCCACGGGATCACCGGCGTGCCGATGATGATCGCAGGCCGTGCGGGAGGCGCTCTTCAGCCCGGCATCCACGTCGCGGGCGCCACGGCCCCCTCGACGCGGGTCGGCTTGACGATCCAGCAGGTGATGGGGCTGAACGCGGAGAGCTGGGGCACGCGCTCGATGGAAGCTACACAGCCGATCAGCGAAATCCTCGCGTAGCGCATCGCGCCCCTGTGAGACATCGCACAACGAACGCGCATCGGCATTGACGCTCTGGAAGCGCCCCTCGACACTGATTTCAGGGGAGGCGTTTCTTCGGAGGCGCGACATACCGGTTAGGGGGAAACCGATGAAGCGCTTGGCTTTTGCTCTTTCAATGCTCTGGATGTTCGCGGCGAGCGCGAGCGCACAAAGCATGCCTACGACGATCTCGGCTGATGACGGCGGAGTCCAGCTGAAGGGCCCGAACGCGGCCGAGGAAGACACCGAGGAGAAGCGAGGGGTTTACGAAAAGAAGGTCGGTGGCATCGTCTGGCTCGAAGCGACGGTAGGTCCGTCTCGATTCGATGCGACCCGCTTCAGGACTCTCGACATCGTGCCTCCGGAGGCGCAGGCCCTGATTCCGAGCGTGGTGGTGTCCGGTCCCGAATTCGGCGCCGCACTCCGCTTCCGCACCGGCTCCTCGACGATTGGCTTCCGCTTCAAGCGCGCGGACTATCAGCCTTTCGATCTCACTTCGGTCGGCCTAGACCTCGGCTTCCTCGTGCGCGCCGTACCCTTCGTTCATCCCTCGATCCGGGTCGGCTTCAACTACTACACGACGACGGGCGGACTGGTGATCCCGGGCTTCGAAAACCTGCTGGTCGGCGTCAAGAGCCACGGCGGGGGCGCGACGATCGGGGCTGGGCTCCGGATTCCCGTCGTGCGCTGGGTCTCCATCGCGATGGACTTCGACTACTCGATCATCGGGTTGGTGTTTCGCGGCACGGAGACCTTGAGCGGCACGGGCGCGACGGTGACCGCGGGAACCGCTGGAACCGCGATCGCGGGCACTTTTGCGCTGACGGTCCACCTGGGCGGCTAGCGGGCGCGCCTGCCGGCGTTTGGACATCTGAACCCGCATCGATAGTATCGCGGCGTGCTGGCCGTACGTACGAGCCTACTCGCCGCCGTCATCGCGCTCGTTTCGTACCCGGGCCGCGGCAGCGCGCAAGGGCTGTACTACCGTACGATTCCACTTGGAGAACGTGCGATCGGTCTCGGCGGCTCCTACACGGGAATCGCAGACGATCCGTCGGCGACCTACTACAACCCCGGCGGGCTTCTCTCGGGGGGCCGCTTCATGCTGCTCGGCAGTCTCAGCTCGATCGTGCTGATCCGCCAGAACGTCGACGGTGCTTTCGGCTCGCAGGATTTCGATCGAGACCTCCAGTCGAGCGGCACGACGACGCTTCCCCATTTCATCGGGACCGTCGTCAAGTTCGGGAAGAAGGCGTTTGGAGACCACCGCTATGCCATCGCATACAGCTCTTTCGAGGTAGCCCGCGAGGCGTTCAACGTCGGCTTTTCGGAGATCGATCCGGCGGCCACCGTCGATCTTCGCCTGAACACCGACTACCGCATGCGCTGGTGGGGCATCTCCTTCGCGGCCCGCGTGAAAAAGAAGCTCTCCCTAGGCCTCAGCGCGTTTCTTTCGAACCAGCGCTATAACTACAGCGAGGACATCGGCCTCGCGTCCGGCGGCACCCTCGGCGAAGACCAGCTCCGCGTAGGCGGCGAGTCCGCGACTTCACGCGCGGGGGTTGGAATCGAGTCCTGGAGCTTCGTGTTCCGGTTGGGGGCCCTCTATCGAATCAACAGCCGATGGCAGATCGGGTTCATGTTCCAGCCGCCGTCTGCGCCTCTCAAGGAGACGGGCAGCGTCTACCGCCGCCTGACGTCGAGCTTCGACGGAGCGGAATCGAACTTCTTTCTGTTCGACCAAGGCGACTTCAAAGTCAGGGCCCCGATTCCTTTAGAGCTTCGGACAGGCGTCGAATACAAAGTAAAGGCGCACACGACGCTCTCGTTCGATTTCGCGATCACCGGTGGCGTACGCGATCGAGACGTTTTCACGCAGCCCGCGGAGCTCGAGAGCGTCGGAGGGGACCTTGGAGCGTACTTTGCGAACTCGACGGAACGACGCTGGACGCCGAACGCCAGCATCGGCGCCGAGCATCTCTTTGGGAAGGTGGTCGTTGCCGGAGGTCTTTTCACCAACCTCTCGGCGGCGCCCGACGTACCCGAAACCGCGACCGAGTTCACGCCGGACCAGGTCAATCAGTACGGTGCGTCCTTTGCGGTGGGGGTCGACACGAAAGGCTATCGGCTCACGCTCGGCGCCACGGGCTACTTCGGCCGGGGCGACGCGCTGTCGGTCGTGGTCGACCGTGAGGCCAAAGTGAGCTCGTACGAGCGGACGAAGGCCACGACCGGCGCGATCGTGCTCTACGTCGCCGGTGCGGTCTCGGTCGCGAGCCGGGGCGCAAAGGAAGTGCAGCACAAGTATCAGGAACGTAAGGCGGGCAAGGAACCGGAACCGGAACCGGGGCGGGACTAGTTCAGGAGATACACCTGCGTGGGCGGGAGGGGGAGGCCCGGGGCGATTTCGATGGAGCCGATTTCGACGAGCTCGCTGCCGTCCCAGGCGAGCTCGATGACCGCATTGGCGGCCGCGTCGGGAACGAAGAGCATCTCGCTGTCCGCATCCCAAGCGGAAACGCCGATCGTGAAAGAGCCGTCCGACACGTGAACGGGCTGGAGCGCACCGGTCTCGAGCTCGACGAGGTAGAGCGTATCGGTCGTGTCGACGAAGTTTCCGCTCGCCACGGCGAGGACCCGGTTTTCATCGAGCGCGACGACCGCGCTGGCGGCTCGCGGAGACTCGGAGTCGTCGGCGACGCGCCATATCCGTTCGACGACGGCGTCTGCGCCACTCAGGTCGATGACGGCAATCCCGGACGAAGCTCGAAGCTGCGCCTCATCGTTGAATGGATTGGAGAACCCCACGCAGCCGACGGCAGCCTTTGCCGGTTCGTCGGGCACGGGCACGAGCCGGCCGCAGCTCTGAAGACCCTCGAGCTCGAGTCCGATGGCCGATTGATCCTCGAGGTCGACGATTGCCACCATCCCAGGACCCGCGGCGTCGAAGCCCGCGCTGATGCGGTCGAGGCCGACCGCAATGCGCGTTCCAAACAGCAGCCCCCGGCTCGGCCGCGCGAACACCTGGACCTCGTCTTCGGTGCCCGGGACCGCGGCGGTCGTATCGAGCACGGAGAGATCGATTCGCGTTCCCGTGGCGGTCATGCTGGTTGGGTCGATTTCGAATAGGTCGTTGCCGCGGCTGTCCTCGGGCGCGGTGGGGTTCAAGTTCGTCTCGTATCGCGGAATCCATGCGCTATCCGTTCCCGCGAAGATCAGGTCCTGCGGATTCGAAGAAAACCCGGAATCGCCTGACTCGCCTTGGGTACGAACCTGACCGTTCAGGTTTCCGCTCGGCAGGAAGAACCGCGTGACCACGTCCGTCAGGAAGCGGTCGACGACGGCAAACGTCTGGTCGCCGGCCTGACGGGTCGGGAGCACGGCGTCGCCGGAAAGGGTCGCTACTAGCCCCGGATACGTGGTGCCGGAGCTGAGCCAGCTGTGATCGATCACCTCGAAGCCCGCGTCGAGGAGGGCGATCGAAGAGCTGCTGAAGTCCGAGCTCACCACCGCGTAGCGAGGCATCGCCTCGAGAGGGCTCAGCGCGGGCGTACCCGGAGCGCCCGCAGCCCCGCCGCTGCCGGGTGAGCCTCCCTCTCCGCCGAAGCCCGGGTCGCCGCCCGCGCCGCCGGAGCCCCCGTCGCCGCCGGCGCCCGAGGTGCCTGCTTCGTTCGCGCAGCCGAAGATTGCGAGCGCGAGCGTCGCTAGAAGGATGATTTTGAGATCCCGTTCCATGTTCCTCCTCCAGCCCCGGCGGAGGAACGAAGGACACGTGGTGCGTTCAACGATGAAACAAGGACCATGGTGCCACCCGCCATCCCCGAGGCGATTCGAGTCGACTCGCGTGGGTAGGTCTCCGGGCTCGTGACCCTAGTCCCTGCCGCCTTCCCAGGCTCTCACCCAGTGGCGTCGTGGCAGGGCGTTCAGTCACATACCGTGGCGGGTCCGCGCCGGCCTCTCACCGACTTCCCTGTTCAGCCGAACGGTTTTCTCTCCGCCGGCCTATCTCCAACGGCTCCAAACGAAGCCGCCTTCGACCCTCGCGATGTCGTGGACGGTACTCTCGCGATGCCCGAAGTCAACCTACCAGGTCTGACGAAACGAAAGCCGCCCCGTGTACCGACGGCCCGGCAATGGAAAGCCGAGCAGGTCCTGCCCCCGCACGTCGAGCAGATCGTCGACCCGAAAGCTCAAACCGAACCGGCTCTCGAACAGGTCGACGCCAACGCCCGTGGCAAGCTCGGTTCGCGCGACCAGTACGGTGAGGTTGGCCGCATCGGCGAAGCTCTGGCCGACGTAGAGCACGCGAAAGAACCCCATGACGTCGGTGACGATTTTCGAAAGTCGACCGGAGTGGGCCTCGGGCTGGGCGAAAGCGATCCACTCAGGCTGCCCTGGAAGGGGATTGCCGGTTGCGTCGTCGACCGCCTGCGTCCAGGTGAGGTCGCCGAGCAGCACGAAGTGTTCCGTCACGCCTCCTCGAAGCTCGATTTCGACCCCGCGAGTCCGGCCGGAGTCGATGTTTTGATACACGATTCCCCCGCCCGTGCGCGCGATGCGAATCATGTTGTCGACCCAACTCGCAAAGGCGCCGACCGACACGTAGCCGTTGACGATACCTTCCGCTCCCCGGGCCGTCACCGCGCCATCGACGGACAGCGCACGCTCCGGAATCAGGTTCGGGCTGCTCTCGACCTGGAAGCGATTGCCGAAGAGCTGGAACAACGACGGGAGCCGGTAGCCGTTGGCCACCGAGCCTCGAAATGCCAGCCATTCGAGCGGTCCGATCGCGGCGCCGACGCGAAAAGTCGGCAGCAGGTCGGAGGAGGGGCCGGGCAGAGGCACGGCGCTGCCGAGTTGGGGCTCGCGAATCTCGACGCGCGTCCAGCTCAGCCGGACGCTCGGGCGGAGCTCGAGCGCGACCCGTCCCGCTTTTCCGAAGAATCGAGTCTCCACGGTGCCAGCGACCGTCACGCGATGGGAGGCCCTGCCCTCGGCCCGCAGCTCGTTCTCCGGATCGTAGAGCTGGTAGCGCGCTGACGCGATGGTCGTGAGCTCGAGCCAAGGAACCAACAGCACGGACGACGCGACGCGCCCAAACACCGCGTGGGTCTTGTCATCGGTTCGGCTGGGCCCGCCGCGGCCGATTTCGCCCAGGTCGTCGGTCAAACGATTCCTTCCGAAGTCGTAGTTTCCGACCACCTGCAAGCGGTATGGGTGCTTGCCTTTCTTCTCTTGAAGCCAGGCCGCCGACCCGAGCAGCCGCGTCTGATTCGCACGCGCCTGGAGCGCAGGGCTCGAAGCGGGTCCGGGCGCGCCGCGCTCGCGTCCCAAACCGAGAAACACGAGGCGGAGCTGGCTGTGCGGACTCGTTTCGAAAGCGAGGTTGCCGAAGCCAAAGCCTTGAAGAAAATCCGCGTTCTGACGCGTGCGTTCGACGTCGTCGGTCGGGTCGAAGAGGGTCCCGTTGCGATCGAGGTACGCAAAGTCGTTGCGCGCACCCCCTGCCCCCGCGGTCGCGAAGAGCTCGACCTTCTCCGTGGCCGCGGCGCCGAACGCGTTGGCCGACCACGTTCCAAAGCTTCCATAGGTTCCACGCGCACCGACCTCGTTTTCATCGTAGGTGCGCGGGAGCAGTCGCATCACGCCGCCGATCGAGCCGTCGTTGAGCCAGGCAGGCGTGCCGCCGCGGTAGATCTCGAAGCCGTCGATCGCCTCGAGCGGCACCAGGCTCAAGTCGAAGAAACCCGTGTCCGGACCGCTGATCGGCACGTCGTCGAGCATGACGGTGACCTGGTCGCAGGCCGCTCCGCGAATTCGCAGGCAAAAGGGCGTGCCTCGAGCGCCAGCAGCGACGACGCGGGTGCCCGCCGATTCTTGAATGAGCTGAACGGTATTCTGCGGGACGATCCGATCCCGCACGCGCACCTCGGTCCCCGCAGCGGTCGCATCGAGCGGATTCGTCGCAGGGATCGGCCGGGTGACCTCGGCGGTCTCGCCAAACTGCGCGGGCACGGGCGATGCGTGGAGAAGCGCATGGACGAGGAGTATCGTCGCACTGCAAAGCCGAGCTTTCGTTCGCCGACCTGTTCCCCGCAATTTCCATTCCCAATTCGGGAACGGTCGATCGAGGCGGAGACGAGCTCCGGCGCGCGACTCTCACCATCCCCGAGGCGATAGGCACAAAACCACATGCAGGTTTCCGGGCTCGCGACCCCAGGCCCTGTCACCTTCCCAGGCTCATCGCCCAGTGGCATCACGACAGCGCATTCAGTCACATACCGTGGCGGGTCCGCGCCGGCTTCTCACCGACTTCCCTGCGTTTGCGGGCGACGATGACCGATCGGCAGAACCCCGTCAATGGGCGGGCCTACTGCATCGATCGCGTTCGAGACGCGTGGTAAGGACGCGCGGTGCGCCTGTACCCTTTGCTCTTTCTCCTGCTGCTGGTCGCGGCCGTTCTGGCCGTGCTCGTCGGCTCGGGCGACCTGAGCAATCCGGAGCTTCGGGATACGTTTCTGAAACTGAGGGGCTTTCGTCTCGCCGCAGCCTTTTTGGCCGGGGCCGCGCTCGCGGTCGGCGGCGTCGTGGTGCAAGGACTCTTTAGAAACCCGCTCGCGAGCCCCTCGGTGCTCGGGACCACCGCGGGGGCCAGCTTCGGCGGTCAGGTCGCCCTGCTCGCCTACGGCCTCACGGGCGCAGGCGCGGGCTTCGTCGTCCCGGAGATGATCGTGCCGATTGGCTGCTTCGCGGGGGCGCTTGCTGCGCTTTCGGTGCTCTTGCTGTTCCTGCGGATCACACACGATCTCCTCGCGCTGCTTCTGACGGGCTTCGTCCTGAGCGCCCTCTTTCTCAGCTTGAGCGCCTTCGTGACGAGCATCGCGCAGGAGACCTGGGAGCTCGGCCGCGCGGTGGTCTCGTTCTCGCTCGGTTCGGTGAGTGGGACCGGGCCACGCCAGCTCGCCTTTGCGCTTCCGCTGATCGCCGCGGCAACCGTCGCGTGCTGGTTCTGGGGCCGGTCGCTCGACCTCTTGTTGAGCGGCGAGGAGGAAGCCCAGTCGATGGGCGCAAACGTCGGCGCCGTTCGGTGGTGGTCGGCGATTTGGGTGAGCGTGCTCGTTGCGGGCGCGGTGTCGGTCGGCGGCAACGTCGGTTTCGTCGGGCTGGTCGTTCCCCACATGCTTCGTCCTTTCGCGGGAACACGACACCAGAGACTCATTCCGGCCGCGGCCCTCGGGGGCGGGGTTTTCCTCGTGGCATGCGACATCGTTGCCAGGGTCGTGCCGTCTCGAAGCGAAATGCCCTTGGGCGTCGTCACGGGGCTCATCGGAGCGCCGCTTTTCTTACTTCTCTTGATCAGACTGCGCAGGGAGCGTGCCTATGCCTGAGGACGCGGCTCGGCTCGCGGTGAGGGCAACGCGTGTGAGCGTGACGCTAGGCAGCCGTCGCGTGCTTCACGAAGTCGACCTCGAGGCCAAACCCGGTGAGGTGCTCGCGCTGCTCGGACCCAACGGGGCGGGCAAGAGCACGCTCCTGCGAGCGCTCGCGGGTTTGGTTCCTTTTCGAGGGCAGATTGCGCTCGGAGATACCGACATCGCAGCGCTCGCGCCGCCCGAACGCGCACGCCGGATCTCGTACGTCCCGCAGCGGAGCCTTCTCCGCTCGGCGCTCTCCGTCGACGAAGTCGTCGCGCTCGGACGCTACGCCCATCGCGGAGGATGGGGCGGGCTCTCCAAAGCCGACCGGCTGGCGATCGATCATGCTCTCGAAACCGCTCATGCGAGGGGGCTTCGAGGCCGTATCTTCACACAGCTCTCCGTCGGGGAGCAGCAGCGCGTCCTCTTGGCGCGCGCGCTCGCGACCGACGCGCCGATCCTCCTTCTCGACGAGCCCACGGCCGCGCTCGACGTGGGAGAAGGCATGGCGGTTCTTCGACTGATCTCGAGGCTTGCCGAGCGGCAGCACACGATCGTCGTCGTCCTTCACGATCTCGCCGACGCGCGGTCGACGACGGACCGCGCGCTTCTCCTCGAGGAGGGCCACGTGGTCGAGAGGGGTCCGACGAACGACGTGGTCGCCCCCGGGCCGATTCGCGCCGTATACGGCGTGGAGCTGATCGAGAACGCGCGCATCGGATTTGCCCCGGCCGACCCGGGCGAGGAGGGGAGCGTCGATGGCTGAGCACCGGCTCAACGTCTTGCTGCTGCTGGTTGCAGTGACGATCGGCTTCGCGTCGACCAGCGCCGTGTCGATCAGGGCCACGCCCTACGGCACTGGCTCGGCCAAAACCGTCACCGATTCGACCGGCACCGAAATCGCGGCTCGAGACTACGTTCGAATCGTCAGCACGAGCACCATCGCGGACCAGGTGCTGGTGGAGATCATCGACCCGAGTCGACTCCTGGCGGTCAGCGGTCACACCCTGCGAACACGACGCTCGCCCGTGTACGCCGACAAGATCGGAGTCGAGCGCGCGCGAGACATCGAGACCATCATCGAGCTCCGGCCCGACATCGTCTTCATCAACAGCTTCGTCGACCGACGCCACGTCGAGCGATTCAAGGACGCGGGTCTCAACGTGTTCGACCTCGGCGAAATGCGGGGCCTCCGAACGCTCCCCACCAACATTCGGCAGGTGGCGTCCGTCGTCGGCGCCCCGGAGCGCGGCGAAGCAATCGCGCGGCGGCTGCTCGACGAGCTACAGTCTGTCGCCTCGG
The DNA here is from genome assembly GCA_024643985.1 of Myxococcales bacterium. Lineage (GTDB taxonomy): Bacteria > Myxococcota_A > Polyangia > Polyangiales > Houyiibacteriaceae > SG8-38. Next base: position 2,851 of record JAHELW010000055.1, on the reverse strand, counting down.
ACATCCCTGCGCGCGATCGCCGGCGCGGGCTCTACGTCGGAATTCACGGGGACCGACTCTACGGCGGCACACGGGGAACGAGCTTTCACGACGTACTGACCGCAGGCGGTCTCATCGACGTTGCAGCCGAGGCGGGTTTTCAGAACTGGCCGGCTTACACGAACGAGCAGCTGCTCGGGCTCGACCCTCCGTGGCTGATCACCAATCCGGGCACCGAAGAGGCCCTCTGCCAGCATCCGGGGCTCGAAGCGATGAGCGCCTGCCGGTCGGGCCGTGTTCGCAGCATCGAGACCGCGCTCCTGACCGATCCCGGTCTCGGCATGGTCGATGCTGCACGCGCGGTTCGCGAAGCGGTCTACGGCACCGTGCGGTGACGAGCTCTCAATCGAGGAGCGCTGGGAGGAGCTGGTCGTAGGCGTCGGTGCGCTGGAACTGAGGGAACTCCTCGGCGACGTTGTCGGGACAGCGAAAAAGAATGCCTCGATCGGCTTCCTTCAACATCGTCGTATCGTTGTAGCTGTCGCCGGCAGCGTGGACGCGAAAGCCGATGTCTTTGAGGCCAGCGACGGCCTTCCGTTTGCCGTCGGGGATTCTCAGCCGGTAGCCGGTCACGCGGTCGTTTTCGTCGGTAACGAGCTGGTGGCAGAACAAAGTGGGCTGGCCGAGCTGCCGCATGAACGGGGCAGCGAACTGGTAAAAGGTATCGCTCAGGATGATCAGCTGCGTTCGGTCGCGCAGCTCGTCGAGAAACGATTTTGCGCCCGGAAGCGGCTTCATCGTCCCGATGACGTCCTGGATGTCCGAGAGCTTGAAGCCGTTTTCGTCGAGGATCTCGAGTCTGCCCTGCATGAGCTTGTCGTAGTCCGGCTCGTCGCGGGTCGTGCGCCGCAGCGCCTCGATGCCGGTCTTTTCCGCGAAGGCAATCCAGACCTCGGGAATCAGTACGCCCTCGAGATCGAGGCAGACGACCAGTGGTTGCATGGGCGGTCACGTACCCGATTTTGCGCGACGGGCAACTCCGGACTCGACAGCGGTCCGCCGACGGGTCACGAATGCATGCCTCATGAGCTTTCGAAACGCGATCTTTGCCGGTGGCGGCAGCCGCTGTTTCTGGCAGCTCGGCTTGATTGCGAGCTTCCTTCGTCGGGGCGGGTGACGTGGGTGCAACCTCGGCCTGCGCGACGGCCGCGAGTTCGGTCGGAGTTGTGTCCGCACCGACGAGGCCTATAGTTCCGCGCAGTGACGCGCTCCGTTCTGACACTTGCCGTTGCGATCGGCCTCGCGTCACTCGGCGTATGGCTCGCCCGAGGGTTGGAGCTCGACACCGGTCTCGAAGCCCTGCTCCCTTCCGATTCGGTATCGGTGCTCTCGATCCAAGAAACGCGCGACAAGCTCGCGCTCGACGAACCGCTCACGGTGCTGGTCGAGTCGGAGGACGTCGTCCGGAACAAAGAGCTCACCAATGAGCTCGGGCGCGCATTTTCCGAATGGGCCGACACGTCCTGGGTGATGACGAGCTACGGTCTCGACGAGCTCGCGGAGCGGGCGCTCTACTACGTCGACGGCGAAACGCTCTATGAATGGAGCGAGCTCGCCGAGGAGGCGCTCGATTGGGAGGTCTGCAAGCTATCGCCGCTCTGCGTGACGATCGCAGACCCGCCCGAGCTCCCCGACGGTGACGAGATCCGCGCCGCGGTCGACATTTCCCCGGCAGGAACCGTGCTGCGCGAGCTCACCGGCCGGTCGGCCAAAGAAGCGACGACCGCAGAGGGGAGCGAGGACGAGGGCCCGCGCGCGCTCTGCAACGACGACGGTACGACCTGCGCAGTGCAGGTCATGCTCACCGGATCCCCCGGCGATCTCGGCTATGCGCGCGCGGTCAAGATCCGAGCCGAGGAGATCACCCGACCCCTGGCGGACGCACAAGCCGCTCCCACGCGCATCGAAGTCATCGGGCGCTATCGGGCGGCTCCGATGGAGCACGAGATCATCGTCGACGATCTGCGTCTCGTTTCCGTACTCGCGGCCGTTGGTGCGCTGCTGATGGTGCTCGTCTTCTTCCGCGACTTCACGGCCGTCATCCAACTTATGGTGCCCATGCTGAGCGGGCTAGCCGTGGCCATCGGGCTCATCGCGCTCATCGAGCCGGAGATCAACATCATCAGCGCCTCCGCGCTCGCGATCCTGGCGGGCATGGCGATCGACTTCGGGATCCATCTGCTGATGCACTACAAGTCCGCGCGCGCGGAAGGTCTGAGCGCGGCGGCAGCAGCCAAGGCGAGCGTGCAGGAGCTGTGGGTCGCGCTCCTCGTGGCTGGCCTGACGACGGCGTGCGGCTTCGCCGCACTGTCGATGACGGACTTTCAGGGCTTTTCCCAAATGGGGTGGATGGCGTCGCTCGGCATCGTGGTCACGCTGCTTTGGACCATCGCGGTATTTCCCGCCATGGTGCGGTTGGTCCCCGGCAGCGCCAAGGTTCGTCCTCAGCCCGCGGCCAAGCGCTGGGGCTTTCGCGGCGTTGCGTGGCTCGTGCTCCTCGCGGGGGGCGCGGCGCTTCCTCTCGCAGCGCAGGTCGGCTTCGAGTCGAATCTCGGCAAGCTTCAACCCGAGGGCGTCGGGCACGGGCTCGACGCTTCGATGATGCGAGCGCGTGGCAACATCAACGCGCTCTACCTCGGCGAATCGCTCGACGCGATCGACGCGGCGCTCGAGGACGATCTGATGACCGTTGGGGCTCAGGAAGCGCTCGGAGTCGAGCCGATCGTCGTATCGGCGCAGGTGATCCTGCCCGAGGACTCGGACGAGAAGACCGAGACGCTCGACAACCTCAGGGCGACGTTGAAGCGTGCAC
>JAHELW010000229.1 GCA_024643985.1 Myxococcales bacterium | reverse complement strand
TCTGCAGGCACGTTCGGTTTCGATGAATCGTGGGGCGCATGGTCTCGCAAGATCTCGATGCATGCGAACGTGCCCAGCGTGAATCACGTGGGGCTCGAGGCGCTCGTGAGCTTCGATCCCGACAACCTCTCACACAACCTGCGCAAACGGGGCGAGGACCCAGAGCTTTGGCGCACGCTCACCGCGCAGACGATGAAGGACCGGCGTCTCATCACGTTCGCTGGCATGGCCGTCTACACCTGGCTCGCTCTTTTGGCTTGTCGGCGTCTGCGGCCTTCGGACGGCGCCGTGATCGGGACGATGCTGATCCCGATCTATCTCTATCCCTCGAACTACTACCTCCACGTCCTTTTCATCTGGCCGCTGATGCTGGCGCGACGCCAAGGAGATGGCCGTGAGAGGGGCTGGACCCTGGTCGCACTGACGGTTCTCATCGCCTGCGCGGTCCAGTCTTTCGGATGGTTGATTCCTGGAAACTACGGGCAGTTCCTGTTTTGGAGCGGGGTGTTGCTTGCGGCGATCGCGGTTCTCCTGCTCATTCCCATCATGGGCGACCGGCAGAAGAGGCGCCTAGAAAGCCCTGCCGCCCCGCTCCCGTAGAAGGCGAAGGAGATTACCGAGAACGATCGGCCGAGTCTCGCCGGTCTCGAGCACCGCCGGATGAAGCAAATGCACGGGTCTGAACACGTGAGATGCGCCGATGAGCTCGCCATCACGGCTCCATGCCGTCTTGCTGAACTCCGCGCTCAGCTCGTCGGTTTCGAAACGATCGCCCGGAGACAGCGCGAGACGAAACTCGGTGGGAAGCCCTGCGAACAACCCGCGGCGATCCGACCGGACGTCGGCCAGGCGCGGAGCTGCGCGGTTGGCCTCCATCTCTTCTCGAATCGAGCCGAAGAGCTCGGCAACGGGGCCCACCGCGGCGCCCACCGCCAGCACCGCAGCCCCTTTCCAACAAAGCTCGCGGGCGCACTCTCGAAGCCGCTCGTTCGTGGCGGTCCCCGCTCGAGTCGCGATGACTGCGAGGCTTTCGGAGTCGCCGTGGCGCACCGCGGAGGACGAGAGCGAGCCTTCTGCAACCTCGAAGCCGAATCGGCGGAGGTCGGCGGCGAGCTCGAAGGCCGAGCCGTCGTGTACGACCGTCGCCTTTCGAGCGGACGGCGATGTTCGTGACTTTTCGTTGTGGGCTTGAGTTCCGTTGATCCGTGCCATCGTTCGGGCTCCTGGCCCCTCTCACGACGACCTCGGGTTACTCAACCAGAAAAGGCCGCCTCGAGAGGCGGCCTCTGAACGACAAAACGCCTAGGCCACCTCAGTCGGTGAACCAAAAAAAGTAGCGATTGTCGAAAAGGGTCTTCATTTGTGAATTTGATTGTATGTAGATCGCTCTCGAGGTCAAGCGTCCGTCCAGCGACCGGATGGGATCCGCGGGAGCGAGCTCGAATCACCGAGATAAACGTATGTCCAGGCGAGCATCGAGCCGCCATTTGTAATGGCTCTCACAATGGAGCGTCTGTAGAGCGACTCTCCGTCCCCGTAGCCCGCGAAGTCCTCGTACTCGTCGAGCTCTTGGAGGACGATCGTGACGTCGTCGATTTCGTAGACTTCGCCGTGAACCCGGCCCGCGCCGCCTAGCACCAAGCCCGGATACCAGTCCACCCGGACCAGCGAAGCACCCGCGAGCTCCGCCGCGCCACTGCGACTTCGCACGCGTGACTCGAGCAGGCCGTGGCTGCGCTGATCCTGCATGAGCGTCCCGTAGGCGAAGATCGTGCTCGGTGCCGGCGCGGCCGGACGCCCTTCGGCCGCAGCGAGGAAAGCGTCGTAGTCGTGGCCGAATCTCGAAAGCCCGCGCGTCACCATGTGACGGTATTCGGGCCCGGGCGGCACGAACTCTCCAACGCGCTCGTTGCACACCGTGTAGGTCGCGGCCGCATGCGCTCGGCCGTCGTCGGTCAGCGCGGTCACTGAAATCCGTCGGTAGTATCCGCCCGAGACTCCTTCCTTCGCATCCAGACCCGCCCAGTCGTGCACTCGGAACAACGCCCCCGGGATGGCGGTGCCGCGTCGAGGCCGGACGTCGAGCGCGCCCCCGCGGCGAAGTCGCGACTGATAGTGGAATACGAGCTCGTAGTCCGGCAGCCACGCACGGCCGAGCGGCTCGATCGACTCGACTTCGAAGCCGCGGCGTCGGCACCAGAGGGCCCAGTTCTCCTCGTCGAGGTTCGAACCGTAAGCGAAATAGAGCACGGGGATCATTGTAGCGGGTTCTCGGCTGGGATCAGCGGGTCTAGCTCTTGCGCGAGAAACCGCGCGACCCAGCGGTGCCCTTCGGGGCTCCAGTGGCTGTCGGTTGGAAAGCGCAGATCCTCTTCCGGGCAGTGCTCGAGCATCGAACGATGCTCCGTTTGGATACCCGAAAGATCGAAGTCGTGCGCGCCTTTTCGACACTCCCAGGGCGCTGCGAGAAACAACAGGATGAACTCTGCACCTGCATCGTGGGCCAGCTTCTGGGCTTCGGCCAAGACGGTATTCGCGTTGGCAAGGAGCTCGGGACGGAGCGTCTGGTCGCGAGCTGCATGGTACAGCAGGCCGAACGCGAAGTTGGACTGAAGAAGGAGGTTTTCGAAACGGCCGCAATCCCGCCCGAGATCGACGATGTCCCAGCGTCCTTCGGTGCGCATGCGCAGCCCACCTATCGGAGTCGTCTTGCGGATGGGAAACGCACACAAGAAGCGCTTGTGGATCATGTTTCGAGTGAGATCGAAGCTGGTTGGAACGAAGACTACGTAGTCGCCGGGGCGAACTTGCTTCTGGTGGAGCAGGAGCGACGTCGTCATCTGCTCGAGCCCGTAGCCCATCGCGGCGTAGTTTGCGACGTTGAAACCTCGCTCTTCGGCGAAGTCCCGTGCGAGCAGATTGAGCGAGGTCTCCTCGTTGCTCGCACCGTGACCAAACGCATAGGAGTCACCGAAGAAGTGGAGTGTGGCCCCCCCCTGGACGGTCGTTGGGATCGCTTTTCGCCCGAGCGGATCGATTTCGTAGGTGACATCGAAGTTCCCTCCCGCCGTGTGGCGCCCGAGGCTGTTCGGGATCGGGCGCCAGCCGAGCTCGGGGTGCGGCTCATGGACGCCTTCGATGGTCTGCGACCGCCAGGCGTCGATCCGCTGAATTCGCGACTGTGATAGCGCGACCTCGGCGCCGACCACCACGAGCGGCGCGAGGGCGACGCCGAGAATGAAGGCATGTCGGTAGCGAGGGCGTCTGCTGCGCACGAAGGCAATCGAGGACGCAAACAGGAAGAGGAAAAGGAGGTCCCACGTGAGGATGTAGAGCACCCCGTCCGGCTCGAGGCGCAAGAACGAACCGAGCAAGATTGGGTTCACGAAGACCAGAAGGGTCCCGAGGACCAGGGCCGCCTGCGTGAACCGAGCGACGCGCTTCTCGGTGCCGGGATTCGCCTCCATGGCGCTGCCGAGTTTGGAGAAGACCGGGCGCGGTGCAATCCGGCCGCCGCAGAGCGACCTCGCCCCGTAGACCGGGACTCCGTCGCCGTGGGATATTGCAGACGCGTTGCTGCAGCGGGGTGGCAATCGGGCGGGTGGTGGCTTAGCCTGCGCTCCGATGTCCCGCGACCTGTCAGGCCGCTGTGGTACCTGTGGCTGGTACATCCCGAAACGGGAGGAGCCGGACGGATCGTGGGTCGGCAATTGCCGGCTCGGGCAGGGTCACTGGCCTTTGAAGGACTCGGCGACCTGCTCGAGCCACAAGCCCAAGGACGTGCCGTGGGATCAGGCCCTCAGGCGCAAGGCCGCGGCGGGGACCCCTCGGCGCTACCGTGAGGAAGCTCCCCCGAAACCGAGACCTCATATCCCCTCGGAGATTGGAATCGACATGGATCAAGACACCTTTCGACAAGTGCTCCGCGAGGTGCTGCTCGACGAGCTCGGCATTCGGGACGTCGAGATGGGAGATCGTTGGCAGAGCGGCGAGCTCATTCTGATTCCGGGGCGTGAAGGCACGCAGGAGAAACGGATCCCGCTCGACGCGTTCTTCAAGAAGATCGTGATGGTGCGCGACAAGCTTCGGGTGCTCGAGCAAAAGATCAACAGCCACAAAGGCTTGAGCGACGAAGAAAAGATCCAGCTTCAGCAATACATCACCGGCTGCTACGGCTCCCTGACGACCTTCAACGTGCTCTTCAAGCGCAAAGAGGACCACTTCTCCGGCCAAAAGAGCTAAAGAAGGGGGACATTCTCCCCCCTCTAGAACCCCGTCATTCCAAGCACTTACGACCCACACCGCGAAAACCCGGATTGACACCCGGATACGGGTCTCGGAAAAAACGTTCCGCGGGCCAATTCCACCAGTTCC
>JAHELW010000228.1 GCA_024643985.1 Myxococcales bacterium | reverse complement strand
CGGACGCCGACATCTGGGCAACCGACTGCCCGCTCGCGGCCATTCAGTTTCAGCAGCATGCGGGAGTCAAGCCGATGCATCCGATGTCGGTGCTCGCCCGCGCCTATCGCGAGGATGGTTTCTCCGCGCCAAAGGCCCTACCCTCGGGAGACGGAGGCACCTCGTGAAGCCAGTCGAACGCTCGGAGATTCTCGATTACGTCACGTACGAAGAGAAGCGGGAAGGCATTCGCGCGGCAGCGCTCAAGGCCAAGTCCGTCCGGCGGATCCTCGTTGGAGAGCACTTCACCTTCTTGTTCGAGAATCGGGAAACCGTTCGCTATCAGGTGCAGGAGATGATGCGGGTCGAGAAGATCGTGAAAGAAGGCGACATCCAGCACGAGCTCCGCACCTACAACGAGCTCCTCCACCCTGCAGGCACGCTCGGCTGCACGCTTCTCATCGGAATCGACGGCGAAGCGGAGCGCGATGCCAAGCTCAAGGCGTGGCTCGGTCTGAACGAGCACATCTATGCCACCATGCCGGACGGGAGCCGCGTCACCCCGACCTGGGACGCGAGGCAGGTAGGCGACACGCGCTTGTCTTCGGTTCAGTACCTGACCTTTGCATTCGGCCGCGAGCCACCCGCTGCCATCGGCATCGGCTTGGCCGGGGCGGAGGCGGAGACCGAGCTCTCCAGAAGCCAGCAGGAGGCCCTGCGGGCCGATCTCCGGTCAGATTGATGCGCGCCGGTTGTCGAGGCCGTCATCCGGACTTACGTTCGTCCCCTAGGAGCGTGTGAATGTTGAGAATCGTTCTGTTTTTAGCGACCAACCTAGCCGTTTTGGCGATGGCCGCGGTCACCATGACGGTGCTGACCTCGCTCGGGGTGATTCCGCCAGACGCGCCGTACCTGACCATGCTGATCTGGTGCGCACTCTTCGGGTTCGGCGGCTCGATCCTGTCGCTGGCGATGTCGAAAACCGTGGCCAAGGCGTCGACGCGCGCCCGCGTCATCGAGAAGCCCTCGAACGACGTGGAGCGGTGGCTCGTGAGCACGGTGGAACGGCAGGCGAAGGAGGCAGGCATCGGCATGCCGGAAGTCGCGGTCTTCGACTCTCCCGATCCGAATGCCTTTGCGACCGGAATGTTCCGAAACAAGGCGCTCGTCGCCGTGAGCACGGGGCTCCTCCGCTTGATGAGCAAGTCGGAGGCGGAGGCCGTTCTCGGTCACGAGGTATCCCACGTCGCAAACGGCGACATGGTGACGCTCACGCTGATCCAGGGCGTGCTGAACACCTTCGTGCTGTTCATCGCCCGGGTGATCGCGAGCCAGTTCGATCGCGGGCGCTTCCTGATCTACATGGGCTTGCAGCTGGCGTTCGGCATCCTCGCAAGCATCATCGTCGCGTGGTTTTCGCGGCGGCGTGAGTTCCGCGCCGACGCGGGAGGCGCCGCGCTCGAGAGCCCTGCCGCCATGGCCTCCGCGCTGAACCGCCTTCGGACCATGCGGGACGCGCCCTCGCAGCTGCCGGACAACCTGACCGCATTTGGCATTCGCGGCGAGGGTATGCTGAAGCTGATGGCGACACACCCGCCCCTCGAAGAGCGCATCGCGCGGCTTCAGGGCCAGGCCAGAGGCTGACTTCGACGCGTTCTTGCCCTGCGGGCCGTCCTTCGGGTAGGACGCATGCATGGGGGAACGTTCGCTCACGAGCGTGCTGATACTGGCGGCCGTTTCGGTCGTCGGGTGCGACGATAGGGCGCCCTCGATCGAGCGGATCGAGGTGGCAGCTGCCCACCGCGCGTGCGAAGACGGCGACTCGTGCGGCGTGGTCGAGACGAGCTGCACCTCGCAGGGATGCGAATGTGGCGTCGCCGTCAACGCTTCGCACCTGCTCGACTACCAGAAGAAGCTCGCCGAGTGTCGCGGTCAAGGCGACGTCGCCGTCTGTGACTTCCAGTGCGAGACACCATTCGGCAAGTGCTTCAAAGGTGCGTGTGTTCTGACGAGCGAGCCGCAGGAGCTGTTCCGCCGCGGCAGGAGCGTTCAGGCCCTATGCGAGCGAACACGGGGTACCTACGTCGGATGCCCCCAGTGCCCGCCGAACGAACGCTGCACGACGTGCGTGCCATGCGAGTGCCCGACGACCGATCGCTGGACTCGCAACGGCTGTCGCCGCGTCGTCAAGACGGAAGCGCGTGACATCCGCATCGAAACGCGTCCATCGCGCGTCACGTCGAGCGATCGAGTGAAGACGAGGGTTCACAACGACTCGCGAAATCGCATTTGGCTCAAGACCGTGTGCGGAACGCCCTTCTACCGTGCTCGCAAGAAAGAAGACGCCTGGGAGGTCGGCTATGAGCCGTTCCACGAGGTGAAGTGTCGCCTCGGTACGGTCGCGGTCGACCCTGGAGAAAGCCGCCCGTTCGTGATTGCGAATCTCGAGAGATTCTCTGCCCCGTCGGGAGACTCGATCGGCCCTGGAACGTACCGATTCGAGGTGACGTACACCGACCAGAACGAGAGCTTCACCCACCGCGGTGTGGTCTACTCGGTCGAGTTCGATCTAGTCGCGGAGATATCGAGCCGCTAGGACGGGCTGACCTCGAGGAAGCAAACGCTGAACCAATCGCGCTCGTCGCTCCAGTGCCGTGCGAGTCGAAAGCCCGCAGCACGTGCCATTTCACGAAACTGGTCGAGGTCATACTTGTGGGAGTGCTCGGTGACGATGTGCTCGCCGGCCGTGAAGCCGACGGAATCTTCGCCGATTTGGACCGTCTGGTCGACGCGGCTGACGAGATGCATCTCGATCCGGCCTTCGTCCGCCAAGTACGGCGCCCGATGGTGAAACGCCGTGAGGTCGAAGTCGGCTCCCGTCTCGTTGAGTCGCCGAAGGATGTTCAAGTTGAAGGCGGCGGTGACGCCGAGCGAATCGTTGTAGGCCTGCTCGATGATGGTTGGATCTTTTCTGCGATCGATGCCGACGAGAAGGCCTCCGCCCTGACCGACGAGCTCCGCAACGCGCTCGAGGAACTGCACCGCTTCGTCGTGGGTGAAGTTTCCGATGGTGCTCCCCGGGAAAAACGCCACCGTCCGTGCGCTCGGGCGGCGCGGGCGGGGAAGGCGGAGCGGCTGGGTATAGTCGGCGCAGACCGCGACCACTTCCATCATCTCATAGCGGTCCGCGAGTTGGAGAGCCGAACCCTCCAGCGCGCCGCGGCTGATGTCGATGAGCACGCACCCAGCCGGCTCGACGAGCGCGTCGAGCAGCTTTTGCGTCTTCAAGCCGACCCCGGAGCCAAACTCCACCAGCGTGGCGTGCGAGCCAATCGATTCGGCCATCTCGTGTACGAAACCGCTCATGATGCCGAGCTCCGTGCGCGTCGGGTAGTACTCCGGAAGCTCGGTGATCGCCTCGAACAGGCGCGCTCCGAGGGCATCGTAGAAGAACTTGCAGGGAAGCACCTTTTCGGCTTGGCGGAGCCCATCGAGCGCTTCGGCGCGAAGGTCGCCCACTTCCGGGTGCAAATCGATGATGCGAACACGCTCATCCGTGCTCAGGGGCTCGAATGCAATCACGATGTCAGCCGCCGTCTCTCGCTAGGCGAATGCCGCTGAACTGCCAGCGCGCACTCGGGGGGAAGAAGTTACGATAGCTCCGTCGCGCGTGACCTGCAGGGGTCGCGCAGCTGCTGCCGCGGAGCACGTACTGATTGCACATGAACTTGCCGTTGTACTCACCCAGCGCGCCTGCAGCCGGACGGTAGCCCGGATATGGCGCGTAGCTCGAGCTCGTCCACTGCCAAGCCGCGCCGTAGAGGTTGTTCGCGACGGGATGAGCCAAAGGAGCGCGGCCGCAGAGGGGCGCCGGCTCCGGCTTGGCGGTTGCCGCCTCCCATTCGTGCTCCGTTGGAAGGCGGGCGCCCGCCCAGCGGGCATAGGCGTCGGCCTCGTAATAGCTCGCGTGGACGACGGGAAGCTCAACGTCGAGCGGCTGCCGGCCGTGCAGCGTGTATTCGCTCCAACCCTCCGGGCCCTGTCGCCAATGAAGCGGAGCATGCCAGGCGCCGTCTCGAATGGCCCGCCAACCTTCACTCAGCCAGAGCTCCGGCCGCGTGTATCCGCCGTCTCGGATGAAGTCGAGGTATTCGCCGTTGGTGACGAGCCGCTGCGCGATCTGGAAAGGGTGGACGAGGGCATCGTGGACGGGGCCTTCGTTGTCGAAATGATAGTACGCCGGGTCGCAGCCGATTCGTACGACGCCTCCAGCAAAGTCCGCCCAGCGCAGAGCGGCCGCCGGCGGAGCCGGGGCTGGCTCGCGGGACGAGTACGCCGGCTCGAGCGGATTGCGGGACAAGAGGTGCTTGATGTCCGTGAGGATCAGCTCCTGATGCTGCTGCTCGTGG
>JAHELW010000227.1 GCA_024643985.1 Myxococcales bacterium | reverse complement strand
AGAGCTGATCGATGCCGTCACCGCCAGCGAGCGTGTCGTCGTCGGCGCCGCCGTCGATGAAATCTCCTTCGGTTCCGCCCTGGATGTCATCGTCGCCGCCCTCACCGAAGAGAAAGTCGGCGCCGGCTCCGCCATCGATCGTGTCGGCGCCGTCTCCTCCGAGAATGACGTCACCGTCGGCATCGCCGAAGAGCTGGTCGTTGCCGTCTTCGCCCTGGATGGTGTCGGCGCCCGGGCCGCCAAAGATCGTGTCGCTGCCGCCACCGCCGCATATGAAGTCGTCACCTCCCTGACCGAACATCACGTCGTTGGCTGGCGTGCCGATCAAACAGTCGACGCCGGGAGTGCCGAAGTAGGGCGGAGTGTCGTCGATGGTCGATCCGGCTGGGCAGTCGGCAACGGTACATGCTTGAGCGTCCGCGCCCGCGCTGTATAGGCCGATCGCTGCCACCGACAACAAAGCAAGAATAGCCCGACGCACCCTCATCGCCTCCCCACTGGCAAGATGGGGCGAGCATGCCACTTTCCTGGGGCTACGTCACGGTGGATTGCGGTGTCGTCCGCGGAGGGTTTAGGATCGAAGCGTGGCTCGTCCCCGACGCCGGAAATGGCTCACGATTCCGACTCGTATCGTGCTCGGCTACATCGTCGTGCTCGTGGCTTTCGCCGTCGTTGGCGGGCTCAGCTTCGTGCAGCATCACCGCACTTCTCAGACGCTGGGGCTGCTCGAGGACGGATATCTCCCGCTGGCGCTCACGCTCAGCCAGGCCAAAGCCACCCAGAGCGTCTACGCAAATCTGGTCGAGCGCGCGCTGGACTCCGAACGAAGCGCCCCGACGAAAGCCTGGCTGCGCGCCGCGCTTCGAATTCGTCCAACCACGCTCCGCCGCGCCTACGAGGGAGTGGAAAGAGCAGAAGCAATTGCCGAAGAGCTCGGGCAGCCCGCACCGCTCCGCTCCGTCCGCCGTGAGCTCGACGCGATCGCACGCGCGTACGAGCAAATCGATTCTCAATACGAGGAGCTCTTCAAGGCGATCGACGAGGAAGGCGACGCGGCCGACGAGCTTCTGTCTCGGCTTCGAACGACCGAGCAGCGAATCGAGCGCAACTACGACCGCGCGTCGCAAAGCGTTCAGCAGCGCATCTCTCGCACCAGCGCCCTCGCTGCAGCACAGTCGGAGCGCGCGACTTTCCTCCTCGGTCTGCTCGGGCTCCTCGCGCTGCTCGTCGGCGTTGCCGTCACGTTCCTCTCGCAGCGTCTGCTGCGGCCCATTCCTCTGCTCCATCAGCGGGTCGCGGCGGTCGCCCGGGGCGATCTTTCGAGCACGGTCGACATCAAGCGTGACGACGAGCTCGGTCAGCTCGTCGCCGAGTTCGAGCGCATGGTCCGCGCGCTGGCGGCTCGAGACCAGAGCCTCCGCGAGGCTGCGCTTGCCGAGCAACGGCTGCAGCGGATGCAGGTCCAAATCGTCGAGGCGCTTCGGGCAGCGATTCTTGTCGTCGATCGAGAGCAGATCATCAGGACGACCAATCCCGCCGCCGACGAAATCCTCGGCGTCAGCGCGCGCGACGTCGGTTCCGCGATCGACGACACGTCCCTGCTTCGTCGCTTTCCGGCACTTGGACGCGCGATCGGAGAAGTCGCCGAAGGCGGCGCGGCGATGACGCTCGAAGGCGAAAAGGTCTCGGGTTTCACGGAGCACTTGGTCGACGTTCTCGTAACTCCCTTCGGGGACGAGGCGGGCGAAGATGGCGTTCGCGGGGTCCTAGTGGTCGCAGACGACGTGTCCGAGGCGGTCGCCACCAAGTCCCGGCTGATTCAGACCGAACGGCTTGCGGCGATCGGCCGCATGGCCGCACACGTGACGCACGAGGTTCGAAATCCGTTGTCCAGCATCGGGCTGAACGTCGACATGCTCGGCGACGAGGTGCACGACGAGGGCGCGGAGAGCCGGCGCCTTCTCGAATCGATTCAGCAGGAGCTCGAGCGCCTCGAGAGCATCACCGAGGAGTATCTCCGGCTCGCCAGGCTGCCCGAGCCCTCCTTGACCCCCGAGGATCCCACGCACCTTCTGAGGGACCTCGCAGACTTCGTTCGCCGTGAGATGGATGCATCTGGCGTGGAGCTTCGCGTCGACATCGCCGCACCGCTGCCGCCCGTTGCGATGGACGAGCCGCAGCTTCGTCAAGCGCTGCTCAATCTCCTCCGCAACGCGCGCGAGGCCATGCCGGATGGCGGCGTCGCCAAGCTCGAGGCGACGCGATACGACGACGGTGTCCGGATCCAGATCCACGACGAGGGCGCGGGCATCGACGACGACGAGCGCGAGCACGTGTTCGACCTCTTCTACACGACGAAAGAACGAGGCACGGGGCTAGGGCTTCCGCTCACGCAGCAGATCGTGGTAGCCCATGGCGGCACGATCGCGTGCAAGGCCCGGCTTCCGACCGGAACGACGTTCGAGATTTGGTTGCCCGCCGCCGCCAGAGCGACTAGTGGCTCCTCCGTGCGGAGAGTGGGATGACGAGAACAGACGGGCGTTCGTACGACGCCCTCCGGCCCGTGACCATCGAAACCGGCGTGCAGCGAAACCCGGAGGGCTCGGTGGTCTATCGCTGCGGGGGCACCACGGTGCTGATCGCTGCGTCGGTATCGGAGGGCGTGCCCGACTGGATGCGCGACACCGGCCGGGGATGGCTCACGGCGGAGTACGCGATGCATCCACGCGCCAACCCGGAGCGCAAACGGCGGGATAGACAAAAGGGACGCATCGACGGCCGCAGCTCCGAGATTCAGCGCCTAATCGGACGTGCGCTCCGAGCTGCGCTCGATTTCGAGAAGCTCGGCGAACGAATGATCACCGTCGACTGCGACGTCCTCGATGCGGACGGCGGCACGCGCACCGCGTCGATCACCGGGGGCATGGTGGCGCTCGCGATTGCGCTCGACCGCCTTCGGGCGACGGGGCTCGTTCAAAAGGGCGTCCTTCGCGAGCCGCTTGCAGCGATCAGCGTGGGCCTCTTGCACGAGCGGCCGATGCTCGACCTCTGCTACACCGAGGACCGCGATGCGGACGTCGACCTCAACGTCGTCGGCACGCCGAACGGTGCGGTGGTCGAAGTCCAAGGCACCGCCGAAGGCTCACCAATCCTTCGTGAAAAGCTCGATCAAATGATCGACCTCGCGCTCGCTGCGCTGCCCGCGCTTGCCGCGGAGCAGAATCGAACGTTGAGCGCGCTTGGGATCGACATCGATCGGCTGCTGCCCTGATGCGCCTGCTCGTGGCCACGATGAACGAAGGGAAGCTTCGCGAATACCAGCGGCTTCTCGCAGACGTGACCGGGCTCGAGCTCGAGACGATGGCTTCGCTTTCGGAGCGCGTCGACGTGGAAGAAGACCAAGACACGTTTGCCGGCAACGCTCAAAAGAAGGCGATCGAGCTTGCCGCAGCGTCTGGGCTGACGTGCCTGGCGGACGACAGCGGCCTCGAAGTCGATGCCCTCGGCGGACGCCCGGGCGTGTTTTCCGCACGCTATGCGGGGGAGGGCGCAAGCGATGAAAAGAACAACCTGAAGCTGCTGGAGGAGCTCCGCGGTGTGCCCGATCAGCTGCGCACCGCTCGATTTCGGTGCGTCATCTGCGTCGCAGATCCCGACGGACGCGAGGTCGCGCTCGTCGACGGCACATGCGAGGGCCGCATCGGGCGCGAGCCCAAAGGCGAACACGGGTTCGGCTACGATCCGCTCTTCATCCCCGACGGTTTCACGCAAACTATGGCCGAGCTCGGCCCCGAAACGAAGAACCAGATCAGCCACCGCGCCAAAGCCGCAGCGAAGCTCGTCACGCTCCTACGGGAGTTGCCAACGCCCTAGCCATCGGCTACCCCAAAAGGCCTCGGGGTGTAGCACAGCCTGGTAGTGCGCATGCTTTGGGAGCATGAGGTCGCTGGTTCGAATCCAGTCGCCCCGACTAGTGATTACGAGTGGTTACGCGTCCGGCGCTTCTCGAGTTGGCCTCTCGTTGACCAAATATTGACCACGATGTGGCGGTGACGCCGGTTCGAGCGCCCGAACGAGGCGCAGCTGAGCACTGCTGCCAAGGTGCGCGTACACCTCGGTGCTCTGGGCGGAGCGGTGCCCGAGTTGAGCCTGGATGGCTCTGATCGGCTGACCGCCCGTGGCCGCTTGGCTAGCCATCGAGTGCCGACCGATCTGGTGGTGAGAGAGTAGGGGTAGCCCCAGCGCCTTCTGCACGGTGCGCAGCGGGCGCTTGTGGCTGTCGAGGTGCTTGGGAAATGTCCCGTCCTGACTGAACAGGAACTGCGGTCCCGCGTACCCCTGATCGACATGCCAGCGGATGGCCTCGAGCACGTCTCGGCCAAGCGCTGTCGTGTACA
>JAHELW010000226.1:3521-4415 GCA_024643985.1 Myxococcales bacterium | reverse complement strand
TCCCCGTCGACCTCGGCGTCGAGGTCGTCGAGATAACGGTCGAGCCCGCTCATGCGTGCCGGCCGGCCGGCTCGTCTTCGTCATTCATCCTGGGCCTCGGGTAGCATAGGGCAGGCCCCGTGGATTGTCGTCCGCAGCGACCCCTTGGTCATCAAAAAGGAAGCCGGCCTGCGCATTGAGCGCCGGCCGGCTTCACTAACGGGCTCCTACTTCTAGGGGAGGCCAAGGCGGGCACCATCTTCGGGGAACGCGTGTTCGCCTGACTCTGGATGGGATGGTGGGCTCATCCTTTGCCCTGCGTTCCGTGCCGCTGGTGCCCGCCTTGCACCGAATGACAAGGTTGGACGCTAACCGAGAGCTCCGGACCCGCGGCGACAAAAGAGGGCACCCGATGCGCCACGCTTTGCGGAAGATCACCCTAGAGGCTTGTAATTCGGGCACTCTTGTGGATCCATCCCTCGTCGTGGACGAGCCACTAGGGAAGCCGCGGACGCACTCCGGCCTTCGCGTATCGGGGGCCTGGGCCCGGGGCGTGGTGAATGCGTTTCAGGGCCTCGGTCTCGACGTGGAGGCGCTCTGTGAGCGCATCGGCGCGGACATCGCGATGTTCACCGATACTTCCGGGCGCCCTCCGCGCGACTCGCTCGGGCGGCTGTGGCGCGCCGCGCTTGCCGAAAGTGGCGATCGGTATCTCGGAATCTCGGCCGGCGAGGTTTGGCAGCCGCGCGCCGATCACTTGGTCATCTTGCTGCTGACCAGCGCGGAAACCGTCGGCGAGGGCCTCGAGGCGAGCGTTCGGTACCAGGAGCTGCTTTCGCACGGTCGCGTTCTCTCGCTGAAGGCCCACTCGGGCTATCACGCCCTTCACCTCAACAAGATCGAGCACGAGCTTCC
>JAHELW010000226.1:0-3511 GCA_024643985.1 Myxococcales bacterium | reverse complement strand
TCCGATCACCGCCCACGAGATCGAGTTCATCGCCGTCATGGTGACGAAGGTGCTCCGGTTTGCGACGGACGGGCAGTTCAAAGCGCGGGAGATCCAGTTCCAGCACCCGTATCGGGGCAACATCCAGAAGTACGCGCATGCGTTTGGGTGCTCAGTCACCTTCGGCCACGAGCGTACTGCCATTTTGATTCCCGACGAATCGTGGTGTCTGCCGCTCGGGCACCGGAACGACGCCCTTCACGGACAGCTTCGAAACGTGGCCGCGGGGCTTCATGGGGAGCTCGAGTCGTACGACTTCATCGACACGGTCCGCGACCGGATCAAGGCGCTGCTCCCAAAGGGACAGTCGAGCATCGAAGCCGTGGCTGCCGCGCTTCACATGACGCCGCGCACGTTGCAGAGGCGGTTGCGGGAGGAGGGCACGACGTTTCGCGCGCTCGTCGAAGCGAGCCGCAAGTCAATCCTTCTCGGGTGCTTCGAGCGCAACGCGACCGCAGACGAAACGATGCGCCATGCAGGGTACACCAACCAACGGAGCTTCCGTCGCGCGCTTCGGCGGTTGAACCTTCCCGAACCCGACAACGGCGCAGTCTCCTGAGCCTTCCGGTCGTCTAGGGCCCCGCGACTTCCGCGGCCGTCCATCCGTCATTCCGGCGGATCGTGTGCTCGTCGCGGTACTCCTCGGTGGCTTCGTCCCATCGGAGCTTGGCCTTCTCGGCCTTCGGCTCGATCTTCGTCTGCTTCCAGCGGACCCATTCCGTGCAGCGTCGGAGGTCTTGTGCAAAGGGGCTCTGCTCCTTGATCGTCGGAGGAAACGCCTCGAGGGGTTGCTTGCTTCTTCGAATCACCTCGATGTCGACCGGGCTCTTGACGTTGACGCGCGCGCGAAGCTTGACGACGTAGGTCTTGCCGGCGCCGAGCTTGGCCTCGACGAGCTGCACCGTAGGCTGCGCGGATCCCGCCACGACCATGAGCATGCGCTTGCCGGGCCAGACGGGGGTAGCCGTCTGCCAGCCGTTTTCGAGGAGCGAGATGCAACGGCCCGACTGGTCGATCACCCGGAACGGAGTCTCGCTCGCCTGGCGGTGCCTCGGCCGGGTGAACACGACGACTGCTCGGTCGGGGGGCGCGGCGTAGGGTTCGTCGACCGTCTTCGGGATTTGGGCCCGCGACGAAAAAGGAGCCCCAACGCCGCAGAGCAACACCACCGCGATGAACTGCTGCGTTTTCGGGCGTACGGAGCGCATATTGTGAGGTATCTCGCACGCGGGCTTGTCACCGGCAATCGGGGGATTTTTTCGCAATAATGTATTCGTGCGCACTTCAGAGGAGGGGGGCCGCGCGCCGTCGCTACCGGCACCCCCGGACGAGCAAACACCGAGGATCGGAGACGTGTTGGATTCTCGGTACCGAATTACCGGTGTCCTCGGCTCCGGAGGGATGGGGTGCGTCTATCTCGCGGAGCACATTTCCATTCGGCGTCCGCTCGCGCTGAAGCTCCTCCATCCCGAGGTCGAGGGTATCGACGAGGTCAATCAGCGCTTCGAGCGCGAGGCGTTTGCCATCGGCCGGGTCGACCATCCGAACTGCGTCAACGTTTCCGACTTTGGAAAGCTCGAGGACGGCACGCTCTATATGGTGCTCGAGCTTCTAGACGGCGTGCTCCTGTCGGATTTGCTCGATCGCGAGACACGCCTCGATTGGAAGCGCGTCCTGCACATCGGCCGGCACATCCTGAGCGCGCTTTCGTACGCGCACGACGCAGGAATCGTTCACCGCGACATCAAGCCCGAGAACGTGATTCTCGTCGACCAGGACGGAGACAAAGACTTCGCCAAGATCTTGGATTTCGGCATTGCGAAGCTGCGGGACGATGCGCACCCCGAGGAGAACACCGGTCTCTTGAATAACGACGCGAAGCTCACGCAGCACGGCGTCACGATTGGAACGCCGACGTATATCGCACCCGAGCAGGCCTATGGGCAGGCCATCGACGGCCGAGCCGACCTCTATTCGCTTTCCGTGATGCTCTACGAGATGCTCACGGGGGCACCCCCCTTCGACGCCGACGAGGTGGGCACGCTCCTTCGCATGCACGTTTCGAACGAGGTGCCGCTCTTCTCGGAGATGACCAACGCCGAGATTCCTGCCCCTGTCGAGCGGATGATCCGGCGCGGGCTCGCGAAGAAGCCTGCCGATCGCATACCGACTGCGGAGGCCTACATCGAGCAGATCGACGAGGTGCTCGAGGAGGCTCAGCCGACGGGCTCGGGTCTTCGCGAGATCCCGGCCAAGATGGTCGGTGGGTTTCGCGGCGCCGTCACGCCGGCCTTCGTGCGCGTCGTGAAGAAGAAGCGAAGCAAGAAGCAGATCTTCGCTGCGGTGCTCGTTTCGATTGCCGTCGTCAGCACGCTTGCGTTTGCCTTCGGCAGCAAAAAGCCGGAGTACCTTCCAAAGACCCCGCTCTCGCCGCTCGTTCCCGTCGCCTACGGACCGGAGGCCAAAGCCGCGGCCGACATGCTCGCGCAAGGACGTCCAAAGGAAGCTGCGGCCTATCTGATCGGGCATCGCGCCGAGGTGCGTGAAGAGCCGTACGCGCAGATGGTGCTCGGCCACGCGCAGGCGAGCGCACAGCGAAACATCTTGGCGCTTGCCGCCTACGAAAAAGCCGTGACGCTCGAGCCTAAGCTCGCAAAAGACAAGCTGATGCGCACGAACATCGAGCTCATGCTCGACAAGAAGGCGCCAGGCATCGTCGATGCCGCGCTCGAATTTCTCGGCGTGCTCGCGCAGCAAGGCGATTGGGCGGCCGGAGATCAGCTGGTCGACCTAGCGTCGACCTCGAAGACTCCGCGCCGTCGTCACACGGCACTGCGGGTGGCGGACGAAGTCGGTCTCGGGAACAGCGTCGACCGCTTAGCGTCGTACGTGCTCGACCTCGAGCAGGGCGAGACGTGCCCGATTCGAAAGGAAGCCGTCGGCAAGCTTCGCGCGCTCGGGGACAAGAAAGCGATTCCGGCCCTCCGCAAGGCTCGAAAGCGAATTCGCACCGAGGGTGCGCTGATGAAACGGAAGGTCAACACGAACGCGTGCCTTCGAACCACCGCGAACGAAGCGATTCGGTATCTTCAGCGGCTTTGAGAGCAGCGGTTTGCGTCTGTGACGCCGCTGTGACGTCGGCTGCTTGCGACTGTCCTGGACACCGCCCGCGACCGTGAAACCCCGTTGACGCGCGAGCGTGCGGCCGTGGTACGCTCCGCGCTTCAGCATTCGGAGGGCTTCATGGGTCGCATCGGTTTCTGGTTTTGCGTTTCGTCGTTCCTACTCGCGCTTGGCTGCCGCCCGGTTGCGCCGCCCGACGAAGCGCCGGCTGAGCCCGCGGAAGAGCCCACGCCCGCCGAGCGAAAGACCGGATGGGAGCCGCAGAAGGTGCAGTACCCGGCGAGCCCGGTGTCCGTAGCGAAGACCGAGGACGTCGTGCAGGCGGCGCAGGACGGCGAGCGCCCGAACA
>JAHELW010000225.1 GCA_024643985.1 Myxococcales bacterium | reverse complement strand
TCGTCGTCGTCGTCGTCGCTCTCGTCGGCGTCGGTTTCCAGAGCGGCGTATTTTAGATCCACGTCGGCGTCGGCGAGCTGGGTTTCGAGGAGCTCCATCAGCTCGTCGAGATCTTCGCCGGACCATTCGTCGAGAATCTCCGAGATGAAGTCGTGGAAATCGCCGCTGTCGATGCGCCGCTCGATCTCTTCGATGTCCTCGTCGGAAAACAGGCTGACGAGGTCGTCGCGCAGCGCGTCGATTTCGCCGTCTTCGATCGCGTCCGCAGCCGAGAGCCGGAGCTGCCGCATCGCGCGCTTATTCAGGAAGATCTCCATCCGAAAACCTCTAAGCGGGTCGAATCGGCGCTACTATAAGAGAGGGCCGGGGGCTGTCAATCTTGTCCACGCGAGGTCGCCCCCTCTATGCTAGGGCCGTGCCAACCCGCGCTGCCGCTCTCGGTCTTTGTGCCCTATGCCTCGCCACGCCCGCGCGGCTAGGCGCGGACTCGGGCGATCTTCCTGGAGGTCCTCCCGAGCGGCAGGGCAGCTTCGCGGTGGGGCCCGAGGTGGGTCTCGTGATTCCCCTATCAACGAAGCGGCTCTGCCCGGCCGGCGCTCAGTGTATCGCCGACGTGGGGTGGGCGTTCGAGGTCGGGTTTTCCTATCGCTGGAAGAGCGGCATCGGCTTGGGCCTGGGCTACGAGTTCTGGCTTCTGAGCGCCAATGGCGTGTACTCCGTGACCGTCCCGCAGTCTTTCCTCGTCCTATTCCAGTATTCCTTTCTCCCCGATCGCCGAACCCATCCCTTGATCCGGCTGAGGGGCGGCCCGGTGCTGCTCGGGCCCTCGTTCCGGGTCGACACCGTCGGCGGCGCCGCGGAAATCGGGGCCGGGGCCGAGGTCGAGCTCACTTCCGACACCGTGTTTTCCTTTCTCGTCACGGGTAACCTGCTCCGGACCCGATCGTTCGTCACACCCGCCGACGGAGCGCTTCGCGCTTCGAGCGGTGCGCTCGATGCGATGCTGGTTCTGCGGATCGGGTTCAACTTCATGTTATGAAAGACGCTGAAATCCCCCAGGTTTCCCGGCATTTGGGGCTAGATTTCGACAGTGCAGCTTTCGGCTGTATCGTTATAGTGTTTAAGTGGGGCCAAGGGATGCATTCGGGGGCTGAATGAGCGGCGACGCACACCACGAGGGTGACGAGCAACCCAGCGCGAGCGAGACCGCCGAGACTCTGGCGCCCGAGCCTGGGTCCCACAGCTGGAGCCTCAATCCGAAGGCAGCGCTGATGCCCACCCCTGAGGGACTTGCTTTTCACGTGTACGGCAAGACCGACGTGGGTCTCATTCGCGAGCACAACGAAGACAACTTCATGATCGCGGACCTCAGCCACGAAAAGGGCCCTCTCGAGGACGAGGAAGAGGTTTCGGGGTTCGTGTCCGAGCGCGGTGTGGCGTTCGCCGTGTGTGACGGCATGGGCGGCGCGGCGGCAGGCGAAGTCGCCAGCCACATGGCCGTGGACGCGTTGTTCGAGACCTTGCGCGGCGACGAACCCGCTAGCGATCGAGACAGCTTCGCGCGCCGTCTCGTCGCATCCGTCGAGGAGGCCGGAGCGAGGATCTTCCTCGCGGCCAAGAAGGACCGCACGCGGCGGGGTATGGGGACGACCGCGACGGTCGCCGGTCTCATCGACAAGGTCCTCTTCATCGGCCAAGTCGGCGACAGCCGCTGCTACATCCTGCGAAACGGCCGCCTCAGCTTGGTGACGAAGGACCAGTCGCTCGTCAACCAGCTGATCGAGGCGGGCCAGCTCACCGAGGACGAGGCTCTCGCCTTCGAGCATTCCAACATCATCCTGCAGGCCCTCGGCACGACCGAGCAGGTCGCGGTGGACCTCACCTTCGTCGAGCTTCGACGGGGCGACCGCCTGCTGCTCTGTTCGGACGGCCTGAGCGGCTTGATTACGGACGAGGCGATACGTGAGGAGATGGCCTGCGTTGGCCCGCTTCCGCAGCTTGCCGACCGGCTGATCGACCTCTCGAACGCGGCGGGCGGGCACGACAACATCACGTGCATCGTCGCGGATTTCGATGGCGATGCGCTGGAGCCCCCGGAGGAGGGGACCGTGCCCTTCTATCAGCAGTACCCGTTGCCGCGCGGCAAGGACGAACGGCCGGCGTCGGGGCCGACGCTGCCGCACGTCGTCAAGAGCATGGTTCCGCGGGCGATGCACGGTCAGCGCAACCGAGCCGCTGCCCCGGTCCCGGAGCGCGCCGAGCCAGTGTCGTTTTCCTGGAAGACCGCCGCGTCAGTCGTTGCGCTGCTCGGCCTCGCGGCCGCGATCACGATCGTCAGCGCAGGCCGTCGCGCGACCCCCAGCACTGCGGCGCCCCCACCGCCCGCGTACGCCGATGCCCAGGTTCCAGTCGAGGTGAAGGTGCGTGCAGCGCTCGACGACGGGCAGCTTTACGTCAACGGGAGGAATTACGGACCCCTTCGGGTCGACGAAGCGATTCTGCTGCGACTCACGCCCGGCGCATATCACTTCGAGGCGCGGGAATCCGATGGCACGCAGGTCGGCAAAGACGTCCTGGTCGAGCCCGGGCTGGCCACTGAGGTCGTGCTCATTCCTCCTACCGACTGAGCCCGTGAGATGATCCGACTGCGCCAAATCAAGGGGGCCGACAGCGGGCGGGAGTTCGAGTTCGAGCAAGAACTGATTCGCATCGGCCGCATGCCCGACAGCGACGTCAACTTCGATCCCGAGGTCGATTTGGACGTCTCCGGTCGGCATGCGGAGATCCGAAACGAAGACGGACGCTATCTCCTGATCGACACGGGCAGCCGTAACGGCACGTGGCTCAACGGACAGCGGATCAAGCACGCAGCGCTCGGCAAGGGGGACGAGATCGAATTTGGGCGCGGAGGCCCGAAGCTCGAGATCGACGTGGTGCGCAACCGCTTCGACAGCCGCGAGCCGACTCGCCGCATGACTCGCGGTGGAGGATCGCGCGATCCTCGGTTCGACCCTCTGGCCGTGCCGGTCACGAGCGCGACTCGACTCGAAGACCTGACCGGTCTTCCTGACGGCGTGCCGGAGGCCGGTCCGATCGCAGAACCCGCGAGGAAGGAGCCGGGGGCGCGCCCCAAGCGACCAAGCTCCGCGCTGCTTTGGGCCTCAGCGACCCTGGTGGTGCTCGCAGCGCTCACGATCGTCGTCGCGTTTTCGATTCGGTAGCTTTTTTGACCTCGCGGTCTGCGGTCCGCGAGAACGGAAGTCGCCCATGCTGCGCGCTGCGATCGCCAACTGGCTCCGGTTCGAGCCCGAGGATGCCGAGCTCGACGAAGGGCGAACAGCGTACCACTCGGACATTCGTGCGATCCGGCCCGACGCTTGGACGACGCCCGTGCCAGCCGCCCGCGGCCTCGACGTGGAGCAAGCGATGTGGCTCGCAGGCGTGACGTCACGCGACTTCGGTGACGTCGTCGACGTGGTGCTGTCGCCCCACCTCGTGACCCCAGTGCATGACATCGTCGAGCGATGCGAGCGGCGCTCTGCGGCGTGTAGGGAGCGAGCGTGCGCGCTTGCCGCGGAGCTTCCGGATCCCAATCCATACGGCAGGCCTCCGCTGCCGTGGCATCGGGCGAGCGCACTCGAAGCGCAGGCGCTTCATCGTGCCGCGGACGCCTGGGAGTCGCTCGGGCGTGCGCTGCTCAACAACCGCTGGCACCGGTGAGCGCTTCGGTCATCCGGTCGAGAATCTCGCGCGCACGCGATTGAGCCGCATCCATGGGTTCGGCCGGACCTTGGGACCCGACCGCGTAGAAGTAGTGCTTGAGCTTCGGCTCGGTTCCGCTTGGCCGAACCATCGCGCGATGCCCCCCTTCGAGCTCGAATACCACCAAGTCGCTCGCTGGAAGCTTCGTGTAGGGCTGCTCGCCTGCAGGCGTCCATACCACCCGGCGGACGAGGTCCAGCATTCGCGCGACCCGCTGTCCCCCGATCGCGGAGGGCGGATTGCGACGAAGCTCATCGATGCGTGCACGCATCGTCGCCGACGACTCTCGCCCCTCGAACCGTATGGAAAGCTGGCGATCCGCCACGAAACCATGCTCTTCCCAAAGCGCCCGACGCGCGTCGAGGAGCGACCCGCCTCGGGCTTTCCATCTCGCCGCCATGTCCGCCAATCGAAGGGCAGAGCTCAGGCCATCCTTGTCCCGGACTGAAGTCGACGGGGCGTAGCCAAGCGCTTCTTCGTAGCCGAAGACGTAGCGGTATCCCTGCTCGGCGAGCTGTAGCGCGCGATTTTGAATCCACTTGTGGCCCGTCAGGGTCTGTTCCCAGCGAGCGCCGTACTTGGCAGCGATCGGCCCGAGCATCGGGCTGCTGACGATGGTCGAGAGAACGACGAGCTTCTTGCCCGGGCTCGCTTGCTGCAAGAGGTCGTCGGCGAGGAGAGCTCC
>JAHELW010000054.1:2033-18027 GCA_024643985.1 Myxococcales bacterium | reverse complement strand
TCGTGTTTCCGTCGGAGCCGCCGCCCGCGGACGCCTGCTCGATCTCGAGTCCGAGCTCCTCCGCGCCTCGCCGAGCGAGCTGCCACAGCCTTTGATTTCGAGGCGTGCGCTCCATGGGAGGGCGCCTGACCGCGCCTTCGACGATGAGCTCGGTGCCCGGCGTCTCCGCACGCAGAGCGTGAATCTCCCGCTCGATGCGGTTGGCATCTTCCCGGGTGGGCACGCGAACGTCGACCGCCGCCTTGCTCTCGGGCGCGACCATGTTGGGGCTCAGGCCCCCATCGATGGTGCCGACGTTGACCGTGATGCCCTTTTCGAAGTCGTTGAGCGCAAAGAGCTTTTGAATGATGTGAGACAGCTCCAGAATCGCGCTGGCCCCCTTCCCTGGGTCGAGGCCCGCATGCGCCGCTTTTCCACGCACCGTGATCCAGAAGCGGCCGACGCCCTTTCGCGCGGTCTTGAGGTCTCCCTCGGGACCGAGTGACGGCTCGAGCACGAAACAGCGGTCCGCGCCTCGGGCGAAGCGCACGATGAAGCGAGTCGAGTCGTGGCTTCCGATCTCCTCGTCGGAGTTGATGAAGAATACGGGCGTCACCGCCGGAGCATCCACACCGGCCTCGCGGAGCGCCTCGATCGCGAAGAGACCCTGGACGAGCCCCGCCTTCATGTCGTACGAGCCCGGTCCCCAGAACGTGCCCTCGTCGTCCGTTCGTGCGGGCATCGTTTCGAGAGTGCCGATCGGCCACACGGTATCGCAGTGTCCCAGCACGAGCTGGTGCGGCCGGTGGCGCTGGCGGTCGGCGGGCATGGCGAGAAGCATTCCGCCGCTCTCTTGGCCGGCGAGGACACGAGGCCGGTAGCCGCGCCGGTCGAACGACTCCGACAACAGCTTCATCACCCCGGCCTGCGCGCTCGGATCCCCCGAGGGCGACTCGCAGAGGACGAGGCGCTCGAGAAGCTCGAACATGGAGGTTCGGTTCTCGTCGAGATGATCGAGGATGCGCTGAGCCAGCTCGTTGGGCATCGTCTTCGCGTCAGCGCTTGAAGCCCACGTGGTAGGGGAAGGCATGGGTTTGATGGATCTCCGCGAAGCGGCCCGGGTGTAGATACGCCAGCATGGGCGAGTGCGCGATCATTTCCTGGGCATCCCGGTCGGTATCTCGAAGGCTGTCCTCGGCCGCCGAGGCGGCGACGATCCGGCCGACGATCAAGCTGTTGACGCCGAATCCATCGATGACCCGGTCGAGCTCGCACTCGAAGTGAAGATACGCATGGTCGACGAGGACGCCGTCCACCTTGGCGGCTGGAACGGTTGGAATGGCCTCGAGGGAGTATTTGTGGTCGTCCTCGCAGCGGGGCGCGGCTGCGAGGCTCGTCAGCACGATCTGATCGGGGCGCGGAAAGCTGACGGTGAAGCAGCCTTCGCGCTGGGCGTTGGCGTACGTGGCATGCGACGGGGTGCAGACGAAACCATAGTGATCGGACCAGCTCAGCGGGATGGCCAAGTGCTTCGGGGCCAAATCGTAGGTGCCGTCCGGCTCACGCGTGCCCACGATGGTGAGCGGCGCAACCATGTACACCTGCTCCCAAACGGGGTGCTCGAGGTCGAGTGGAGTCATGATTCGACAAGCATACCGAATCGCGACCCGCCCGCGAGGCGATTGCGCGTTCAGGCGTGTGCGCTCGAAGGCGGCCCGGGGACTTTGTCGCGCAAGGTTTGCGCCTGGTGCTTCAAAACCTGCCCAAGCACGTTGCCCTTGAGCACCGCGGAGCTGCAGCTCATTCCGCCCATCAGCGCCCCCATCAGTCCCGCACCGACGACGTCGGCGCCCGTTAGATAAAGGCCCTTGATCGGCGTCCGCGGCTTGAGCCAGCGTGCCTGATACCGAGCTGGCGAATGGGCGAGACCGTAGATCGCACCCTCCGGATGCGCCGCGAAATTCCTCGTCGTGAGCGGCGTCGAAAGCTCCGCGATCTCGATTCTGCCGCGCGTCGCGGGGGCGTGCTCGTACAGCACGTCCAGCAGTCGCTCGGAGAGGCTCGCCTTGAGCTCTTCGTATTCGTTTCCGCGCTTCTTCCACTTCGTGTCGGCCCAGCGTTTGAAGGGCTCGTAGGGCCCCAGCGTGATCGCCTCGATCGTCGAGTGGCCTGGAAACCGGCGCTCGAAGTCCGGGTCCTTGGCGGATGGGAACGAGAGATAGACGACCGGAAGCGGCGCGTGGATGTCCCGGCGAAACGCCTCGAAGTTCTTCTCGTGCTGGTGGTCCCGGTACACCCAGAGATTCGTCTTTTCGAGCTGGAGCTCCTCGGTCGTGCCCTTCAAACCCACGTAGAGGGAAAGATGAGCGACCGAGTTCCCGACTTCGCGGGCCTTCCGTGCGTAGCCGATCTCGGCCGCGAGGTCTCGAGGCACGAGATGCTCGAAGGTGTTGATGACTCCCGCGTTGCTGATGACGACGGGCGCGCGAAGCTCGTGACCGTCTTCGAGACGCACCCCGACGGCCGTGCCGTCTTCGACGACGATCCCGGCCACTTCGGCGTTCGTGACGACCTCTCCTCCGGCACGCTCGATGACCGGTAGAATCGTGGCGGCGATCCGGGACGAACCGCCGACCGGATAGCCCGCGCCCTGCAGGTAGTGGGCGACCAGCATCGCGTGCATGAAGAAGCTGCTCTCTGCGGGCACCAAGCCGTAGTCCCCGAACTGGCCGGTCAGGACCCCGATGAGCACCTGATTCTGGGTGATTTCCTCGAGCACGTCGCGGGTGGTTCGATTTGCCTCCTTGAGCGCCGACCTTCGCATCGCGCCCCCGAACAGCGTGGCAACGATCGGCGGCACGGCCTTTTCCGCGAAGAACGTGGCAGCCTTCTTGGCGGTTGCGATCACCTTTTGGAGGTACAGGTCGATCGCGGCTTTTTCGTCCGGGAAGTATTCGTGCATTTTCGCCCGGAAGCCCTCGTAGCCTTTGACGAAATCGTAGGCGTCCTCGCCGAGGATGATCCGGTCGTACACCTCTCCCATGTCGGCCCATTCGAGCTCGCCATCGGTGAGGAAGTCGAAGATGCGCCGCGTCATGCCTCTCGGATGCGAGACGCCGCCGATGTAGTGAATCCCGACGTCCCATTCGTAGCCCGGCCGCCGGAACGTGTGCGTGAAGCCGCCGGCGGTGTAGTGACGTTCGAGCACGAGAACCCGCCTCCCCGCCAGCTTCGACAGCGTCCCGGCCACCGCGAGCCCTCCGATGCCGGAGCCGATGACGATGGCGTCCCATTCGTCCGCGAGCCCGCGGTGCTGTTTGTAGGAAGTCCCGATTCTCATGGGGCGGAGCTTACCCCACGGGTTGGAGGGACGGCACCGCTACTTCAACGTCACGGCCGCCCAGGCTCGCTTGCCAGCCTTGATCACGTAGCGCCGGCCTCTTTCGAGCTTCGCCTGGGGGTCTGAGATGCGGCTGCCATCGACCTCGACACCACCCTGCTGGATTCGGCGCCGGCCGTCGCTCGAGCTCTTGACGAGACCGATGTCGCTCAGAAGCTTCGGAATCCAAATCGTCTCGTCGTCCAGGGTGACCTCGTGCTCGGGCATGTCGTCTGGAACTTCGCGCTTCGAGAACTGGGCGAGCCAAGAAGCCTCTGCGGCGTCGGCATCGGCTGGTTCGTGGTAGCGGGCGACGATTTCCTTCGCGAGGGCAATCTTCGCATCGCGGGGGTTCATCTGACCGGAGGCGCACGCGCGCTTTCGCAGCTCGATGGCCTCGTCGGGCTCGGAGGAAAGAAGCTCGTAGTAGCGCCACATCAACTCGTCGGAGATGCTCATGAGCTTGCCGAGCTGCTCCTTGGGCGGCTCCGAGACACCGACGTAGTTGTCGAGCGACTTGCTCATCTTGGCGCCGAAGATCTTTCCGTTTTCGCTTCGCGCGTTGGTGCCTTCGAGAATCGGAGTGGTCATCACGATCTGCGGGCGCTGACCCATCTCTCTCATGATCTCCCGGCCGACGAGAAGATTGAAGAGCTGATCCGTTCCGCCGAGCTCGACGTCGCACTCGAGCACCACGGAGTCGTAGGCTTGCGCGAGCGGGTAGAGAAGCTCGTGGATCGAAATGCTTTGGTGCTGCGCCCAGCGTTTCCGAAAGTCATCGCGCTCCATCATTCGCGCGAGCGTGTACTTGCCGGCGAGCCGAATCACGTCGTCGAAGGCCATTTTCCCCAGCCATTCGCTGTTGTAGACGATGCGGGTCCGGTCTTCGTCGAGGATCTTGAAGGCCTGCTCTGCGTAGGTGCGCGCGCCCTCGAGGATCTCGTCACGCGTCGGGACGGGCCGCGTGCTGCTTCGGCCGGAGGGATCTCCGATCTGCGCGGTGAAGTCGCCGACGATGAAGACGACCTCGTGTCCGAGCTCCTGGAACTGGCGCATCTTGTTGAGGAGCACGGTGTGCCCGAGGTGCAGGTCCGGGCGCGTGGGATCGAAACCGGCCTTGATCCGGAGCGGCTTGCCGCTGCTCAGGCGTTCGAGCAGCTCGGACTCGACGTGCAGGTCCACGATGCCGCGCTTGAGCTCGGCGAGCTGCGCTTCTGGCTTCACGGGCGGCCCCTATTCGCCAGGCTCGGCTGCGCCGCCCTCCGCGGTGTCCCCATTGACGAGCTCCTTGAGCTCTTTGCCGACTTTGAAGAACGGAAGACGCTTTTCCGGAACGGACACGGGTTTGCCGGTCCGGGGGTTTCGCCCGCTGTAGGACTTGTACTCACGGACCGTGAAGCTCCCGAAGCCGCGGATCTCGATGCCTTCCCCCTGCTCGAGCGCGGTCGTCATCGCGTTGAAAACGCAGTTTACAACCTGTTCAGCTCGGCTCTTCGTGATCTTCGTCCGCTGGGCTACAGCGTCGATGAGCTCCGACTTCGTCATCGATTCTCTCCCCATTGGCCGCCCAGTATATCTAGGCCCCTCGGCGCGTCAACAGCGATTCCGCGCACTTGCACCCATCCTTCCCGAAGCCTACCGCAGGGCGAGCCAGTAAGGACAAAGAGTTGCAGCCGCGGTTTGTGAGGCGAATCGCAGTATCCGGGGCGATACTCACGCGCTGGAGTCGAGCGCCTCGAGCGCGTCGGCAATCAGCTCATCGGTATCTTCGATCCCGACCGCATAGCGCACGAGGTTGTTCTTGATCCCGATCGCTTCACGCTCCGGCGTGCTGAGCTCGAAATAGCTCATGAGCGCGGGCTGCTCGATGAGGGACTCGACCCCACCTAGGCTCGGTGCGATTCGCGGAATCCTGCACGCGTCGATGAAGCGGCTCGTACCGTGGAGATCGGCGTCGAGCGAGAACGTGACGACGCCGCCGTATCCGCTCATGAGCCGTTTCGCGGTCTCGTGGTTCGGATGCGAGGCGAGCCCCGGATACCAAACCTGCTGCACCCGGGGATGGCCCTCGAGCCGCTCCGCGAGTGCCTGCGCGGTCGCGTTCTGTTGCTCCACTCGGAGCGCGAGAGTCTTGATGCCGCGATGGATGAGATAGGCTGCGTGCGGATCGAGACACGCGCCGAAGACGCTTCGCAGGTCACGAACGAGCGAAACGAGCCCGGCCCTGCCCGCAACGACTCCGCCGAGCACGTCGTTGTGGCCTGCGAGGTATTTCGTTGCGCTATGCACCACGATGTCGATGCCGAACGCCGCCGGCTTGAAGTTGACCGGGGTTGCAAACGTGCTGTCGATCAGCGTCTTGACCTTCCTGTCCCGGCAGATCGCCGCAACCTGCTCGAGGTCGGGAATCGTTTGGTACGGGTTGGTCGGAGCCTCGGCGATGACGAGACGGGTCTCCGGTCGGATCGCGCCTTCGAGGGCGCCTACGTCGGCAGGCGGAATCAAGGTGCTCGCAACCCCAAATCGATCGAGAAAGGTCGTCACGAACTGCCGCGTCCGCCGATAGCAGTCGGCGAACAGGATCACGTGCGAGCCCGATTTCACGAGCGCGAGGATCGTCGAGGTGACGGCGGCCATCCCGCTTGCAAAGGCAACCGCATCCTCCGTCCGCTCGAGCGCCGCTACCTTTTCTTCGACGAGCCGGACCGACGGATTGCCGTAGCGGCCGTATTCTTCGCGCTCTTTTCGGCCTTCGAAATACGCGATGAGCTCGGCGGTATCGGCAAACGAGTACGTTGCCGTCTGGGTGATGGGCGCAACCAGCGCATCATACGGATACGTTCTCGGCTCACCACCATGAACCGCCAGCGTCTTTTGCGAGATGTCCTTCTCGTCGGACATAAGACGGGAGCCTAGGAGAGCCGATCTAGGGGCGCAAGCACCGTCTCGGCGGGACAATGGCTCTCGTCGGGTGAGCCGTCAGAGCGGGTCGCACGTTCCGAGAGCGGCGTCGCGTACACAGTCGAACGCCGGATCGCCCGGCCCAGGATTCGACTGCTGCCCGTTCAGCTCGTAGACGCGATCCGTCGGCGGACCGGTGAACATTGGAGCAGATCCGGCATAGAAGACCGCGCCGTATTCCTCGGAGTGCGAAAGCGTGGCAACTCCGAGGGTGGCGATCGAGCCGATCCGAAAATTCACGTTGCCCGTTCCCGCGCGCCGTCCTCCGTACGATACGACGACGTGGTCGAGAATCGATCCGTCCGACCCCTGATTGAAGTCGATGCCGCGCCAGAAGACCGGAACCGTGTCGTCGATGCTGGTGAACACGATCGGCTCCGAGCTCGTGCCGCGAGCCTCGAGGACCCCGTCGTTGCCTTCGCCGACTCTCAGGCGCCGATCGCTGCCGAAGCGGAGCTCGGCGCCCGGCTCGATCGTCATGACGGGGACCGGGTCGAGCGGGTGGGACTGCCGGAGCTCGATGTCGCCCTGCACCACGTAGGGAACGTCGTTCGCGGGCCAGGTCGCGCTGGTCTCGACTACGTCTCCTGCGACCCAGAAGCCTTCGTGGCCGAGCGTAGCGGACGTGTTGTTGCCTGCCATCGAGTTGCGGGCCCCGAAGCGACCGACGGAGTTCGCCGGCATCCAGACCGCCGAAAAACGAGCGCCGACGATCGTGTTGTCGTTGCACGTACCCGCGCAGTGCGCGCTGTCGGTGAAGGTGATGCCGTAGCCGTTACTGTCCGAGATCACCGTATCGGACACCGTAGGCGTCGCAGGAACCCCGCCATTCGCTTCGACGACGAGGGCGGCTCGCGACGTCGAGGCGCCAAGCGCTGGGTCGGAGCCCGCCAGGTGCAGGACGGCGTGAGTCATGCGAGATACGCCCCCTGCCCCTGGGCCGCGAACTCGAATTCGATTCCAGTAGGACGCTCCCGCGACGGGTTCGAATACCACCGGCTCGCTCGCGGTTCCGTCGATCGCGAGCCGACTGTCCGTCGTGATGAGTTGGCCGTCGAGCGGCATCTCGATGCGGTTACCGGCGGCGATCGTCAGAGATCCGTTCGTGACCGCCAGATTGCCGTCCGGGCGGATGGGCTGCGTGGAGGAGTCGCTCGCCGCCGGCCGGCTCCAGGCCATGTCGACGGCGGCCGCGGCGCTCGAACGCACCCGGAGCGGCGCTTCGTAGACGTTCGAAGCTTTCAGCACGTCGCTGAAGCCAGGGATCGATGCGTCGACGGTGGCCTCCTCCACGTCGATGACGTTGTTTTGAAAAGAGCTCACGCGCGCGGTCCGAGGGAGATAGACACCAACCGAGCCTGGCTCGCTGCTCCTGATTACACAGCTCTCGACGATCGCGACCGGCAAGACCGAATCCACCCGGAGTCCGCCGTCGGCACCCCCGCTGAAGCCCTCGACACGCACGTTTCGCAACACCGTGCCGGCCTGTATGTTGTCCTCGAGCCAGACACCGCCCCACGCCGTAGTGTCCGCCACCATACGAATTGGCGCTTCCGGCGTACCCGACGCGATCAGCGTCGCAATCTCGCCGCCCGTGCCGTCTCTCGCCACGGCGAGCCTCTGATTGGGTGCGAAGCGCATCTCCGTTCCGGGTTCGAGGCTCATCGTGGCACCGCCACGAACGCTTAGACCCGCGCTCAAGAAATACGGGATCCCGTAGTTCGTCCAGGCTGCGCTCGCCCGGTTCACGGTCGATCCGCGCACGTAGATTCGATCCATGCCATTGCCGAGCACGTCGAGATTGGAACCCAGCGTCGACACGTCGTTGGCGCCCATGCTGATCGGTCCCCGCGCATTGTGAGTTAGTTGGTTGTCATCGAACCAACTCACCGCCGCCGACCCTCCGCCAGACTGCCCATAGAGCCCGTAGTTCAAGCTCTCGCGAATGATCGAGTCCGCAACGCGGGGCGCAGAACCGGAGAGCACCTCGAGGGCGCCCTGCTCCGTGGCGGTGTCTCGCCGGCCGCCGAACTCGACGACGACGTTTCGCAGCAGGGTCGTAGCCGACACGTTGTTGGCGCCGAAACGGAGACCTCGGTAGTGCCCACCCGGCGGCGGACCCGCAACTTCTTGGAAGCGGGTGAACACGATTTGATCCCCGACCCCCGGCACCCCTCCATCGGCGACGAGCGCGCCTGCGCCGGCGACACCGACGTCGACCCGAAGATTGCTGTTCCCCGCAAACATCACGACCGCGCCAGGCTCGATCGTGAGCGTCGCACCGCTTTCGACTCGAACGTCTCCCGTCACGACGTGCGGGCTTGCAAGGGCGGTCAGCGTCCGATGGCTCGCGACCGTGCCGGCCAAGGTCGAGCCGGCCCCCTCCGTGACCGTGAATCGTTTCGCGAGCGTGGTCGTGGATCCCTGGTCCACCACCACGTCATAAACGCCGGACGGCCGCGTGGCGTCGATCGGCACGACCGCGCTCAGGGTGTCTTCGTCGATGAAAGTCGTCGGCAGCGTCTCGCTCGTGCCCCCGAGCTCGAGCCGAACGGTGGGCGATCCCGCCGCGACGAATCCAGCGCCACGAACCACGATGGGAACGTCGGACTGGCGCCTCCCCGCAGCAGGCGTGACGGAGTCCACGCTCGGCGGCGCCGCGACGACGGTGATGTCGATCGTCACGCGGTCCGTCCCTTCGGTGTTCGTCGCCCCGATGTCGAACGAGTACGCTCCGATGTCGGCCTCCTCGGGCGACGGCTTTGCCGCCGACGCCGACAAGAGCCCCGTAAGCGGGTCGAACTCCAAGAAGTCCGGGAGCGCTCCGGAGGCAATCGTCAGGGTGGGCGTCGGATTGCCGGTCGCCTCGGCAGACGCGCCGGGAAAGCTCTCTCCGGCTTCCAGCGTAAACGCCGTCGCCGGTGTGACGGTCAGCACCGGGGCGTCGGGCGGAAGAACGGCATCGACCGCAATCGTCGCTTCATCGGCCTCGCCCAGCACGTTCTCGGCGCGTACGCCGTAGCGGTACGTAATCTCGCCGTTCGACTCGGATGCCGTGAAGCTCACTTCGCCGGTATCGGGGTCGATCGTGATCGCGAGATCTTCCGGAACGGTCGTCCCGACCAGGCTGAAGACGACGTCCGCGCTCTCGGAGGCGGGCGTCAGATTCACATCGTACGTGTAGGTCGTTCCCACGAAGACGGTCGGCGGCGGCGGCGTGGTTACGAGATCGATCTCAGGCACGGGGGGACGCGGGTCCACGACCACCGTAGTCTCTTGGGTCGACGGGTCTCCGAGCCCGTTGCTCACCTCGATCGCGACCGTGTAGTCGCCGGGCGAGACGGAGCCGGTGTCCCACTCGATGAGCACATCCGAGCCCTCGGGCGGGTCAGTGACGATGACGACCCCCGAGGCGGGTGTTCCGCTCGACGGAGCCGCGACCGTCCATTGAATCGTCGGCGCACCGGACGCCGTGGCGGCGTAGCTCCACACCTCGCCCGCGTAGACACGATCCGGGGGCGTCGAGGTAATGACCGCAGGGCCGCCGGTGTCGACCACGCTCACGGTGAAGGACTGGTCGGTGGCGCGGCCGCTCTCCCCTTCCGTCGCCCGAATCGTCACGCTCTGATCGCCGGCTTGATCCGAAGTAGGCGTCCAGCGTACCGCGCCCGTTTCCGCATCGATGGTCAGACCCGCTGGTGCGGTCGTCGCGCTCCAGGAAACGCTTCCGCCTGCAACGACCATCGGGTCGTACGCGTAGGGCGCTGCCACCGTCGCTTCCGTCGGAGGCTCCGTCGTGAAAACCGGTCCGGTGAGGCTCGCGACCTCGACATCGAAAGCCTGCGTGTCGCTCCCCGCAAGATTGGTTGCCTCGACCTCGATCGAGAAAGTCCCCGTCGCCGCGGGCATCCACGTGACGACACCCGACGTTGGGTGGATCTCGAAGCCCTGGGGTCCAGACACGGCGGCGAACGCAATCGGCGTCATTCCCTCGACGGTCACCGTGTAGTTGAACGGAACCCCCACGGTCGCCGAGCCCGGCGGCGTCGAAGTAATCCTAGGAGCCACGGCCCCGTTGGGCGTGGTGCCTCCACCACACCCCGCGGCGCCGATCGAGAGCGCGGCCCATGCCGCCAGCCGTAGTCGCATAGTCATCGTGGGGTGCTCACCCAAGATTCCTATGATAACAAACTTTTACGGTCTGAATGTTACTAGGTGGTCGACTTTCGCTCTTTTCGTGGTCGTTTTCGTTGGTAAACAGCGTGTGCGCCGCCGGCGCCGCTAGTCGCGGCCATGATGGAGGTCTTCCATCACCTCCTCGAACGTGATGTGCGGCTCGACGACCCACCTCGGGCTCCACCCGCGCTCTCTTTTCAGCTGTGATATGAAGACGTTAGCGCCGAGCACACCTCGCGCTCCGCAGCTTGAAAACGCATTTTTGCAGTTGCTGATCCGCGATGGGCCTGCGATGATGCAGGCCATGTTTAACTGGGACGATGTCAGGTACTTCCTGACGCTTCACCGCCAGGGAACGCTTGCTGCAGCCGGGGCTGCGCTAACGCTGGACCCGACGACCGTAGGCCGGCGCCTGGTCAAGCTCGAGGAGGGACTCGGCGCGCGCCTGTTCGACCGGACGCCGACTGGATACGTGCTGACCGAGGCGGGGCACCGGCTGCTGCCTCGCGCGGAGCGAATCGAGCGCGAGACGCTCGGGGTCGAGCGCGACGTGGCTGGAGAGGATCAAAAGCTCGAAGGAGTGGTCCGACTCACCGCGACGGAGATGCTGACGACGCGTTTCATCGCTCCACACCTACGCCGGTTTCGCGAGCGATATCCCGAAATCCAGCTCGAGCTGCAGTGCACCAACCTCGACGTGAATCTGGCGCGTCGCGAGGCCGACATCGCCCTTCGTTTGGCGCGGCCGACGCAGGAGGACCTGATCATCAAGCGCCTCTCGTTCATCGATCTCGGCCTCTACGCGTCTCTCGACTACATCGACCGATTCGGCCTTCCCAAGGATTCGCTTGCGGGCCATCAGTTGATCTTGTTCGCCAACACGCGCCCGTTCCGTCGTGAAAACGATTGGCTGGAGGCGCGCATGGACGGCGCTCACGTCGCGCTGCGCTCCGACAGCGTGTCCGCGATCTATTCGGCGACCGTCGCGGGAACCGGAATCGCGCTCCTTCCCTGTCTCGTCGCCGACCACGACCGCCATCTCGCGAGGGTACCGGTCGAAGGCGCACCGGAGCCTCGGCAGATTTGGCAGGCGGTCCACAAAGATCTCAGGGACAGCGCGCGCATTCGCGCCGTTCTCGATTTCATCGGCAAGACGATGACGCCCGCGCGCGAGAGGGTTTCCGCGGCCTAGGCTCAGGACAGCGAAAGTCCCTCGCGACCGAGCTTCACGGCCAGTCGTCGGGCGCCCCACGTGCCGGCATCGGGCTCGAATACGCCGGCGCAGCGCGCACCGCAGCGTGGGCATCCGCCATCTCGCAGGTTCCAATGCACCAACTCGTACCAGCTGCGCTCAATCAGCGACGTCCCGCACTTCGCGCAAAACGTCGTGTCACCGGCGCGGTCGTGGACGTTTCCGAGATACACGTGGTGGACGCCGGCCTCCTGCGCGATTTCTCGCGCTCGACGCAGGGTGGAGCGGGGCGTCGGAGGCACGTCCCGCATCCGGTAGCTCGGATGAAAGGCCGAGAAGTGGAGCGGTACCTCCGGGCC
This sequence comes from Myxococcales bacterium, assembly GCA_024643985.1. Classification (GTDB taxonomy): domain Bacteria; phylum Myxococcota_A; class Polyangia; order Polyangiales; family Houyiibacteriaceae; genus SG8-38. Next base: position 5,981 of record JAHELW010000054.1, on the reverse strand, counting down.
GAGCTCGGCGACGATCCAATCGCTCATCCGCCGAATCCCGTCTTCCGAATCATTGTGGCCCGGGATCACGAGGTTCGTGACCTCGAACCACACGTTGGTCTCTCGGCGAAGATAGCGGAGCGTCTCGAGCACCGGCTCGAGGTGGCCGCCCGCGATTCGCCGGTAGAACTCCTCGTCGAACCCCTTCAGATCGACGTTAGCGGCATCGATGAAGGAAAACAGCTCCTTTCGAGGCTCCGGGTTCACGTAGCCTGCCGTGACGGCGACCGTCCGTAGCCCGCGCTCATGGCAAGCCGCAGCGACGTCCCGCGCGTACTCGAGAAAGATCACCGGGTCGTTGTAGGTGAACGCCACGCTTCGGCAGCCGAGCCGCTCGGCGGCCTCCGCGATCTGCTCCGGACCGGCGGCGTCGGCCAGAGTGTCCATTTCGCGCGATTTCGAGATGTCCCAGTTCTGGCAGAACTTGCACGTCAAGTTGCAGCCGGCGGTTCCAAACGACAGGACCGGTGTCCCCGGGAGGAAGTGGTTGAGCGGCTTCTTCTCGATGGGATCGACGCAAAACCCGCTCGAGCGCCCGTAGCTCTTGAGCACGATCTCCTGGTTCTCGCACGCGCGAACGAAGCAGAGCCCGCGTTGTCCCTCGTGGAGCTTGCACGCCCGAGGGCAAAGCTCGCACACCACCCGCCCGTCCTCCGAACGGCTCCAGTAGTCGGTTTTCACGGTAGAGGTGGCCGGCTCCATCAACGACACGATGCGCACTGTCCGTGCCCGTGACAACCCGCCTCGTTGACAAGCCCGACGGCGTGCGCACAGTCACCGAGTGGCGATCGTGCGCCGAGCAGCCGTAGCAGGTTCTTTCTATCCCGCGGATTCGAGCGAATTGCGGGAAGCCGTGCGCAAATATCTGCTCGCAGCGCGCGAATCTTCGGCGCCGGCGCGCTCTTGGCCGAAGGCGCTGATCGTACCTCACGCCGGCTACGTGTACTCGGGGCCGATCGCCGCCAGAGCGTACATCACGCTCGAGCCGGGAAGCGAGGTCGTCACGAACGTCGCGCTGCTCGGGCCGAGCCATCACGTCGCGTTTTCGGGTCTGGCCGTTCCAAGCAGCGCCTCGTTTGAAACGCCCCTCGGACGGGTTCCAGTCGACGAGACGGCACGCGCGAGGGTCGTCGAGCTTCCCTTCGTCGAGATCCGCGACGACGCGCATGGGATGGAGCACTCGCTCGAGGTCCAGCTGCCTTTCCTCCAAGAGGTGCTGGAGAGGTTTTCGGTGCTCCCGATCGCGGTCGGCCGCGCCACGGCCGCGCAGGTCAGCGAGGCGCTCGAGAAGCTGTGGGGCGGCGCCGAGACGGTGCTCGTCATCAGCTCGGACCTCAGCCACTATCACGATTACCACACGGCACGCAGAATGGACGCGTCCACGGCGCAAGCCATCGAGCGCCTCGCGCCGGAAGAGATTGGGTACGAGGACGCATGCGGAAGGATTGCGGTGCAGGGACTGCTCGACGCCGCGAGCAAGCACGCGCTCGGCGTCCGGAGGCTCGACCTTCGAAGCTCGGGTGACACCGCGGGCGGCCGCGGCGAGGTCGTGGGCTATGGCGCCTGGTCGTTCACCGCGGCGAGAAACGGCTCGCCGTAGCTCGCGATGCGCGCCGGCCCCATGCCGTGAACCTCTGCGAGTGCCTCGATTGAAGCGGGTCGAATCGCGGCGATTTCGACGAGAGTTCGGTCGTGGCAGATCACGTACGCGGGGACCCCCTTTTTGCGTGCGAGCTCGAGACGGGTCGTGCGCAAACGCTCGAAGAGGTCCGCATCGACGTCTTGCGGGACCTCGCGGGACTGGCGTCGTGCCCGTTTGGCGCCGGCAGACGAGCGCCCCGCGTCGGGAGGCGGCACGAGCACCCGGACGGGCTCCTCCCCCTTCATCACCGCGACGCCTGCCGGCGTGAGAAAAGGGAGCGGGAAGTCGCCCGGCGTGATGTCGACGAGCCCTGCGGTGATGAGCCGCCGCAGCAGCGCCAGCACCCACGGACGGGGGCGGTCCCCGAGGACGCCATGCGTGCTGAGAGACTTGAGGCCGAGCCTTCGCAGCCGTTCGTTGTCCGCGCCGTGCAGCATGTCCGCAACCGCGGTGAGCCCTGCGCGTCGCTGATTTCGGGCGACGCCGGCGAGCGCCTTGCGGACCTCGATCGCAGCCTCTTCGGTCAAACCGTTTTTGCCGTCCTGCGCGCCTTCTTGCTCGAGACGCTCGCATACGTCGCAGTGCCCACAGCCGCCGAGAGTCTCCTGCTCGTCCCCGAAGTACCGCAGGATGAAGTCGTGGCGGCAGCTCCCTGCCTCGACGTACCGCATGAGGTCGAGAAAGAGCCGCCACTGCTGCTCGACGTGCTGCGGGTTCACCTCGCCCTCTGCGAGGCTCTCGCCGTACCCGATCAGGCGTCGGCGCAGCCCGAGGTCGCCGGAGCTCGTCAGTAGAAGGCCGAGCGCCGGCTGACCGTCCCGGCCGGCCCGCCCGACCTCCTGGTAGTAGGCCTCGACGGAGCCGGGCGCCTGCACGTGCACGACCGCACGAGTGTCCGCCCGATCGATGCCCATGCCAAAGGCGTTGGTGGCCACGACGACGTCGAGCGCGCGATCGGCAAAGCGCCGGTTCACGTCCTCCCTCACCGCCGAGGGCAAGCCCGCATGGTAGGGGGCAGCGCGCCACCCTGCCCTCGCCACCGCCTCCGCCACCTTCTCGGTATTGCGGCGAGTCGCCGCGTAGACGATGGCGCCTCCTTTTGGCGCTGTGGGATCGCCGAGAGAATCGCGAAGCGCGGCCAGCATGCGCTTGCGTCGGCCGGTTGCGCTGTCGCTCTCGACGACGGCGAGGTGAAGATTCGGCCTCGAGAACCCGCGGAGGATCACCGCCGCGGTGTCGGAGTCCAGCCCGAGCTGCGCCTGAATTTCGCGACGGACGATCGGCGTGGCGGTCGCCGTGCACGCGAGGACGTGCGCGGGCCGGAGCCGCGCGAGAACCTCGCCGAGCCGCAGATACGAGGGACGAAAGTCGTGCCCCCACTGCGAGATGCAGTGCGCCTCGTCGATGGCGACGAGGGGGGGCCGTAACCGAGCGAGCCGTTCGACCAACCACCCCGATTCCAGCCTCTCGGGCGCGACGTAGACGAGGCGGTAGTGCCCTTCCGAAATCCGTTGCTCACGTGAACGAAGCTCTTCCGCGTCGAGCGTGGAGGCGAGGTACGTCGCCTCGAGGCCTCGCTCGCGCAGCGCTCGAACCTGATCTTCCATCAGCGCGATCAGCGGAGAGACGACGATCGAGGTGCCCTGAAGGACCGCGGCGGGAAGCTGGTAGCAGAGCGACTTGCCGCCGCCGGTCGGAGCGATGACGACGACCTTTCGCCGCCCTTCTAGAAGCTCCTCGATCGCCTCGCGCTGCCACGGGCGAAAGGCGAAAAGCCCAAAACGCTCACGCAACGCCAGGTCGATCTCGCTCATGAACGAATCGCACCGTAGTGCCCATCGGTTTTGCACGCCAATGATATCGGCCAACCTCGTCTGAAGTTGCGCAAACGTTCACCCGGGCCTCGGGCCCAGGGCCTCGATCCTTTTTTGGCCCGGGGCCCTAGACCCGGGGCCCTGGGCCCGAGATTTAACGAGCCCGACTTACGAACTCCTCGATCCATTTCGCGATTTGCGACGCGCGTTCCATCACCAGCATGTGCCCCGCACCCTCGATGATGTGGAGCTCGCTCTCGGGAATGTGGGCGGCCAAGTACTCGGCGTACTTCGTCGGGGTGAGCGCGTCGTGGGTGCCTGCCACGATCAGGGCCGGGACTTGGACCCGCGCCAAGTCCCGCATGCGATCGAACCCGTCGGCTGCGCGCCAGTCGGCTTCCCCGGTTTCAATCGGCGTCAGCTCGCGATCCTTCGCAGCCTTTTCGACGAGCG
>JAHELW010000054.1:0-1933 GCA_024643985.1 Myxococcales bacterium | reverse complement strand
GCCGGGACTTGGACCCGCGCCAAGTCCCGCATGCGATCGAACCCGTCGGCTGCGCGCCAGTCGGCTTCCCCGGTTTCAATCGGCGTCAGCTCGCGATCCTTCGCAGCCTTTTCGACGAGCGCGGGGTCGGCGCCTGACTCGTAGAGCCCCGGTGGAAGAGGCGGGATCTTCTTGCCCGACTGCTTTACCTGCGCGAACAGCTGCAGGATCATCGGGTGAACTCGAAGCCGCGCCCCGGTCGCGAGGAGCACGATACCCCGAAGCCGAGGCGAAGATCGCAGGGCGTGCTCGATCGCCACGGCGCCGCCGAGCGAGTGGCCGAGCACCCAGTACTCGCCCTCGACCTCGCGCGCCACGAAGTCGTCGAGAAAGGCGTCCATTTCCGCCACGCTCGCGAGCGGGGGGCCGGCGGTGCCCGCACGGCCCGGGAGGCTGATCGCGTAGCGATCGCGGTCTTCGAGCGCATCGAGCAACGGGTCGTATACGCGGTGGTTGTCGGCCGAACCGTGAACCGCGATCAGCGTTGGGGCCCGGCCCTGCTCGTGCCGAAATCCGACCTCTCGCCCTTGCGCCCGCCCTACCAAAGCGAGGCCTCTTCGCTCGCGCTTGCAACCGCGATCGACTGAAACCGAAAGAAGCGCTCGCGCAGGTACGTACCGGTGTACTCGAGCGCGAGCTCGTCGAATGACACGGTCCGAAGGAAGCGGTAGCCGCACTCGGCCATCAGGGGGGTCGGATCGTCGATACCGAATCGCATGGGCTCGCCGAGCTCCTCGATGATGCCCTTCATCGCCCGGTCCTCCGGTCTCAAGCGGGGGCTGGACTTCGCCATGCGGCTGTTCAGATAGTCGAAAAGCAGGAGCGAGCTCGGCGTGAAGTCGGCCGCTAGGCGCTGGAGCGTGCCCCGGGCGGCCTCCTCTTCGAGGTAATAAACGACGCCTTCCCAGACGAAGCACGCGGGGGCCGTCCGATTGAGGCCCGCGGACTCGAGCCGTTCGACGAAATCGTCGCGCTCGAAGTCGCATGCGACAAATGTCGCTGCATCGAGGGGATAGCCTTCCAAGCTCGAAAGCCGCTCAAGTTTGTCTTCCTGGCTCGCCGGCTGGTCCACCTCGAAGAACGCCACGCCGGGCCGGCCGAGTCGCGCGGCCCGCGTGTCGAGGCCCGCACCGAGGATCACGACCTGCCGGACACCCCTCCCGAGGGCTCGGACCACGCAGTCGTCGAGATACCGCGTTCGGAGCGCCATCCAGAGCTCCATCGAGGGCGAGTGCTCGTCCCAGCGACGCGAGAGCGCCGCACCCTCGGGGCCTGCAAGCCTCAGCGCCCAGGGATCGCTGCAGATCGGATCCGCGGCGGAGGATGCGCGACCGCGATACGCTGCGACCATGACCGCCGTGCGGCTGGCGCGTCGCGTTTCGGTCACCCCTAGTGCCCGTGCTCGCGGTCGACGCCGGGATGCGTCGGGTCACCCGGCTCGTGGCGCGGGTTTGCCGTGAGGTAGGTGCCGTCGCGGCCCGGAATCGAAAGCAGCGTTTCCTTGTCGTAGAGGAAGTGATCGCGCTGCGTCGAGGGGGGCATGTGCATGCCGGTGTCCATTCGAATCGCATCGCAAGGACACGCCTCGACGCAGTAGCCGCAGAAGATGCACCGCAGCTCGTCGATCACGAACACCTCCGGGTAGCGCTCGTAGCCATATCGTGGGTCGTTGGGCTCGTACTCCGCCGGTTCGATGTGAATGCACTGCGCCGGGCAAACGGTGCTGCAGCAGAGGCACGCGACGCAGCGGGGCGAACCGTCGGTCCGTTGAGTCAGCCGATGGATTCCACGAAACCGCTCCGGGTACTCGAGCTTCTCTTCCGGGTATTTGACCGTCGCGATTTCCTTCGACTTCTTCGGCCCGAACGTGTTCTTGAAAAAGCGGCCTGCGGCA
>JAHELW010000053.1 GCA_024643985.1 Myxococcales bacterium | reverse complement strand
CGAAGAACGGCACCTGATCGACGTTGCGGCCCGTGTTGCGCGTGTAGATGCCGCCGATCACGGCGGTGTCACCGTCGTCGACGAGAAGCTGTGTGATCGCCTCTCGTTCGAGAATGGTCGGGTCGCCGTTTGCGCCGACGCGGCCGAAATCGGGCTCGTTACGCGTGATCTTCACGTCCATCGCCACGGCGCCGTCGCTGGTGACGTGGGGTGTGACGTTCAGCTCGAGCTTTGCCTCCTGGAAGGCGGTGTTGACGCCCTGCGCGCTCACCTGGGAGAACGGAATCAGCGTACCCTGCGAGATCGAGGCCTCGTTGTTGTCGAGGGTGAGAACACGAGGCGAGCTGATGATTCGCACCGAGCCAGCAGCCTCGGCTGCGCTCAGGCGAACGTTCAGGTTCACGGCCCCGCTCAGGCTGCCCATCGTCAAACCGAGCGCGCCGCCGGAGCCGCTGCCGGTGACCGCGGGCAAGTTGACGGCGAAGTTCGGGTTGTTGACGGTCCCGTTGAAGGGCGAGAGACCTTCCGTTGGCGCATCGCCCGTCGGGGAGCCGCCGGCAATGCCGATGTCGGACGGGAACCGAAGCCCGGTCGGATTACCGGTCGAGCTGCTCATGACGGCTGAGCCACCCCACTGAATGCCGATGTCGCGGGAATAGGAGCTGCTCGCCTCGACGATGCGGGACTCGATCAGCACCTGCGGCGTCTGCGTATCGAGGCTCCGGACCAGGTCTTCGACGCTGTCGAGGTTTCCAACGATGTCGCGGACGATGAGCATGTTGGTGCGCGTGTCGACCGAAACCGAGCCGCGCTCGGTGAGCAGCTCCCGCACGCGCGGCTGAAGCTCGGCGGCCGTCGCATAGCTCACTGGAACGAGACGCGTCTCGAGCGGCGCGAGCTGCTGCTGCTGCTTCTGACGTGCGATGGCCGCTTCGCGCTCCTGTTCGAGCTGAGCAAGAGGTGCGACGCGAATCAGGTTTCCTTGTCGTACCATCCCGAGCGACTTGGCCTGGAGGATCACGTCGAGCGCTTGGTCCCATGGAACGTCGCGCATGCGGATCGTCACAGTGCCCCCCACGTTGTCGGCGGTCACGACGTTGACTCCGCCCACCTCGGAGAGCAGCCGCAGGATGTTGTGGATGTCGGCATCCTTGAAGTCGAGGTCGATTCGACGACCCGAGTACCTGCGTCCCGATTTCGCGCCGACCTGCATCGGGAGCTTGCTCAAGAATCCGGCAACCTCGGGACCGTCGACCTCGGCCGCATAGTCCTTCTCGCGAGCGATGGTCTTCGAATGAGGCCTGCTTTCGGTCGTCGTCGGCGAAAACATCCAGACGATTTGACGGCCGGAGCGAATCGCCGTGCCCGCCGCACCCTCGGCGCCATGCACCTCGACGACGGCCCTATCTCCACGCTGCTCCAGCTCGACCGAGCCGATCAGAGCGCCCCGAGGCGCCTGCAGCCGGCGCTTTGCCCCCGAGCCGATCTTGGCGCCGAGGACCTCCAGTCGAGGCGGCGCGCCCGGGCGCGTCGAGACGCGAAACTCGGCGGCACCGCGGAGCGAGATCACCACGCGGTCCCGGCCGTCCTTCTGCTCGAGAAAGATGCCTTCAATCTTCGGGCTCTTCGACGACCTCGCTTCCGCACGCTTCGGAGCGCTACGAGCCGAGCTCTCGCCGCGTCGAAGCCGGACGGTGATTCGATTGTCGGAAGCGCGAGCGTGGTACGTGGCCTCGCTCGTCAACGCCAGCTCGATTCGTGCACCTCGCGCGGTGTTGCTCGCGACGGTACGCGCGATCAACGAGCTCGTGCCAGAGGTTCGTATGCCTCCGGCCGGAAGCGCCGCCTGCTCGACGTCGATAATGATGACACGTCCGTCGTCGCGTGCGCGCACCGCGTACTGCGGATTGTCGAACACACCTTCGATCGAAATTTGAGCGCCATCTCGTTCGCCGTTGATCTGGACCTTGTCGATTTTCGGCCCGGCCGCCTCAGCGATGCTGCCCCAGGCAAGTAGTGCCCCCACGGCGATTGCGAGACCCCAATGAATACGCATTCCTGACTCCTCTGCCAGCTGTGCTTAATCATCGAACGCCAGCGAGGGCCGGGGCAAGAAAACTGCCGATTATCTTTCGAGTATCAGGGCGTCATCAGCTGCACCGGCTCGCCGCCTTCGTGCAGTGGCATGACGCGCGTGAGCGGTGGCTTGTCCGGTGCCGTTGGATCTTCGCGGGTCAACACGACCGAACCTGGACGGATGCGATCCACACGCCAGTTCAGTGTGACTGGCATACCCTCTGAACCTCCGGTCTGTACTACTTCCGGACGGCCGATGTAGTCACCGCGTCGCACCACGTGGCCGACCTGTGCGGTGTCCGTCAGCATCGCACGCGGGGTGGCAATGCCGGTGACGATTGCAATCAGTCTCATTTCGTCGAGGCTGGTGCTCGGAAGAAGCACGCGCCGCTGGGCAGGCGCTGCCGCCTGAGCCTTGAAAGCTTTTGCGTACGAGCGGAACGGATCCCGGTTCTGGATGTCGAGCTCTGCGAAATCGTCGTCGGTGTACACGACCGGCCCCGTGTCGATCGCGAGCTCTGAATCCTTGGCATCGCTTCCCTGGTCGTCAGCTTTCGACTCAGACTCGGTGCCCCCTTCTGGACCTCCGAGACCGAGCGACTCCGAGAACTCTTCGTCGTCGCCACAGCCGGCAAGCATGCCGACCGTGAGGAGCAGGAGAACGAATGCTCTGATGGTGGACTTCATGGCGGATCAGTTCCTCTTAGCCCTGGGACGCCGGTAGGTGGTTGCACGAACGTCGACGCTCACGACGAGCTCGCCCGACGGCAGCAGCTTGGGTTGCGTCATCCGAATGTTTTCCATGCTGATTGCGCGGTCGAGCTTGCTCACGTTGTAGAAGAACTTCGTGACTTGGTGAAAACGCCCGCTGAGCGCCAGCACGACCGGGATCTTCGAGTAGAGCTCCTGGCGCTGCTCGGGTCGCGGCTCGACCAGGCGAATCGTCAGACCGCTGAGCTCGGCGACGCGGTTCAGGTCTTGAAGGAAGGCTGCGATTTCCGCGTCCTCGGGAAGGATGCGCCGGTTCTGCCGGTCGGCGGCCTCGCGATTCGCGAGCTCTTGCGTGAGCTCCAGGTACTGCTTCTCGCGGCGCTCCGCATCGCGAATCTGCTCCTGCAGCTGCTCTCGCTGGGCTTTGGCTGCCTCGAGGTCCGTCGAGATGCTGCCTTGGACCAGCACGAAGTAGCCGATGCTCAAGAGCACCAACACACCGACGAGCGCGAGCCCCTTCCCCCAGCCTGGTAGTGAAACGAACGTATCTTCGAGACTCGCCATCAGTAGCTCACCTTGCAGGTCACGTCGAAGCCCACCATCTGCAGCCCGGTATCCGGATCGTTGGCGGCTCGGGTTCGTTGAAGCGTCACGTCGTCATAGATCTCGCTGAGCGTCAAACGACGCAAGAACTCTGCAACATCTTCGTTCGAGCGGCCCATGCCGGTGATCTTACATTCGCGATCGACCTCCTCGAAACGCGTGAGCCAGAGCCTTCGAACGTCCCAGGACTCGTTGTAGCCGGCCAAGGGGTTCTCTTCGCGCATGCGCTCGAGCTCCGCCGGATCGATCGTCGGACCGCCGGGGCTGCTCAGCACCCTCGAAAGCTCCATGACCGCGCGCGTCGGACCTCGCCTCGCTCGCTCCAGCTCGTGGACGACCTTTTCGAGCCGCCGGCTCTTTTCGAGGCGCGCCTCGACGTCGGCGAGCCCTTTGGTCTTGCTCTGAAGCTCGTCGCGCCTGGCCTCGAGCGTCTTGTTCTCCTGAGCGACCGTTTCGAGCTCGCCGCTCTGGACGAAGTACATGATTCCGAGGATCACGAGCCATACCGCGATGGCGCCGCCGTAGACCGCGCCCCACGTGCCGAGGCTCAAATCACCTTGCGGGAGCGGCGACGGCGCGATGCGGCGTGCCCGCTTCTTTTTGTCCGTCGGTAGGAGATTGATGCGAATCATCAGTTACGCTCCCGCTCTTTGCGCAGCGCGAGGCCGACGCTGACCACCGCCTCTGCCGTTCTGCCCTGCATGTCCGCCAGCGCGCTTTCGTCGATGTCCGCGACCCGCGTCGGATCCAGGACCTCGACCGACACCTGTGCGCGACTCTGAAGCGTATCGACGAGCGCCTGAATGTTGGCCGTTCCGCCCGATAGGCAGATGCGGCTCAGCTCGCGGTCACCGCTGGTCGCGAGGTAGAAGTCCAAAGAACGCTGGATTTCGCCCGCTAGCTGCTCGACCGCCTGATTGACGATTTCGGGCACCTCGCGCGGGACGATGCCGCGCCCTTCCCCTCCGCACTTGTACGATTCGGCCTCGTCCCGTCCGATGCCGAGCTGCCGCTGAATCTCCTCGGTAATCGCGTTTCCGCCGTTTGCGATGTCGCGGGTGAACGCCGTCGTGCCGTCCGCCAGGATGTTCACCGTCGTGGTGGCGGCGCCACAGTGGACGAGAACCGTCGTCTCGTCGAGCTTTGCTTCGCCGTAGCCCGTCTCGAACACGTTTTGCACCGTGAAGGCATCGAGGTCGACGACCATCGGACGAAGTCGAGCTTCCATCGCTAGGTTCGTGAGATCCGTGATCTCTTCCTTCTTGGCGGCCACGAGGAGCACGTCCATCTGCCCGTGGTCGGCCCGCTCGTGAAGGACCTCGTAGTCTACGTGCACCTCTTCGAGGTCGAAGGGGATGTGCTGCTCCGCCTCCCAGTTGATCTGCTCCTGGAGCTCGCCCGGAGTCATGAGCGGCATCGCGATCTTCTTGATGATCACGCCGTGCCCGCTCGCTCGCAGGGCTACGTTGCGCCGCTTGGACTTCGCAAAGAGCTTTTCCAGCCCTTCGACCACGGCACCCGAGTTGATGATGTGACCATCGACGATGGTCTCGGCAGGAAGCGGATGAAAGCCGAACCGAGTGATGGTTCGTGCCCCCCGGCGCCCCTCCTTGATTTCACAGACTTTAATCGAGCTCGAACCGATGTCGACGCCGATTAAGTTCTTCCCCTCGGATGCCATGTAGGCACGCTACTCCTCCTCACCGAACACGCGAACACGGTCGGCGAGCCTCAGACCCAAAGCTTCGAGAATCTTTCGTTTTGTGTCCATCCGACATCCAAAACCCTTCTCGACACGATCAATCGTCAACACCGATAGGTTCGCGCGACGAGCCAACTCTGCCTTCGACATCATGCGCTCGATTCGAATCTTGCGAACATTGTTGGGCTTGTTGCCACTCTTCTTGCTCGCTTTGGGCTTTTGAGCCCCTTCGTCGCCGCCCTCATCAGAGGCCGATGCCCTCGCCGATTCGGGCTTCTGCATCGCTTCGTTGGCCTCGGGGTCGTAGCTCATGATCCGCTCGTCATCGGAGGAGTCGACAAACTCGCCGCTCCTCAACAAAGCTATGACTGAACCGGGCTAGGGTCAAGCAACTTAGAAAAATTTAGCACTAAGTTAACATATAATTATACCAAATTATATGAGTGTTTTCCTTCAAACACAGACATCCACGATCGCCGGGCACTGGTTGTGCTCGACGCGCGAACCCATCGATTGTCAACGAGCAAAGGTGTCGGATTCATGGTGGCAATGCTCGAAGCCGAAGGCAAAAAAAGCGAGAGGAAGGGTCATATAGTTGCCCTGCCGCGCGACTCATCAATACTCGCGAAGTCGTGAGTCGGTGTTTTCGCGTGTGGTCCTCAGTCCTCGTGACGGTGCTGGCGCTTTCGATGGCGGCCTCCGCGGCGGCGCAGCGAAAGCACACGGTTCAGGCGGGGCAGACGCTCGGGGCAATTGCAAAGCGATACCGGGTCTCGGTGACCAATCTCGCCGCCGCCAATCGCCTGAAGAAGACCTCGAACCTTCGCGTGGGCCAGGTGCTACGAGTTCCGCCGCGAGGCGTGGTCTACGTCTATCCCGGGCAAACGCTGACCGGCATCGCCCAGCTGAACAAAGTCAGCGTGAAAGCGCTCGCCAAGGCCAACGGTTTGAATCCGGAAGCGACCCTACGAGTCGGCCAACGGCTCGAGCTCCCTGGATACAGCGCGACCGCAAAAGCCAGCAGGGCGAGGAACGCCGTCCTTAGTGGAATGGTGACGCTGGAACGCCCGGCAAGTCAGGAGACGCTCCGCGTTCGTCTCTTCGACAAGGCCGGCAAGCCCGACGCGAAAGCCAGAGCGCGCCTCGCGAGATTCCTGCGCGACAGGGAAAACGACCGGCAGAAACGGCCGCATACGCGTTTGATGCGCCTGCTCGCGTACATCGCCGACCACTTCAACGGCCGGACCATCGTCGTCGTGAGTGCGTACCGCGACGAGCAGGGGGGAGAGGCCGGGTCGAGCCGGCACGCTACGGGTCAAGCCGTGGACATTCGGGTCGAAGGCGTTCCAAACGAGGCGCTTCGTGACTTCTGCCTGACCCTGCGACGTGTGGGCGTCGGCTACTATCCGAGGAGCAGCTTCGTGCACATCGACGTTCGGGATCGCGAGGTCTACTGGGTCGATTGGTCGCGCCCGGGAGAGCCGCCCCTCTACCTCCCGCCCGGAGAGACTCCGGAACAATACGACGCGGGCAGCTCCGCGTCAGCCTCCCCTGCGACGCTTTAGGATTTCCCGTCGGGGAGCTCGATTTTGTGCTGCTTGAGCCGCCGGTAGAACGTCCGTCTCGCCATCCCGAGGGCGCGGGCGGCCTGTGCGCGATTCCAACCGTGCGCGTTGAGGGCACCGATGATTCGGTCGCGCTCGTCGCTCTTGAAGTCGCTGTAGCTGCTGGGCTCGGACGGCGGAGGGCGACGCGGAATCCCCGTCTCAATCGCTAGATCCTCCGCCTCGATCGAGTCGCCCAGGGCAAAGACGCTCGCGTTGACGAGGAGATGCTCGAGCTCGCGCACGTTTCCTGGGAAGTCGTGCGCGGCGAGTCGTCGAACCGCAGAGCGGCTCAAGCGCTTTCGCGGCTCTCCGCGCTCTTCCGCGAGTCTCGCGAGAAAGTGGTCGCACAGCAGCGGGATGTCGTCGCGGCGCTCACGAAGAGGCGGAAGCTCCAGCTCGACCACGGCGAGCCGATAGTAGAGGTCCTTGCGAATGCGGCCCTCGTCGACGAGCTCGCGGAGCGGCCGCTTCGCGGCCGTGATGACACGCACGTCGACGGCCCTCTCCTCGAAGGAACCGAGCGGCCGGACGCAGCGCTCTTGGAGGACCCGCAGCAGGTCGAGCTGCATCTTCGCCGGCATGTCTTCGATCTCGTCGAGGAAGAGCGTTCCGCCGTCCGCTTGGACGAACAGACCGTCGCGCGCGCGATTGGCTCCGGTGAACGCACCTGCCGTGTGTCCGAACAGCTCGCTCTCGAGCAGCCCTTCGGGAATCGCGCCGCAGCTCAGGGACACGTATGGCGCCTCCGCGCGCGTGCTCGCTCGGTGAATCGCACGGGCGACGAGCTCCTTGCCAGTGCCGCTCTCTCCGGCGATCACGACGGGGACTTCGTTGGCTGCCACGCGCTCGAGAACGTCGTACACCCGCTGCATCCCCTTGCTCACGCCGACCAAACCGAACACCGTCCCCCGGGACGCCTTCCCCTGAAGTCGGACCATCTCGCGACGCGTCTGCTCGAGCGCCTCGGACTGACCGTGAAGCCGGCTTCCGAGCTCCGCGTTGGCGTGACGCAAGGCTTCGTTTGCGCGCTGAAGATCCTCCTTCTGCGCCTCGACCTGCTGAAGCAGGTGCGCGGTCTCGATGGCGATCGCGGCCTGGTCCGCGAACGCCCGGAGCAGGGACAGATCCGTTCCAGAGAAGCGGCCGCTCGCGCTCCGGTGCTCGAGGTACAGTACGCCCCAGATTCGCCCGCGCGTTTCGATCGGAAGGCACGCCACGGACTTGAGCATCAGCTGGTGGACCGACATGTAGTCCTGCACGCGGGCGTCTTGTGCCGCGTCGACCGTCACCACCGGCTCTCCGTCGATCAGCACAGCCTCGGCGATCGAGCGGCTGAACGCCGCGGTTTGTCTACCGAGTCGGTCCTCGGCACCCCGAATCGTCGTCGCCTCCAACCGGCCGTTCCCGTCGACGAGAAGCACGAATCCTCGCTCGGCGCCCGCGAGCACGACCGCACCGTCGGTGATCACCTCGAGCAGCTTGGACACGTCCCGCTCGCTGGCGAGTCGCCGCAGGGTCGCGAGCAAAGGTCGCAAGCCCGAGCCGGGTGCGCGTTCCATTTTGTGCTCGGGCGCGCGCACGGCGGCTCGAACCGATCGTCGCCCGACGTCGCACCAAAACCCTTCGCGGAGCGGGGTCGGTAGCGTCATCGCCATGTCGTCCCAGAGCTCGAGCGCACGCACCGCGGCGCGACGCATCGCCTCCTCACGGCCTTGCTCCTCGTGGCGTGCGCAGAGCTCGCCCCAAACCTCGGCTTCGACCCTCGCCGCGCCCTGCTCCCGTGCGAGTCGCGCAGCCCTCTCGAGCGCAGGCTCGACGTCATCTTCGTCGATGCGCGCCCGGAGCACCATCGCCGCGACGACGTCTGCCGCCGTGCGGGGAACGATTTTGGAGAGCGCTCGATCGGCTTCTCCCGAGGCGCCGAGCTCGATGCAGGCCCGCGCCGCAACGAGGCGTGCCTGCGCCCCGATCGAGGCCTCCTCGGCGGCTTCGAGCGCCCAGCGACGCGCCGCCTCCCAGTCACCGCGCGCCGCTGCGACTCTCGCGCGAACTAGGGCGGCAGCCGGCGACGCCTCGTCTGCATCGGCGAGAACCCGAAGCGCGGCGTCCTCGTTGCCGCAGTACGCCTGGAGCTCTGCCCGCATGAGCAGGCACCGGTTTTCCGGATCGGAGCCACCTTTTTCGTCCCAAAGAGCCCGGAACGCGCCGCCGAGGTCGCCCTGCTCGGCAAGGCACCAGGCGAGCTCCGCGCCAAGCGTGGGCCGCGCGGAGCCGTCCGCACAGCGCGTCGAAAGCGTGCGGGAAAGCTCACTTAGGCTCAAGGAGGCACGGTCTGACACACGGTCAGTGTAGCCGAATCTTAGCGCCCCAGGAGGTCGATGATGACGACGCCGCGGTCGGACTCGTCCTCGCGCTCGGGCGCTTGCGAACCCTCCGGCGCGGGAAGCGGCAGCTCGATTCGAGGAACGTGGCGCTTTGCTCGCTCTTCTTCCTCACGCTGACGAATCTGGTCGATGATGAAGCTGGGGAGCATGCGGATCCTCTGTCTTTAACCTAGGTCAATCTAGGTTGATGACCAATATAATAACGCCTTCCTCCCTGACAACGGGTGTGTCAAAACGCGATCTTCGTGTCCTTTTCGTGCCAAAATCGTCGTGATCTTGTGGGGTTGCCGCGATGAGCCCCGATTTGACCGATCCGGCCGGCGCGCGGGATCTCCTGAGAAAACACGGCCTCACCCCGAAGCGGTCCTTTTCCCAGAACTTCCTGGTGCAGCCGGCGGCAACTGCACGCATTGCCGATGCGGCCGCGGAGCTCGGCCGAGAGGTCGTCGAGCTGGGACCGGGGCTCGGCGCTCTGACTCAGGCGCTGCTCGCCCGCGGCTGCCGAGTGCTCGCCGTCGAGCTCGACCGCGACATGGTGCGCGTCCTCGAGCAGGAGCTTGGTGGCCACCCCGCTCTTCAGATCCGTCAGGGCGATGCGGCAGAGCTCGATCTCGCTCTTCATTCGAAACGTTGCGGCACGAAGCTCGTCGTGACCGGAAACCTTCCCTACCAGGCTACTGGCGCCATTCTTCGCCGGGTGGTGGAGTATCGTGAAGTGCTCCTCGGTGCAGTGCTCATGGTGCAGCGCGAGGTTCGAGACCGCCTCGTGGCCGCACCGGGCACCAAGGAGTACGGCGCGCTGACCGTGTTCACCCAGGCGGGGTTTGCGGTCGAGACGGTCTGCCGCCTACGCCCGGGTTCATTCTACCCTCCCCCCAAGGTGGAAAGCGCCGTGGTTCGGCTTCTTCCGAGGACGCTGCAGCTCGCCGAGGAGACGGAGACCTTTCGAGCCATCGTGCGCGCCGCGTTCGCGACCCGGCGCAAGACGCTTCGAAACGCGTTGAAGGCGCTCGGCGATCCGGCGCGTGGTGCGAGGGCGGCCGCAAAGGCAGGCATCGACCTCGGGCGGCGGGGTGAAACGCTGTCGGTCGAGGAGTTTGCCGAGCTCGCGTCTTGCTGGGATCCGCACCCCTGAGCGGGGTACGTGGCGGGCGACGCGGAGGCCTTGTATCGTTCCGGCCGCATGGGGAGAAGCGCCTGGTCCGCTGGAGCTCTGCTGATTCTCGTCAGCTGCGCGCCAAAGCAAGTCGAGAGCCCACTCGAGGCGGCGCCGCCCGCCGAAATCGCGCAGGCGCGAGAGCTCTGGGCGAGCAGCGACGTGCGCGGCGCCCAAAACGCCTACGAAGCCTTCATCATCGCTCATCCCGGCACCGTAGAGGCCGATCTCGCACGATTCGAGCTCGGCGTGCTCAATGCGGACATCGGACGCTGTCAAAACGCGGTGCCTCATTTCGAGCAGGCGCAGGACAGTCCCGACCGCGCGATCGCGCTTCGCGCGCAGCTTCACCTCGGGGCCTGCCAGCTCACGCTCGGGGACCCGGACCGGGCGCTCCAGACGGTCGAGCCGATTGCGGGCGAACGCTTCGCCGTCGAGGAACAGACGCTGCTCTGGGACACGGTCGTCGTCGCCGGGGAACAGACGTTGAACGGGGTGGTCGGGCTCCGCGCGCTCGACCGGCTCTCGGAGGGAGGCGGCGACCCCCCCGATCCGCAGCGCACTTGGGAAACGGCGCGCGTTTTGGCGTACAAGGTAACCGTCGAAGAAGCGGTGGAGCTTGCCGAGGCCCTGCGGCCGGGAGCCATGGCCCACGCCGCGCTGTCGATGCGCCTGCTGGAGCACGGGCTGCAGACCCAGGATGCAGAAGCGATCGCGCGCGCAGCCGACGCGCTTCGCACGAGCGAGATGATGGCCCTCCCCGAGGTCACGATGCTCGTCGCTCGCGCCGACGAGCTCCTCCACGGAAATCCCTACGCCGTGGGCGCTCTCCTGCCTTTGAGCGGTAGGGGTCGAGAGGTCGGCCGGCAGCTGCTAGAGGGGATGCAGCTCGCCCAGCTCGAGGAAGGCGGACCCGAGCTGCTCGTGGAAGATACCGGCGGGGACCCCGAGAAGGCGACCGCGGCCGTCGAGAGCCTGGTCGGCGGGAGCGGCGTGATCGCGGTGCTCGGTCCCGTCGGTGCTCGCACGACCGAGGCGGCGGCGGGCTCCGCGCGGCGCTCCGGAGTGCCTTTGCTCAGCTTTTCCGCATCGGAGGCGGTCACGAGCGCGGGAGACCAGGTGTTTCGCCTCCTCTACAGCCCTCGCGACGAGCTCGCCGCGCTCGTGCGCCAAGCGAGGGCGAGGGGGCTTTCGCGGTTCGTGATCCTCTACCCCGATCACGGCTACGGCCGTACGATGGAGCGTCTCTTCGATCAGGAGGTGGCGACCGCAGGCGGCGTGGCTTGCGAGGGGGTGCCTTACCCGCCCGGCACGAAGTCTTTCGTCGACTACGTGCGAACCGTTCTCGAGACGACGTGCGACGTGGTTCTCTTGGCGGACGTCGCCGATCAGGTCGCCCTGATCGCGCCGACGTTTGCTGCCGAAGGCGCGTGGAGCCTCGCGAGCGGAAGACTGCCGGAGCATGCCGAGCGCGAGGTCCACTTCCTGTTGCCGAGCCCGAGCTGGTCCTCGGCGCTGCTCGGGCGAGCGCATCGGTATCTTCAGGGCGCGCTGATCGCCCTTCCTTTCTACGAAGCATCGGAAACGGCGCTCACCGAGCGCTTTCGGACCGCGTACGAGACCCGGTACGGACGCGCGCCCGAAGCCTTTGCTGCGTACGGGTACGACGCCTACCGAATCGTCTCGGCGACGCTCCGACAGGGGCACCAGACGCGTGAGGCGCTCGGCGCTGCGCTGAAATCGGGCGCAGGCGTGACCTCGGTGACGTCGATCGGGACGCTCTCGGCCGCGCGCGTCCCTGCGGAGCCCCCACCGGTCTATCGGGTGCTGGGCGAGCGGCTCGTGCGGGCCGAGTGACCCGTCAGTCGGGCGGCTCGGGAAGCCCTGGCATGCTGAGGAGACGATCGACGTTTGGTTTCTCGTAGCGGACCAAACCCTCGGCCTCGAGGCTTTGGACGGTTGCGACCAGCTTCTCGAATCGCTTCTTGTGGCTCAGACGCGTTCGGATTTCCTCCTCGACGTCCTGGAGCGTTCGCCGCTCCCCAGGGACAATCTCCGTCAGGACGATGACGTGCCAGCCGTAGGAGGTCGACACGGGAAGCTTCAGAGGGCCGCGCGATTCAGCGGCGAAAAGCGCGTCTTTGTACGGTTTTTCGATACCCGCCTTGGTCGTGATGAGCGGCAGCTCTTCCGCGGTCACCTCGATGTCCTGCTCGGGTGCCGCTCCCCCGGCGTACCGCGCGTAGACGCGCTTGGGGTCGTCCGCGCTCTGCACCTCGGCGAGAATTCGCTCCGCCAGCCTTCGACCGGCCTCCCCCGAGTCCTTGACGAGGATGTGCCACGAGCGCCGGCGCTCGGGGACTTGAAGCTTCTCGCGATCTTCCTCGAAGTCGGCTCGCACCTCCTCGGGTGGGATCGACTCCGGGGTTCGCTCCCGCTCGAAGTCCGCGAGCATTGCCCGAACCGCCATCCGGTCGACCGCCCGCTGAGTGTCCGGGCTCTCGGTGATGCCGAGGCGCCCGGCCTCGTGAAGCAGCAGCTCTTCCTCGACTATCGCCTCGAGCGCAGCCTCGGCGTCGACCGCATCGCGGCGCATACGGGCTCTGACGTCGGCCGCGCCGATCGGACGGCCGCCGACCCGTGCCACGATCTGGGTCACGGCTCGTGCGTCGCGAGGCACGACGGCGGTTTCCGCTCGCTCG
This sequence comes from Myxococcales bacterium, assembly GCA_024643985.1. Taxonomy (GTDB): domain Bacteria; phylum Myxococcota_A; class Polyangia; order Polyangiales; family Houyiibacteriaceae; genus SG8-38. The sequence goes on along the minus strand of JAHELW010000053.1, from coordinate 5,117 downwards.
GCCTCACAGGCGACCAGCCCCAGCACGAAGGCCCAGAGGAGCGAGGTCTCGGAGAGCTTCACCGATCGACCACCGAACGATCAGGTCGCGTCGCCACCCCGGCTTCGGAGGCGCGCCTGAATCGGAAGGGCCTCGCCGCGAAAGCGTGCCCACACCGATTGTCCTTCTTCGCGGGTGCGAAGCTCATCGATCTTGCTCACCGCGGCGGAGCTGCCCTTCACCGCGATTTGGTCGGTCGCCATCAGAGCTGCCAACCGGACGCCCAACTCTTCGCTGCCGAGCTGGCCGACCAGCGCATCGATTGCCTTTTCGTTCCCCTCCGCGTACCGGCCCAGCATGTAGGAGCCCTTGCGCGCCTTGGCGGTTTCGCCGCTACCCGCCTTCGAGACCCAGCAGTCGACGCTGGTGTCACACTCCTTGGCTAGGTCGAGCAGGGGCTGGTTCTCGGCGAACTTTTCGCGATAGCCCCCGTCTTGCGAGCGGCTCTCCGATGCGATCAAGCTCGCTAGCTTGGCCGCTTCGGCCTCGTTCGCCAAGAGGGCGTAGTTCTGCACCGCGATGAGACGCAGCTCCGGGTTGGCTCTCTTGTCGGCAGCCTGCTCGTAGATGAACGGCATCATGTCGGCGTCGTACATGTGTGCGATCACCGCCAGAAGCTGGCCTCGCATGGCGACGCCCTCGAAACCCTTCGGAAGGCTCGTGTAAACCTTCTTCAACGCGGCGCGCACCCGTTCCTTTTGAGCTTGCGGCACGTCCACGCGAACCAGCGCAATCGCGGCATTGAGCTTTCGCGCCGTGTCGCTCGAGGCTGCTTCCTGCAAGAGCGGCTCTAGGGCCTCGGAGAATCCAAGTGCTCCCAGCGCGAAGCTTGCTTCGCCACCGGTGACCTGCCGGACCGTCATGCGCGTCGCCAAGTCCGGGCGGCGCGCCTTGATCGCGTTGATGTAATGCTTCGCAATCGCGTTCGCAGTCCCGTCTTTGCCGGCAAGCACCTGAAGAAGCGGCTCGAGCGAGGGGCGTCCGATCAGGATCAGCGCTTCGGCAGCGACGTCGTTCATGCGCAGGTCGGGCCGATTCGGCGCGAAGAGGAACAGACACTTGATCAGAGCAGGAATCGCGGAGGGGTCGCGCAGCTCGCCGAGCTGTTGCGCCGCAAGGCGGTTGATCAAGAAGTTCTGGTTCTCGTCCTGCTTAGTCGCGATTGCGGTCAGGATCTCGGTCGCGCCGCGGTCCTCGAGCGAGCCGAGGGCGCGGATCATCGAGACCCTCATCTTGTTGTCCTCGGGGCGTGCACCGGTGATCCGCTCGAGCGAGCGGCCGAGCGTCTGAATCACCTTTCCGCGCTCCGCGGCCGGCACGTCGATCGTTTGAATGGTCTGGGCTGCTCGAACCGCGTGGTCCTCCGACACCTCGGTGCGCCAGTTCAGCGCCTCGAGGAGCGCGGGCATGCTCCGCGGATCCTGCATCTCCGCGAGCAGGTCGAGAATCGCGAGGCCGTTGATTCGGTCCTCGGGGTAGTTGAGATACGCCTCGGTCAACGGACCGACGATGACGTCGGCGACTTCCGTGACCGCCTCGCTGCCTCGGTCCCCCTGGTTTGCGGCCAACGTCGCCGCGTAAATCTGGTGCAGGTTGTAGATCGCGTTCTCCCGGCGAACCGGATCTGCGAGCTCTCCTGCCTGACCCTCCGGATCGTCTTTGGCGGCGTGACAACCCAAACCGAGCGCTGCAACGAGAACTGCAACCGCCCACCCCCTGTGGCGCACAATCATTCCAAACCTCCGCGCATGGCCCATTTCCCCACGTTTTTCAAAGGCTTATGCGCACAGAAAGGATAGCGAGGGGCGATCGAGCCTGTCAAACCTTCGTCAACCGTCCCCCGACGGCCGAAGCTCCCAGCGGAGGTCCGCGCGGCCCCGGGCCCCGGTAAACCGGAGAACGACGAACTCGGCGCCATCGGGGATCGTCGGCCGGCCATCGGCCTCAACCGCTGGAAAGGTCAGGCGAAAGGTCTGCCGGAAGGGACTCACCTGCGGGAAGTAGACCCGGTCGACCGCCGTGGGCCGCCTCACACGCTCCATCAGGATCGGGCTGGTCTGGTTGCCCTCGGGGTCGACCAGAATGACGCGCCAAGCCGACGCCCGGTTCGCCAGATTGGACTCCCGGAAGTCGAGCCCCGAGAGCGTCACGAAGAAGCGGTGCTCCCGTCGCGAGCTCGCGAGGCTCGCATCGAGCATCTCGTCGCGCGCCTCCGGGGGGAGGCTGTAGTCGTGCGCATAGCGGACGACGTAGGCCCATCGGAACTCCCAGGACTCGAAGGTGGCGGACACGAAGATCTCGTGTGCGAGCTCCTTCCATGCAAACGACTCCTCTTCGCGGGTCCATGCATCCCAGACCCTCGGATACGAGTCTGGCGTGAAGGTGCGCGCCGAGGGCTCCAGCGTGATCTTCTGGGGCTTGCATCCCACCGCGGCGAGGACGAACGCAATCCAAAGGAGCGCGGGCAGCAATCGCCTCATCCGTCCCCCATGAAGTCGGCACGGTCGTAGAGCGCGGTGAAGACGAAGCCCGCGTCCCGAATTGCTTCTGCGCCGCCCTCCAGGCGGTCGACGACTGCAACGACGCCCGCAACTTCGAAGCCCGCGTCCTGCACCGCCTTCGCCGCTCGGAGCGTCGACCCTCCGGTCGTGACCGTGTCTTCGACGATGGCGAGGCGCGCGCCGGGCGAAAGACGGTCGGCGCCTTCGAGCATCTTCTTCGTTCCGTGATCTTTGGTGGTCTTGCGGATGTACACCGCGTCCATCACCGGACCCTCGGTCCACGACACGCATGCAACCGCGGACGCGAGCGGGCATCCGCCGAGCTCGACGCCGGCGACTGCAGAAACCGGACCGAGCGCGTCGTCAATTGCTGCGTGCAGCGCCTTGCCGACGAGCGCATGCCCCTCGGCCAACAGAACCGCAGGCTTGCAGTCGATGAAGAAGTCACTTTCCTTGCCCGAGCTCAAGACGAAATGGCCGCGGCGAAAACCTCGCTCCCGCAGTAGCTCGAGCAGTCGATCCACCGCCGTGTTCCACCACGTCCGGGCGCCTCGCGCAACCTCGAACTCGCGGGCGAGGCGGGCACGGGTCGGGGCTTCGTGGTAGGGTCCGGCGCCGCAGCGGCGGCCACAGAGGACACGTTGCCGACACTCGATGCCCCCTTGCGCGGGATGGATGACCTGCTCGTGCTGTTTCACGACGCGGAGAAGCCCCGCGAGCGATGGCGCATCGGCACGGAGGCGGAGCGCATCGCGGTCCGAAGGGCGGACGGGGCGCACCTGCCCTACGACGGCCCGGTGAGCGTGGTTGCGATCTTCGAACGGTTGATTCGAAACCACGATTGGGAGCCGGAGCGCGAGACCCCGGAGGGCCCCATCATCGCGCTGCGGCGGGGCAGCGGGTCGATTACGCTGGAGCCGGGCTCGCAGATCGAGCTCTCGGGAGCCCCGTACCGCTCGGTGCACGAGGGCCGGGCCGAATCGGAGGCGCACTGGGACGAGCTTCAGCCAGTGATCGACGAGCTCGGGTTGGCGTGGCTCGCAGTCGGCTGCCATCCCTTCGCCAGCGTCGACCAGCTCGGCTGGGTCCCGAAGATGCGTTACGACGTCATGCGCGACTACATGCGCAAGCGCGGGACCATGGCAGGCGACATGATGACGAAGACCTGCACCGTTCAGGCGAATCTCGACTACGCTTCCGAAGAGGACGCGATGCGCAAGCTTCGGGTCGGCCTTCGCGCGCAGCCGCTCGTGACCGCGATGTTTGCAAACAGCCCGTGGAACGAGGGCAGGCGCAGCGGCTACAAAACCTACCGTGCCCTTGCGTGGCTTCACATGGATCCGGATCGCTCGGGGCTCCTTCCCTTCGCCTGGAACGACCACCCCAAGTACATCGACTACGTCGAGTGGGCGCTCGATGCGCCGATGTTCCTCGTCAAGCGTGACGGCAAGGCGCACTACAACACCGGCCAGACGTTTCGCGCCTTCATGCGCGAAGGCTTTCAGGGCATACGCGCCAACTACGGCGACTGGGTCGTTCATCTGAGCACGCTCTTTCCAGAGGTCCGCCTCAAGAGCACACTCGAATATCGCGGCGCCGACGTTCAGCGCCCGGACATGCTGTTCGCGCTGCCCGCGCTGTGGAAGGGCCTTCTCTACGACGAGCGGAGCTTGGCGGCGCTCGAGGCACGGGTCGATTCCTGGTCGTTCTCAGAGGTCGAGCGGCAGCGGGACGCGCTCGCGCGGCACGGAGTTCAGACGCGGTTCATGGGTCGGGAAGCCGCTGACTGGGCGGGCGAGCTCCTGGAGCTCGCAGAAGCGGGCCTACGGCGCATCGGTGATCGAAACACCACCGACGAGGATGAAGCCGTCTTGCTCCAGCCGCTGCGGGCGCTTCTCGAACGTGGACGCTGTCCGGCGGACGAGCTGCTCGCCGAGGTTGGCGAAGACACACCGTCGCGCGTTGCGGTAATTCGAGTCGCCGCGGTCTAAGGACTCGGCGGGACCGCCTCGTCGAGCGGCGGATAGGACAGGAGACGAGCGAGTAGCGCCGACCGCTCGACCATCCTGTCGAGGATGAGATGCTCGTTGACCGCGTGGGCGCCCGCACCGACCGCGCCGAGGCCGTCGAGCGTGGGAGCAAACAGGCTCGTCGTGTTTCCGTCGGAGCCGCCGCCCGCGGACGCCTGCTCGATCTCGAGTCCGAGCTCCTCCGCGCCTCGCCGAGCGAGCTGCCACAGCCTTTGATTTCGAGGCGTGCGCTCCATGGGAGGACGCCTGACCGCGCCTTCGACGATGAGCTCGGTGCCCGGCGTCTCCGCACGCAGAGCGTGAATCTCCCGCTCGATGCGGTTGGCGTCTTCCCGGGTGGGCACGCGAACGTCGACCGCCGCCTTGCTCTCGGGCGCGACCATGTTGGGGCTCAGGCCCCCATCGATGGTGCCGACGTTGACCGTGATGCCCTTTTCGGGGTCGTTGAGCGCAAAGAGCTTCTGAATGATGTGAGACAGCTCCAGAATCGCGCTGGCCCCCTTCCCTGGGTCGAGGCCCGCATGCGCCGCTTTTCCACGCACCGTGA
>JAHELW010000224.1 GCA_024643985.1 Myxococcales bacterium | reverse complement strand
GCTAATTCGCCACCTGGCCACTTGACCAACGAGGACGGGGAATTCACCATCGAGGGCATTCCGGTCGGGTCTCAGGCGACCTTCGTGATGGAGCACGAGAGATATCCTCTCACGTACACGAAAACGCACACCGTTCCGGACGAGGACATCACAGACCTCACGTTTCAGGTCCCGAACAACGGCCTCTACTCGGTGATCGAAATCCAGCTCGGCATCACCAGCGACCCCGAGAAGTGTCAGATGGTGAGCACCTTCACCCGCTACGGGCGAACGATCGGCGACCCGGGGCATCACGGTCAGGCCGGCGCGGTCCTCGACATCGAGGCGCCCGACGGCGCGACGATCGAAGAGGGCCCGATCTACTTCAACGACGGCGTCATCCCCGACCGCGAGAGAACCTATTCCTCGCTCGACGGGGGCGTGCTGATCATCAACGCCGAACCCGGCGACTACACGCTGAGAGCCTCCTGCGTCGACGATCCCGACCTGGTGGCGGACTTCCTCGCGGAATACCCCGAAGAGACGTACCCGGAGGAGGACCTTCGGTGTCAGACCGAGGACGTCCCATTCGACACTGTGCTCATGAAGTGTCGCGCAGGCGTGTTTTTGAACGCCTCCCCGTCATACGGGCTACAGGCGCACGCGCCGGCCGAGTAGGCTAGCGCCCCTCGACCGCCGCCTCGGCTTCTGCGAGCAGGCTCTTGCTGAAGATGCGCCCCGTCAAGCGCTTGCGCGTCTCGGCCCCGGCCGCGTCCCATTCCGCACGATACGGCTCGACGTCGAGGGCCTCGATTCCGCGCCTCAGGAGCACCTGGTACGCCTCCTCGTCGTCCTGGCGCACGACCTTGTCGAGCGCCCTTGCCGCTCGCGCCGCCGTGTCCTTCAGCGCTTTTTGATCTTCGGGCGAGAGCTGATCGAACTTCTCTTTCTTGATGATGGTCGCCCCCATGATGATTCCAAAGCTCTCCTTCGACATGTAGTTGAGCTTCGTGTACCACTGGAGCGCAATCGCGCCGAGCGCCGAGTTCGGTACCACGTCGACCATCTTGGTTTGAAGCGCGGCGTAAACCTCCGGCACGCCCAGCCGCACCGCGTTCGCACCGACGACCTTGAGGAACTCCGAAAAGATCAAGTCGTCCTTCCATGCCCACGGGCGGGCCGAGCGAAGATCGGAAGGGCGAAGGATTGGCATCGTGGACATGATGCGACCCTTGCCAGCGTCCGCCCATGCTAGGAGCTCGAAGCCGGCCTCTCGGAACATCGTCTCGAAGCGCGGCGTCATCTTCGCGCGGACTCGCTCGAGCTCTTCGTAGGTCCTGATGAGCCCTGGCGATGAGAGCACGAGCACGGGGCGCACGATGATGCCCAGCCCGGTCGACGTGACGCCCGCGGCATCCATTTGGCCCGCGCGTATCTTGCGAATGAAGTCCCGCTCGTCTCCCTGGCTCCCGCCCGAGTAGTAGCGAAGCTCGACGCGGCCGTCCGTTTCCTTGAGCAGCGTCCGCTTCCACGCCTTGAGGATCTTGCCGAACGTCGAGCCCGAGGGCGCCAACGTCGCAAATCGAATCACCGTCTTGCCCTCGGCCTCGGCGCGAGGCGTATGGCCGCTCCCGAGCACGAGACAGGACGTGGCCAAGAACACGAAAAGAAAGGACTTTCTTGCAGCTCTTTGCATGGCTATTCCAATAGGTCGTCGCGCAATCGCGTCAACGTATCTCTAGAGCATCCGAGCCCTTCGACCAAGTACGCCTCGACGCTGCCGTGTTGCGCGAGGATTTCCTCGTGCGCTGCCTGAAGGCTCTGCTCTTTCACGTACAACAGCCCTTCGACGCGCTGAAACGCGATTTCTTCACCTTCGTCACCGGCCCGACTCGCGGCGAAGCTTCGCACCATGCCGAGCATCTTGTCGTTTTCCGCTTTGCGGAAATGATTCGAGAGCAAGTAATCCTCGAGGACCGTCCCCCAGGGGACGCCGAGAGCGGAAAGCACCATGGCCGCGCCAAAGCCCGCGCGGTCTTTGCCCTGCGTGCAGTGAAAGACGAGCGGCCGCCTGTCTTGGTCCGCGAGGGTGCGGAGCAGGCTTCCGAACTGTTCGGAGTAGTTGCGAACGAGATGGCGGTTGACGCGGTCGAGCAGGTCGGGCGGCACCTGGGAAAAGTCCCCCTCGAGAAACATCGGAATCAGCTTCGAAAACATGTCGCTCGACGCGATTGGCGTCGGCCGAAGCTCCGCGCCCGCGGGCAGCTTCCCCTCGCCGCGCGCACGGACCTCCTGGTGCGACCGGAGGTCGACGACCGTCCTGATGCCGAGCTCCCGGAGCCGCTCCACGTCCTCGCCGCTCAGTTGACTGAGCTCGCCCGAGCGGTACACGATGCCCCACTTCACGCGCCGGCCGTCACTCGACTCATAGCCGCCGAGGTCCCGGAAGTTGGGCTGTCCGGCCAGCGGAACGTGTCGGTCCATGACCGTACTTTACGCGACTCGATCGGCCTGGGGAGGCTCCGAATCCCTCGCCCACACCCGCGGTGCCTCGTCCTCAGCCTCGACGAACGAGTCCCAAAGCATCATCGCTGCGTAGGCACGCCATGGACGCCAGGCTTCGGCCCGCGCCTCGAGCTCGGGAGTCGAAACCGGCTCGCCGTTGTGAGAGAGCGCCTGCCGGAGCCAGACGTTGGTGGAAGGGAACGCGTCGGGCTCGCGATAGACGCGCATCGCGATCAGGCTTGCGGTCTCACCGCTCATGTCCGCAATCGAGCGGAGCTTTTCGACGGCGCAATCGAGCGATGGACAGCCGTCCAAACGAAGCGCGCCTTCGTGCACGGCTTTGGCAAGCGCCTGAATCGACCGGCTTCGCCGCGTGGAGACCCCGACCGCCTCGAGCTTTGCGTTGCTCAACGCGTACGGCGTCGGAAAGACGTGGGTGAGCGATGGCTGCGAGGTCTCGATGCGTTTTCCGTGCTTGTCGACGATGCGATCCATGAGCTCGGAGGCCTCGAGCGGCGATGCGTGCTGATTGAGGAGCATCATCACGGCGGTCTCGAAATGGTCGAATGCGCCGGGGACTCGAAGACCGGGGGTCGCCTCGATTCGCGAGCGGAGAACCGCATCCGTCTCGAGGTGCTCCTGAATGACCGGGGTTCGCGCGTCGATGTCGAAGAGACGACGCACGCCCGAAACCACGTCGAGCAGCCGCCCGCCGAGCGAGCTGCTGACGCGAACGCTGAGATTTCCCACGTCCGGCTCGTAGGTCACGCAGATCTCGCCGGCATCTTTGCCGAACGAAGCGGTGCGATAGTACCGCTCACCGACGATCTGCTCGCACCCCGATGCCGTCCACGGCTCGAGGAACTGCAGCATGCGCGCCCACGGGAACGGCCCGTCGACGGGGATCTGTAGCTCGAGCTTTCCTTCCGCTCGATGCGGGCTCTTACGAAGCGCGGTCGGAGGGCAACCGTACACCTCGTTGATCACCGCGTTGAACCTCCGCACGCTTCCAAAACCGGCTGCTTTGGCGATGTGCGCCATCGAGAGGCTCGTGGTCTCGATCAGCCGTCGTGCGAAGTGGGCGCGGCGAATCCGCGCGACCTGCACCGGCGACGTGCCGAGGTGCTGATTGAACAGGCGGCGAAGCTGACGCGCGCCGATACCGAGACGCTCGCAGAGCGCGTCGATGTTGGCATGATCGAGCACGCCGTCCTCGATGAGGCGAAGCGCACGCGACACGGTGGTCGAGGTTCCGTTGGACGAATTGGTAGCGGCAAACGCTGGAGGCTTGCGCTCTTCAGACGAGATTACGGGCATGGGGGGAACCGTCAGAATAAACCGTTTTCGGCGATACCGTTAGCACTTTTCGGACTCGATCTGCGCGAAATCACTCACCTACATTTGCGCGCAAGTCGGATTGTGTAAGCTGGCTCACAAAGCGTGGTCGGGCTCCGACGAACGCTGCATCAAGGGATCGCTGCGGAGCAGTCCGGCGCACAGCTGCCGGATGTTCCGTCGTTGATACCGTCGTCGCAGACCTCGCCCGCGGTCACGTTGACCGTGGCGTCACCACAGAAGGCAAACGTGCAGTCCGCGTCGCACGCGGCGGACTCGCCGGAGGTGTCGCACTGCTCGCCGGCTGGCGCGTTGGCGACTCCATCGCCGCAGACCACGGCCGTGCAGTCCGCGTCGCAGGTCGCCGTCTGGCCGCCGTCGTCGCAGAACTCGCCAGCCGTCGCGTTGGTCACGTTGTCGCCACAGGTGGCCGCTGTGCAGTCCGTGTCGCACGTCGCGCTCTCGCCGCCGTCGTCGCACGTTTCGCCGGCCGTCACGTTGGTCACACCGTCGCCGCAAGCCACCGCGGTGCAGTCCGCGTCGCAGATGGCGCTCTCGCCACTCGTGTCGCAGGTCTCGCCGGCCGTCAGGTTCGTGACGCCATCGCCACAGGCTGCTGCGGTGCAGTCGGTGTCGCAGGTCG
>JAHELW010000223.1 GCA_024643985.1 Myxococcales bacterium | reverse complement strand
GTCGTCTCGGTGAATGACCTCGATCGAGGCAGGCACGGGCGGGGGACGCGGAGCGGTCGGATCGAGGCCCATCTGGGTCTCCTTCTACCGCGTTGTTCGAGGGCGTGTCAGCGGGAAAGCGCGCGCGGCGCGACGACTACTCGATGGGGATCGCCATGACTTCGGTGCGATGGAGCTGGTGGATTGCCTCTCCGTCGTAGAAGTGCTCGGTGAAGAACACGCGAACCATGCGGATCTTCGACTGGTCGTCGTAATGGTCCGGGGGAAACGTGGTTTGAAAGTGATACGGGAGAGAAAGCCAGCTGGGTAGAAACCGCTTACGTTCCCTCTGCATCGCGCGGCCGACGTAGCGCTGAACGAAACGGCCGAAGGTGTCACGAAGCCGAGGATTGAAGAAGCGAATCGCGTAGCGCTCCCGGATTGCGGGTAGGTCTTCGAGCTCCGCGTCCTGCAGCTCCCGAAACACGGGATAGCGGTGGGTCACGCCGTAGGTGCCGGGCAAGACCTCCGCCGGCAAGACATAGTAGAAGCGGCCCTGCACGAACGCGACGTCGTACGGGACGAAATACCGTGGGTCGAGCGCATAAACTTCCCCGGCTTCGGTCTCCGCCTCGTACTCGAAGTGACGTGAATGGCGGGTATCCCACCAAGCAAAGAGAACGCCCTGTGTCTTGAAGTAGCTGAACGCGAACACGAGGGTGAGGAGGACGAGACCGACCGCGACCGTCTTCTGAACAGCGGCCTCGGAGCCGCCTGACTTCCAGAGCGAGCCCGCGTACCCAATCATCGCGAGATCGACGAGGATCCACTTCCAAAAGAAGATCCCCGTCGTCGCGAGGATGCCGACGTGAAGCAGGATACAGGCGCCGAGGAAGAAACGGGTGAGCCGCCGATCGAGCAGCATCAGTGCCGCACCCGCCTCGGCGAACAGCGTGAAGCCGTTGCTCGCGGCGTCCGTGGCGGACAAAGAGCGGGCGATACGAACCACGGTGTCACCGCCGAGCTGTCCGAGCCAGTTGCCCTGTAGATGGGCCGAGACGAAGATGTTCGAGGTCGGATTCTCGAGAAACCAGGTCGTCAGCGACGGGCCGATGGCCATCTTCGAAAGACCCGCGTGCGTGTATGTCGCCGCCGCCACGAAAACCGCGAGAACGAGCGGCATCCGCGGGTCGGTCTTCACGGCAATCCGAAGGTAGACGAACCAGACGAGCGCAAAGAGGACGTGTACGGGCATGCGCTTGTCCGGCCAGTTCCACATCGGTTCGGGGAGCGGATGATGGATTTGAAGCGCGAACGCCATCACGGTGAGCACGAGCGGAAAAAGGAACGCGGGGTGAAAACGGAGCGCGACGAGCAGTGCCACGATCGCCAGACGGTCGAAGATGAACGAGGTGTCGTAGTAGTAGTTGTAGCCCGAGGCGGCGAAGCTCACGCCAACGACCAGCGCTACGATCCAGACGAAGCCGCGCATCCTCATCGAGTCGTCGACGGCTGCCCAGGTGATCCGCTTGCGAAAGACGAATAGAGGGAGAATCCCCGCAAGCAACAGCGCCAGCGTCGGCGGGTGTTGAAGGATGCCGAGAACGACTGACCCGCGCGCGTACAGAGGCTCGGGAAGGAGGCAGACCTCGAAGAAAAGCGTTCGCCACGTCAGCGCGTAGGCGACTGCGCAGATGAGCACATGAACGACGAGCAACCTCGAACCCCCGTGTGAGATTGTACCCGGGACGACGGAACGCGGGCGAATTCGGCACGGCGCTGGATTTGCGCGGCCAAGTGGCGGCGGGATACGATCCGCGCCCATGGGGGCCGACCGCTGGTTTTCGATCAGCTTCTGGGGGTGCTGCGCGCTGGTCGCGGTGCCGCTCTGGACCGTCGAATATCTCCCGATGGCCGACCTCCCACAGCACGCGGCGCAGATTGCAATCTGGACGCGGTGGTCGGACCCGGCGTTCGAGTACCAGGAAATCTATGCACGGAACTGGTTCACGCCGTACCTGTTTGGGTACCTGGTCACTTTTCTGCTCACGCCGTTCATGTCGGTCAAAGCAGCGCTGACGGCGGTCATCACCGCCGCCTTGCTCGGCGTGCCGCTCGCGACCCGCTTCGTCATCCGCGAGGTCGGTGGAAATCGGTGGTGGTCGTTTGCGGCGTTTCCGGGGGTCTTCGGCTTCGCGTTTGACTGGGGCTTCTTCAGCTTCCTCGTCGGCATTCCGCTCGCGCTGGTGCTCTTGGTCTTCGCACTCAGACACGCGGCCCGCCCTACCCTCGGAGCGGGTGTGGCTCTCTCGCTCGGCATGCTCGGCCTCTTCTTCGTGCATGCGCTACTGTTTCTCTACGTGTCGCTCGTCCTCGGCGCGGTGACGTTCGCAGGTTGGGGAGGCTGGAAACGCGTCGCCGGCTCGCTCGCGCCGGCGCTGGTGCTGGCGCCGCTAGTCGCGTTCTGGCTCTACGTCACTCGCGATACCGAAACGCTGACGCATCGTGCGATGGCATGGGAGTTCATCGGGCAGGCGAAGGAGGGCCCGCGGGCTGCACGCTTCGTCTCCGAAATCGCAGGCGACGGGCTCTCCGCGTCGGCCTTCCTGGTCGGCCTGCTGGCGCTCGCGCTACCCCTCGCCCTCGGCGGCCGGCCCTCTCGCACCGTGGGGCGCTGGATCCCGTTTGGGGTAACCGCGCTGGTCTACTTCGCGGTACCCCACGAGTTTCTCGGCACGGGTTTCCTCTACTCGCGTTTCGCGATCTTCGCCGTCCCCACCTGGCTCTACGCAATGGACTACACCGCCGAGCGTGCACCAAATCTCGTCCGTTCGCTCCTCGGCCCGGCGCTCGCGGTTGGGTGGACGGCAGTGACGACGACGCAGTTCTGGGCATACGAGCCCGAGGCCGCGGGATTGGCCAAAGTGATCGAGAAGATGCCAGACGGCGCCCGTGTGCTCTCGGTTCCGATCGAACGGGGGAGCATTCACGCTCGGACCCCCGTCTTCCTGCATACACCCTGCTGGTACCAGGCCGAAAAGGGTGGCGTCGTCGACTTTTCCTTTGCGATCAATTTCCCGAGCCTGTTCCGCTACCGACCCGACCACGAACCGAAAATCCCTCGGACCTTCGTGTGGAACACGAGCCTCTTCGACTGGGACGCGTTCGACGGCGCTCGCTACGACTACCTGATCGTTCGCGAGCTCGGAGACGGACCCTCTTCGCTGATCGCCGAAAGCGGCGCACCGGTCACGTTCATGGGTCGAGTGGGACCCTGGCAGCTCTTCTCGAAGAGCCAGCCCTAGCGCTGCCGCCCTTCAGAGCGGCGCGTCATGACGTCGCCTTCGTGCTCGACCCAGCGAAAGTTGTCGATCAGCACGGTCGAGTCGAAGACAGCGTCTCCAGAATCCCAGATCGCGAAAGTCAGCTGGATCTCGCTTCCGCTCACCGTGGGAACGACGGTCGTGAGCCAACCCGTGGCGCCCGCTCCCTCGTACCCCGTCGAGAGCAGAATCATTTCGCCGAGTGGGCAGTCGAAGGTGAGCCCGCCCGCGTCACACGGCGGACCGCCGTCACAGCCACACGCCTCGAGAAAGGCGCTGTGGACGCCGATCGGGTTGCCCGCCTCGTCGAAGGTCAGATTCCTGTCGGCCGGTGCGGAGGCGAGTAGAACGGCAAAGAGGTCGCTGAATTCCGAACAGACCACGTCGGGGAAGTCGCGGGTGAAAAACGCGAAGTCGAACGCGAACGCAGACGCGTTGGGAGGCACGCGGAGCTCCAACGAGAGCGCGATGCCGTCGCGCGGACCCGCAGGTGTCGTTCCCGGGCACGCGGGCACGTCGGGCGAAAAGCCACTGGGTTGCCCCGACGCATAGCCTTTGTCGAATCCTGCGGTCGACTGGTAGCCGGGGTCGTCGACGTCGCGCGCGGTTCCCGACGAAAGCGCCAGCATGTGGAGCCCCCCTCGAGGCGAGGTCGAGCCAAAGCCGTCGAGTAGCCCGTGGCCGAGCGCAAACGCGTCCATCTGGGCCGCAGGCGGATCCTCGCCGCCTGGAAGGGTGTAGTCGACGCGCGTCACTCCCCAATCCAGCTCGCTTTCGGCCGGCTTGCAGACGTCGATGGCACGCGCTCCGTCGACGGGTAAGTCGCCGTCGATGGTCAGCGTCGAATCGCAGGTGATCTTCTCGTCGATCGTCCCGCTACAGTTGTCGTCGCAGCCGTTGTCGGCGATCTCCGCGCCGTCTTGATCGCAGGGCGCGCAACCGCCGGTTCCACCGGTCGCGCCAGCGCCTCCCGACCCGCCGCTCCCTCCAACGCCTCCAGAGCCGCCGGACTGAGTCTCCTCGGAACCACAGCCCGCCAGAACCGCGAAACAGAGAAAGGCAAAAAAGCTCGAACGCAACACGACCACCTCCAGACCTCCCAGGCTACTTGATCGCGAAGCCGAACCAAACCTGGCCTTCGACGCTCGCCCCCCAACCCGC
>JAHELW010000052.1:11740-18163 GCA_024643985.1 Myxococcales bacterium | reverse complement strand
CGAGCGAGGAAAGCGACTCGATTTTGGGCCTGCGGCCGACCGAGTTTGGGACACTTTTTTGGACACCGAAGTGGATCCAGGTCGAAACCTCAATGATTTCAATCCCAAAGTAGTGGAGGCGGTGGGAATCGAACCCACGTCCGGAAATGGTCCAGAACGGCGTCTACGTGCGTAGTTTGTGTTTTGAGATTCGCCTTGAGTTGCGCCCACAAACAGGCTCGCCCCAACGCTAGTGGTTCTTCATCTCGTCATCGCGCCGAACCCGACTCGCGATGACCAGCCCGTTCAAATGACGCCTAGGCTAGAAGCACAGGCAAGCTTCTAGCTTCGACGGCTCCCTTGGCTTTACTTAGGCCGCGAGAGCAACTGCGTTATCGTTGGCAGTTGTACGTCCCAAACGTATTTGCGTCGTGCTTGGGCCGACGTACACGCAACCGAACCTTCAACATCCCCGTCGAAACCGGTCGCCCCCATAATTTCAAAGACTGTCCTCGACACTATGGGTTCGCGGGCGGGGGCGCGCAATACGCAGGCTTTTCCTGGGGAAAAGCGACGTTTGGGGCTGGTCGCCCCACCGCAACCGATAGTATGCTCCCTCTCCCGACGAGGGGAAGGAGGCATGGATGAAACGCTGTCTGGTCATCCACCTTGGCGAAAAGAACGAAGACTTCATCGCCGTGCTCGGGGAGCGCCGCGCAAAGGTGCTGCGGCGCGGCTTCGGTCGCGATCTGGAACGCGCGCGCGCTTTACTGCGCGAGTATGACGGAAAGGTCGATGCCATCGGCTTCGACGGCGTTCCGCTGGACCTCGAGCTCGGCGACGCGCACCGGCCCTACCAGATCGGCCGCGAGCTCGCCGCGAGCGCAACTCACACACCGGTCGTCGACGGTAGCGGCGTTCGCCCCGGGCTGGAGCGATGGAGCGTCGTGCTCGCCGATCGCGCCGAGCCCGGCATCTTCAGCCAGAAGCGCATCCTGATGGTTCCCGGGACCAACCACGTTGGGCTCGCCAACGCGCTCGGCCGCATGACGCCGCGCATTCACTACTACGATCCGGAGATCTATTTTCACGTGCCTGACGTGCCTGGGGTCGGCGCACCGCAGACGCTCGGCACGGCCGATGCGCCGACGCTGGAGCTCCTCAAGGACGCACCCCTCGACAAGATCGCCCCTCCGGTCGAGGTTACTCCGAACCGGCCGACTCAGCATTTTCGCTGGGCGGACGTGATTGTCGGCGACGCCGGGACGATTCGACATTTCGCGCCGAACAATCTTCGTAAGAAGACGGTGGTCGTGCCGTCCGCAACCGAAGAAGACGTCAACGTTTTTCGCGCGCGCGGTGCTTCGATTCTCATCACGCTCATGCCGTCGCTGGAGGAAGACGTGCCTGTCGCGCGGCATTCGGCCGCCGTCATCGAGGCGATCATGGTGGCGCTCCGAGACGACCCGACCCAGCCGCTCTCGGAGGACACCTACCTCAACCTCATGGCGGAGATCCAGTGGCGGCCGTCGATCCAATACCTTCAGCAGGACGAGCAGGGCATCAATCGATTCGCGTTCGTGATTCACCCGCTCGACGTCGGGTTTGTTCACCGGGATCCGGACTTCAAGTGGACGAAGGTTCTTCCGGACCGAGTCGTCGAGGAAGCGGCAGCGTTCTTGAAGCCGATGCACATGGGTCGCATCGCCGGCGGGCGTTCTCCGACGACCGGGCAGCGCATCGAAGGCTACCTCTTCGGGCTCGGCTCGACGCCCCGGCAGATGATGCGGCACAGCCCGCGGTTCACGTACGACCGACTCAACGAGGCGGCCAAGATGGCAGAACGCATGGGCTGCCGCTTGATGGGTCTCGGCGCATTCACCAGCGTCGTGGGAGACGCCGGCGAGACGGTGGCGCACGAGGCCGCCATCGCGATCACCAGCGGCAACAGCCTCACCGTTGCCGCCACCCTAGAGGCGGCGAAGCAGGCCGTCCTCAACATGGGGGCGACCAACCTCAAAGAGGGCAGGGCGATGATCATCGGGGCGACCGGATCGATCGGCGCAGTCTGCTCGCGGCTTCTTGCCCAAGCGATTCACGATGTCGTGCTGGTCTCAATCGAGCCGGAGAAGCTGATCGACCTGAAGCGCACCATCGAAAATGAGACTCCGGGCACGCGCGTGACGATCGCGCTTCGGCCGGGCGACCTCGCGGCCGACTGCGAGCTCGTGGTCACCGCCACGTCGGCGTTTGGTCAGCGCATTCTCGACATCAGCACGTGCAAGCCGGGCGCGGTGATTTGCGACGTCGCGCGTCCGCCCGACATCGGCGAGCGGGAGGCGGCGCTGCGTCCCGACGTCTGCGTCATCGAGAGCGGCGAGGTGCTGATTCCAGGCGACATCGACATCGACTACGACATCGGGCTTCCCAAGGGAACGACCTACGCCTGTCTCGCGGAGACCGCGCTTCTGGCGATGGAAGGGCGGTTCGAGAGCTACACGCTCGGCCGAAACATCGACATGGAGAAGGTCAAGGAAATCTACCGATTGTTCAAGAAGCACGAGTTCCGCATTGCTGGCCTGCGGACGTTTGGGAAGGTGCTCTCCGACGAGGACTTTGCCGAAAAGCGCCGGCTCGCAGCCGAGCTCGAGGCAAGCCCCGAGCGTCTCTCGCGCGTGCGCGCCGAGGTGAGCGCGAGGATCGCGGAGATGCCCGTCGAGGCCAAGGGCATAAGTACCGGGGACGGGGTCGTCGAGCGAATCGTGAAGGTCGCCGAGCGCATCCCGCCCTTGTCGGGCGCCGTCCGGAGGTTCCGTGTCTTCAGCACGGACGACCCGGACGATCAGCCCCTACACCAGGCGTAGCCGGGCAAGGAGGGCACGTGGCAAAGAACATCACCGGGCATTACGTGCGTAACATGTCGCACTGGCGACGCATGGCGGCCGTGGCTTGGTCCGCGCCGGACGATCCGACGATCTACGGGACCATCGACATCGACATGACCGCTGCGCTCGCGTTCCTCGCCGAGGAGTCCGAGCGCACCGGCGAGCACCTCACCGTGACGCACCTCGTGACCAAGGTGCTTGCCGACACGCTGGCGGCACACCCCGAGTGCAACTGCGTGATTCGGCGCGGCCGCCTCTTCGAGCGGGACGACATCGATCTTTCGGTGTTGGTCGCGGTCCCGCCGGACGATGCGGAGCACGAGCAGGAGGCCGACCTTTCCGGTGCGCTGGTGCGCAAAGCCGACCAGAAGACAATTGCCGAGATCGCACGGGAAATCCGGGAGGGGGCGCGCAAGGTGCGAAAGCACGAGGATCCGCTGCTCGAGCAGACGAAAAAGCTCTTTGCGTTGATGCCTCCGGCGATCATGGGACCCCTGCTTCGCCTCGTGGCGCGTCTTCAGTACGATTTCAATCTCGACCTTTCGAAACTGGGCGTTCCGAACGACCCGTTCGGCAGCGCGATCATCACGAGCGTCGGTGTGCTGGGGATCGCGGAGGCCTTCGTCCCGCTTTTGACGTTTACGCGCGTGCCGGCTGTGCTCGCGGTGGGCGCAGTGGAAGACAAGCCCGGTGTGCGTGACGGCCAGGTCGTTCCGGTACCAACGATGCGTATCGCCGCGACGTTCGACCATCGGGTGATCGACGGGTTTCAGGGCGGCAAGCTCGCAAAAACTTTCAAAGACATCATGCACGACCCCGCGGCCCACCTGCGCTGACTTCTTCGCGGGATCGCCGGCGAAAATTGTTCGCTTGAACGGTTCGCGCAGCTTTTCTATGCGCTTCGTAAAGCGGAGGTGGGCTCATGATGGAGAGGTGTGGTTTCAAGTGCGGGCTGTTGGGCGCAGCGCTGTCGTGCGCGGTATGGCTGACCGGTTGTCCGGTAGACTGCGGCGAGCCCCCGAATATCGTGGCCGCGACCTACATGGAGCGCGTCAACTGCGACGAGCTCAACATGTGTGTGATCGATGATCAGATGGACATGGTGACGGTGGAGCCGGACCCGGAGGATGCGAATCGCATGTTTTTCAGAAGCACACTGCGGGAGATTGAGGGTTTTGCGTTCTTCTGCGGGCTTACCGCGGACTACCGGATCCCGATGGAGCGCTACGAGGAACAGGGCACCATGACGTTCACCCGGGATGCCATCGGCTACCAGCGGGCCTCGAGCTACAGCGGCACGAACGTGAACGGTTCGTGTACCGGAACGGCAAGCAAGGCAGGGCCACCTGGTCCTCCCGAGCCCGTCGGCATGTGCGGCACCGGCAGCGGGGGCACAGGCGGCTCCGGCGGCTGCGTTCCCTTCGCGACCGACGTCGGCGGCGCAGAAGGCGCGCCTGTCATTTGGGAGGAGCGGTACACCTGCATCGACGACGTCGGGAACTGCATCGGCGACGAGAACACGGAGGTGACGCTCGCGCTCGTCCAGAACGCGCAGCAGATCGACTGGTCGATTGACGAAGGAGTCGGCCAAGGCTCGGAGTACGCGGGCGAGCTCTGTGACACGTCGTTTGAATGGTCTTCGAAGCCCATGACCGAGTCCGAAGACGGCTGTTGGGAGTTCACCGCGGACCGCTTCAACAAACGCTCTTTCGGTGCAGGGTTCTTCTGCATCGGCTCGGGCTCCAGGGGTGCGGGGTCGACTCCGGTGCCGACGCCCACGTGCGCGGAGATCGCTGCGGCCAACGTCGACTTCGCGGCTTGCCCGCTTCAGCCTCCCGCGAGCCCGATCCAAGGGGACCCTGCGGACTGCGAGGGAACGCTGAGGGTCGAGACGATGAGCAACAACGTGGCCTGCACCCCTCCTGACGTCGGCCCGTGTGATGGGTGCAACGCGTACTGCCTCGGCAACGGTTTCCCACTCGGCTCCACCGAGGAAAGCTGCCAGGGCGCCGTCTGCCAATGCGGGTGTACGTACTGTAGACCGAACTGAAGGATTTGGGCTGGGTCCGCCTGGCTGATAGGGTGCGGCGGCTTCAGTCGTCATGATCGGTTTCTCCCTTGGTTTGGCCGCGGCCCTGTGTTGGTCCGGGCTCGACGTCGTCCGCAAGGCGATTGCCGGAAAGGCGTCGCCGACGGCGCTCGCGGTGTTTCTGTTAGTCGGGCAGCTTCCCTTTTTGGGCGCGTGGGCGACCGTCGACCAGACCTGGATTACCGATTCGCGCTACTGGGCTCCCGCGGTTGCCTCGATGACGATGAACGCGCTTGCCAACGTGCTTTTCATGCGGTCGGTGCAGCTCTCGCCGCTGAGCCGGACGGTGCCGCTGCTGTCCCTGACGCCCGTCTTCAGCGCGTTGGTCGCGATTCCGCTCTTGGGCGAGGTTCCGACCGTCGTTCACTGGGTGGGCATCCTTCTCGTGGTCGTGGGCGCGCTCGTCCTCAATAGCGACCGATCCGAGCAGTGGTGGCGATCGATCACGCACGAGCAAGGCGCGCCGCACATGGTGGGGGTGGCGGTGCTCTGGGCGTTTTCGACCGCGCTCGACAAGCGCGCGCTGCCAAGCGCCTCGCCAGCCTCCCATGCGTTTCTCCTCGCGGCGGGCAGCGGTGCGATTCTGGTCACGTGGATGCTTGCGCGGCGCGAGCACGCGGATCTGCGAGAGGTTTGGAACGCGCCCAAGGGCCTGCTGGTCGGGCTCGTCGGGTTTGCGGTGACTGCGATTGCGCTCCAGATGCTGGCTCTCCAAGTGCTCTGGGTTGCCGTCGTGGAAACCCTCAAGCGGGCCATCGGCGTGATCGGCAGCGTCGTGATGGGCCGGATGTTCTTCGGCGAGCCCATCACGGGCCGGATGCTGCTAGCCATCGCCCTGATGGTCGCCGGCACGACAGTCCTCGCCATCGCTTAACCCCTGCGATTCGGGGTCTGACCGCCGATTCTCAAGCGTCTTGGCAAAGCGGGGTCGAATCCGCTAATGCTGTAGGGTGGCTGAAGAGAAGGCACTTCCGCCTAAGCTCGAGGTCGCCCGCTACCTCCTCGCCCAGGGCAGCCTGTTCGTGCACCTCGACCCCAGAATGGACGGCGTCGAGGTGCCGGACTGGTATCGGTCCGAACCTCAGCTGGTTTTGCAGATTGGGTTCGATATGCCCGTGCCCATTCCGGATTTGCAGGTCGATGCCGAAGGGATTTACGGCACGCTCTCATTCAATCGATCGCCGTTTACCTGCCAGGTGCTTTGGGATGCGGTCTTCGCGCTTGCCGGGGACGACGGCCGCGGAATGGTCTGGCCGGACTCCATGCCCGAGGAGATCTCTCAGGAGATCGAGCGTGAAGCGGGTAGGGAGCCGCCGCCGATTCCCGAGGAGAGGCCGTCGCTGAGGGTGCTGCCGGAGATAAGCGAAGAAGAGCGTTCGCCCTCGACGCCGCCAAAGCCGGGAGAGCGGCCGGACTATCTCAAGGTCGTGAAATAGGGGGACCCCTTTTTCGTGGGGTTAAAAAGTAACG
>JAHELW010000052.1:0-11730 GCA_024643985.1 Myxococcales bacterium | reverse complement strand
TTCGGGCCGTTAGAGAGATGGCGATTTGGCTGAAGTGGGGGGGAAACAAACCAAATCGCCTGGTCTAACAGCACCTCGGGGGACGTGGGGGGTACGTCATCTCCGAAGCGCTTATGTCAGCATCTGTATATGCTACATTTGTGCCAACTTGGCCAGGGGGGGAATCATCAATGATCTCAACCCTGTGGTTGCACTCCATACGTTGAACGCCGTTCAGATCTGAAAAATTTTTGAAGTTCTAGACGTTTAACCCCTGAATTCCACCCGATCGACCGAAGGGGTCGCCCGTAATGTGGGGTGGATCACAAACGACACCCGTGCGGACTCACCCCTATAGATTAATTACAAGTGTAACTAGGCTGCACACGCGTGGGGCAGCTCACTTTTCACTCGTGAAATGAAAATTTCAGATCTGGAAGGCAGGACGCGCATAGTCGAGCAACATTCGATGCTCCTTCGACAGCAGCAGCTCGCTCGAGTGCCCTTGCGGAGGCGCAACGAACCGAAATTCTCGGGATGAAGCGGCAGCCGACGCTTGGGCGACGTCGGCGATCTGCCGTGACGTCCCTGATACCGACACCACCCCACCTGCACCTGTTTTCCGTGCAGATTTGATTGCAGAGTTGAAATCCGCTGAGGCTGTATCCGCATCGACCCGGACGCTCTGGATGCTCGTCATGCGAACCAACACCTGGTCAGGCCGGGGCTCGTATGGCTGCCGAAGCTCCGCTGGAAGGTGGCTGTCGTCGTTGTGAGCGACGAGCTCCACCGCCTCCTCCGTGAAGCGGAGGGTCGTGCGGCCCGTGTTTCGCATGCGCCCGAGCG
Source organism: Myxococcales bacterium (assembly GCA_024643985.1). Lineage (GTDB taxonomy): Bacteria > Myxococcota_A > Polyangia > Polyangiales > Houyiibacteriaceae > SG8-38. The sequence goes on along the minus strand of JAHELW010000052.1, from coordinate 10,905 downwards.
GCCACGGAAACCGGTCCCGAACGCCGAGCAGCCCCGACAGGATCGCGGCGATGATGCCTCCGTGCGTGAACACGATGGCGCGCCCGCCCTCGGGAAGGCGCGCGCGAACGCGGCCGAGCGCCTCGTCGGCGCGGGCAAAAACCTCCAGCCAGGTCTCGCCCCCTCCAATCTCGAAGGTGCGCCGCGCACGAAGCGCGTCGATCTGCTCCGGGAAACGCTCGACGACCTCTGCCATCGTCAGACCTTCCCACGCTCCCACGTCGATCTCCCGCCAGGCCGGGTCATGCTCCACCGGAGACCCGAGCGCCTTCGACGTGTCTGCCGCGCGCCTCAGGTCCGAGCTGATTGCCAGATCGTAGCGGGCGCCCTGAATCGTCCGTCGCAGATTTTCGACCTGTCCGCGGCCCACGTCACTGAGCGGTGAATCGCCCTGTCCCTGCCACACCCCTTCGGCGTTCGACACCGACTGTGCATGCCGGACGAGGCTGAGCTCGAGCACGGTCATGCGGCCGGCGCGACCCCCGCTTCCTTGCGGGGCGCGATCACGTCGTCGATCAAACCGTAGTCCTTGGCCTCGATCGCCGAGAGGAACTTGTCTCGTTCGGTATCGTGTCGGACCGTCTCGACATCCTGCCCAGTGTGCTTCGCGAGAATCTCGTTCAGCCTCTGCTTCGTGTTGAGGATCTCCTTGGCGTGGATCTCGATGTCCGACGCCTGCCCCTGGTAACCGCCGAGCGGCTGGTGAATCATGATGCGGCTGTGGGGAAGGGCGCGGCGCATGCCCTTGGTGCCCGCCGCGAGGAGGAAGGCGCCCATCGAGGCGGCCTGGCCGAGGCAGATGGTCGAGACCGGGCAGCGCACGTAGCTCATCGTGTCGTAGATCGCGAGGCCGGACGACACCATGCCGCCCGGGCTGTTGATGTAGACCGTGATCTCTTTGTCGGCGTCCTCGCTTTCGAGGTAGAGGAGCTGCGCGATCACGGCGTTGGCGACGAAGTCGTTGATGGGCGTGCCCAAAAAGATGATCCGGTCTTTCAGAAGGCGGCTGTAGATGTCCCAGGCCCGCTCCCCCCGGTGCGTTTCTTCGATGATCGTGATGGCACGCGTTGCTGAATCCTCGCTCATGCCCTCAACCTAGTCTCTCCGGCCTCGCTTGCAACGCAGATTTCGGCCCCAGGCGTTCGGCGCTATGTTCCCCGAATGCTCCCCTCACGAACCGACATGCTCCGCCAGCTGATCGCCGCGCCGTCGGTAAGCTCACCCGACGTGCGCTTCGACCAGTCGAACCGTGCCGTCGTCGAGCTGTTGGCGGAGTGGGCCGAGGAGCTCGGTTTCGACACTCGGGTCGAGCCGCTTCCGGGGAGCACGGATAAAGCGAACCTCATCGCGACGCGCGGTCACGGCGAAGACGGCCTCGTGCTGTCGGGACACACCGACACCGTGCCCTACGATGCCGAACGATGGACGTCCGATCCCTTCGAGCTCACCGAGCGGACGGGCAAGCTCTTCGGCCTCGGCACCTCCGACATGAAAGGTTTCTTCGCCGCAGCGCTTCACGCCATCGCACGCTTCCGACCCGAGGATCTCGCCCGTCCGATCACGCTGCTCGGCACCGCGGACGAGGAGAGCACGATGGATGGCGCACGCGCACTCGTCGAGGCGGGTGAACGGCTCGGCCGCTACGCGATCATCGGCGAGCCCACCGGCCTTCGCCCGATTCGAAAGCACAAGGGCGTGTTCTACGTCGAGATCACGGTGCGCGGCCGGGCAGGACATGCCAGCAACCCCGCGCTCGGCGTCAACGCGATCGACGGGCTCCAGCGCGTGTTGCCGGCGCTCGAGGCATGGCGAAAGGCGATCGGCGCACGGCATCGGGATACGGAGTTCGAGGTTCCCACGCCCACGCTCAGCTTCGGCCGGGTGAAAGGGGGGGACAGCCCCAACCGAATCTGCGCCGAGTGCACGCTAGACGTCGACATCCGGCTTCTGCCAGGCATGGAGCGGTCGGCGGTGGTCGCGGAGCTTCGCGACGCCGTCGCCGAGGCGCTCGAAGGAGGCGCCTGGCAGCACGACGTTCGAGCCACGGGGGCTCACGCCGACGCGTTCGGAGGACCTTCCGACGAAGGTTTTCAGCGCACCGTCGAGACCTTGTGCGGGTGTTCAGCCGGCACTGCGCTTTTCGGAACGGAGGCGCCGTATCTCGCCGAATTGGGGCTCCAAACGCTCGTGCTCGGTGCCGGCGACATCGCGGTCGCGCACCAACCGGACGAGTATGTCACCATGGAGGCGATCGAGCGTGCCACCGACGTGTACGCCGGCCTGATCCAACGCTTCTGCATCGAGCCCGCATGAGCCCCAAAGTCGACCCATTCGTCCAACACTTTCGAGCGAGCGCGCCCTACATCAACGCGCACCGCGGGCGCACGTTCGTCGTCATGTTCGGCGGTGAGGCGATCGCCTCCAAAGACCTTCGGACGTTGCTCTACGACGTCGCGCTCCTCGATTCACTCGGGGTGCGCCTCGTGCTGGTTGCCGGAGCGCGCCCGCAAATCGACGAGGCGCTCGCTCGGCGGGGTGAGGAGCCGCGGTACGAAGGCGGGCTTCGGGTGACGGACGACGTGGCGCTCCAGTGCGTCAAAGAGGCGGTCGGCGCGAACCGCGTCGAGCTCGAGGCCTTGCTTTCGATGGGGCTTCCCAACTCGCCCATGGCCGGTGCGCGGCTGCGTGTCGCAACCGGAAACTTCGTCATTGCGCAGCCCGTAGGCGTCGTCGATGGCGTCGACTACGAGCACACCGGCAAGCCGCGTCGGATCGACGCGGAAGCGATTCGGCAGCGGCTCGACGACGGTGCGGTCGTCGTGTTGACGCCCATCGGTTACTCCGCCACGGGCGAGGCGTTCAACATCAGCAGCTACGATGTCGCCGCCGCAACCGCGGTGGCGCTCGGCGCCGACAAGCTGATCGGCTTGCTCGAGGGACGGGGTGTCGTCGACGAGGCTGGCGAGGTGCCATCGCAGCTCACACCGAATGACGCCGAGGCGCTCCTACGCTCGGGATCAGCGCTCGGCCACGACGTCGAGCGGCATCTCGCTGCGGCGATTCAGGCATGTGAGGGCGGCGTGCCGCGCACGCACCTCGTTGCACGGCAGAGCGACGGCTCGCTTCTCCGGGAGCTCTTCACGCGAGACGGCGTGGGCACCATGGTGACGTCCGAGACGTTCGAAGGAGTGCGCGCCGCGGAGCAGGGCGACGTCGGCGGCATCCTCGCGCTGATCGAGCCGCTCGAGGTGCAGGGAACGCTGGTTCGGCGATCGCGCGAGATGCTCGAAAACGACATCGATCGGTTCACGGTGATCGAGCGCGACGGCATGGTCGTCGCGTGTGGGGCGCTCTACGACTATCCGGACGAAGCAACCGCCGAGCTCGCGTGTCTCGTCGTACATCCTGACTACCGGACGACAGGCCGCGGCGATCAGCTCCTTCTCTACCTCGAACGCCAATGCGTCGCGCAGGGGCTGCGAAAGCTCTTCGTGCTCACCACCCAGACGTCGCACTGGTTTCGCGAGCGCGGCTTCGACAGCTGCGATCCCGGCGACGTGCCCGAAGCGCGCCGCGCGCACTACGACCAGGGACGGCGTTCCAAGATCCTGCTGAAGACGCTGCGCTGACGCATCTTCGCAAAAGCACAGCGCTTTCCGTTCATGCTTGGAGACGAGTCCGAATCGTGCTACTCGTCCCCGAATTCGCAAAAACGGGACGCGATTCGTCCTTGATACGCGGAAAATGAAGCAAGCGGAGCTCAACCGGCGCCCTGACGCGGAACCACCCCCCGCAGACGCGGAGATGGACGCGACCGTCGCCGACGAAGAACGAGTGCTTGCGCGGGTGCATCGGACGATCTCGTCCAAGCGGCCGTCCCACCGCGGCCAGCTCATCGACTACGACGCGGAGCTAGTCGCCTTGCGCGATCAGATCCGGGAGGCTCGTCTCGAGGACATTCCGCCACTCATCGAGGAGATGGAGCGGCTCCAGCAGGTCGCGCAGCGCCGGGCCCAGGTCATGGAGGGTGCGGTCGATGCGCTCTCTCCCTATTTCGGCCGGATGGTGCTCTCGGAGGAAGACCGCAAGCGTGAGATCCTGATCGGCCGGAGCACCTTCCTGGACGGCAAGACCGGGGTGCGCATCGTCGACTGGCGCGACGCGCCGGTGAGCCGGGTCTACTACCGGTACGAGGAAGGCGACGACTACGACGAGATCTTCGGTGACCGCGAGGTCGAAGGCGAGGTGCTCATCCGCCGAAACCTCTCGATCACGAACGGTAAGCTCCGCCGCATCGGCACTCCCCAGGGTACGTTTCGACGATCGCGCGAGGACGAGTGGAAGCGAGTCTCCGACCAGTCGACGAAGCTGTCGGGCGGACAAGGCGCTGCCATGCGCCCGGAGTCCTATCACCGGCCCGGCGAGCTCGGGATCGGCGACGAGGACCTTCGGGAGGACAAGCGCCTCTCCGAGATCACCGCGCTGATCGACCCCCGCCAGTTCGAGCTGATCAGCAGGCCGACGTCTGGCCTGGTCGTCATCCAGGGCGGCGCGGGAAGCGGCAAGACGACGATCGGCCTCCATCGTTTGGCCTATCTCGCCTTTCAGGACCCTCAGCGGTTTCGCTCGGATCAAATGCTGGTCATCGTTTTCAACGACGCGCTCGTCCGATACATCTCGCACGTGCTGCCGGCGCTCGGGGTCGAGGACGTGCCGGTGGAGACGTTTCAGCGATGGGCCGAGCAGCAGCGACGCCACCACGTCCCGAAGCTGACGACGCGGTACGTCGAGGACACGCCGACACACGTGGTCCGCATGAAGAAGCACCCAGCGATGTTGAAGGCGATCGATCGCTACGTGGACGAGCTGACCGAGCAGGCCGCGGCAGACGTGCTCGCCGAGGCGCAGCGCGGCGAGGGAGGCGCACGCGTCACGCGGGCTTGGCGTGGAAGCGCAGACCAGCCGCTCGGGGTGCGCCTGGAGCTCCTCCACCGGTGGATCGTCGATCGCGACGGAGAGGCACGGGAAGTCGAGCTCGGAACGCGGCATGCGATCGAGCGCATCTGTCAGAGGTGGGCGGCCCGCTCGCGCGACGTCGTCACCGCCTGGGCCGACCTCGTCACCGATCGCCGGCGCTTGGTCGACGCGTTTGCCGAGTGGGGTGAAGGCGCGCTGAGTGACAAGGAGCTCGAGTGGGCGCACTCCTGGTGCAGTCGGCATTCCACGCGGGCGCTGCTCGCCTACGAAGAGACGCTGGAAGACGACGGGGAGCGTACCCACAGCGTCGGTGTCGACGGCGCGGACGAGGACGAGCCCGCTGCTCTCGACCGCGAGGACGATGCACTTCTCCTCCGCATCTATCAGTCGCTTCGAGGGCCGCTGACAGGCCGTGGCGGCGTTCTCGAATACGAGCATGTTTTCGTCGACGAGGCGCAGGACATGAGCCCGGTCGAGCTTTCCGTGGTCCTCGACACCGCGAGCCCTCAACAAAGCGTGACGCTTGCCGGCGACATCGCGCAGAAGCTACATCTCGACAATGGCTTCACGGACTGGCGGCACGTTCTCGAGCAGCTCAAGCTCGATCACATTCAGATCGAGCCGCTCAAGCTGAGCTATCGTTCGACCCACGAGATTCTGGACTTCGCGACGGAGGTCCTCGGCCCGCTTCGAAACGAGGTTTCGGGAGAGGCCACCCGCTATGGGGCGCCCGTCGAGCTTTTCCAGTTCGGGGGGACCGGGGAGGCGGTTGGCTTCTTGTCGGAAGCCCTTCGAAAGCTGGTGAGCTCGGAGCCCCTGTCGTCGGTGGCGGTGATCGCGCGCTACCCGGAACAGGCCGACCTCTACTACACGGGTCTGCGTCATGGAGAGGTGCCGAACCTCCGGCGGGTGGCCGAGCAGGATTTTCCCTTCCGGCCTGGGGTCGACGTGACGGACGTGCGACAGGTCAAGGGCCTCGAGTTCGACTACGTGGTCGTCGTCGAATGCAATGCCGCCACCTTCCCGACCGACAGCGAGACCCGGCATCTTCTGCACATTGCGGCTACCCGGGCCGCCCACCAGCTCTGGGTGTTTTCGACCGGAACCCCGTCGCTTCTCCTGCCCGAGGCGCTGGTTCGAGCGTCGTCCTAGACCTGCGCCACGCCCTGGAGTTGCAGTCTCCTTCGGGGTGTGTAAGATCTTCAATTAGCGGCGGCTGCGGTCTGCACCCGGGTCTACGGTAGAACGAGCAACGGCGCCGCGACGGGGTGAACACGCGACACGCGTAGTCGTATCCAGGTCCCGCAACCATTCCAAACCAGTCACAGGCCGGCCCAGCCTTCGTTCGATGGCAGATACTGCTCTCCAAGAATCGGTAGAAGAACCCGCTGATGAGTCAGCCGCACAGGATGCGGCCGGCAAAGAGGCGGCGCCTCCAGTAGAAGCGCCCACTTGGCGTGAGCCGACCACGTCCGTTGCGAAGAAGCTCGCGTCGATGAGCGACCGTGCCATCCAGCGGGTGACTGGCGGCAACGCCTTCCTGCGGGGGCGCCTCTACGCTCGGCGCAAGGCCGTCGAAAACCTCGACGAGCAGGAGCACCAGGTCAGCGGCGAGATTTCGGTGCGGACCGCCGACGAGCCCTACCGGACGACGGTCAAGTACGACGAAGAGGCCGACGGCTGGGAGTCCAGCTGTACGTGTCCGGGTTGGCGCGGCCCGACCGCCCATTGCAAGCACGTCGCCGCCGTCATGGTGGCGCTCCGTGACGAGGTGCGGCCGCCGCGACCCAAGGGGCAGCAGCAACAGCAGAGCAAGAAGAAGAAGAAGAAGACCGAGCCGGTGCACGTGCCCGGCACCGTGTCCGTCGGCGGCAAGCGCCGGCGGTCGCGACGGCGACGCCGCGGCGGTGGTGCAGATCCTGGAGCGCTCGAGGTGCTTTCCCCGCGTGAGCTTCAGGCTCAGCGCGGAGAGGCGAGGGGGCCGCTCGACGCTTGGTTGCCGGCCGAGGCGCTCGCCAAGCCCCTCGACTTCGAATACCGGATGACCGTGCGTCCCGCGTCGATCACGGTGACGCCCGTCTTGGCGGGGTCCAGGAGCGCCGTGCCGATCAACGACGCCCTCAGCGCGTTCAACATGGTGTCGATCGACGAGCGTCCGCTTTTCAGGGCGCTTGCGCGAAACGCCAACCGGGGCCAAGCGACGACCGCCGAGCTTCGGGGCGAGGACGCTGCGGAGGTGCTCGAGATGCTCAGCGACCGGCGCGTGTTGCTCGAGCCCGCGTCGATGGAGCTTCGCTTCTCGAACGAGGCGCTTCGGCCCCGGATCGAGCTCGATCCCGTCAACTCGGACACGCTGCGGGTACGCGTCGTCTTCTATCTGCAAAGCAACAAGCGACGTTTCGCGCTGTCGAGTGGCGCTTGGTTCGAGGGGACGCCGGGCTGGCAGATCGACACGACCGAAGGCGTCGCGCGTCCGGTGAGCGAGCTCGTGACGCCCGCGTGGCTTCAGCGCTTGTATCGCTCGCCCGCGATGGTGCAGAACCACGACGACCTGCCGGCGCTTCTCGGTGAGTACATTCCGCGCGTGGCGGCGTCTTTGGGTGCGGAGCTTCCCGACCTGAGCTCGGTGGCCGACCTCGTCGACCAGAAGCCGCGATTCGAGCTGAAGGCCGATGGGGACATCATCGAAGCTCGGGTCAGGCTGTACGTGCGCTATGAAGATCAGGAGTTCGACGTTCCACCGGACGACATCCCCTCGCCGCTCGCGGTGCTGCCTCCGAAGAATGGCGGCGGGCGGCCGCGGGTCGTGCGCCGAGACGTGGGCGCCGAGATGGCCGGCGTCCAGGCGCTGCTCAACCAGAGCTTCGAGGTCTCCGAGTCGGGCGACGAGCTCGTGGCCACGGGCGACGACGCGATCGCGTTCTGGACGCAGGGCATCGGCGAGCTTCCCGAGGAGTGGGATCGGTTCATTCCAGACGACCTCGTGGCCGTGACGATTCGCGACGAGTCGGTGACCCCGCAGGTGCGTGTTTCGAGCGGGGTCGATTGGCTCAATCTCGACATGGCGTTCACCTCGGGCGGGGCCGCAGTGCGCGAGGCAGAGCTTCGCGCGTGCCTCGAAAAGGGCCGGCGGCTGGTTCAGCTCGAAGACGGTACGTACGCTCCGGTCGATCCCGACAAGGTCGGCGACGTGCTGACTCGGATGGCCGAAATCTACGCGACCGCGGGCATGAAGGACAAGCTTCCGCTCTCGCAGGCAGGCCGCGTTCAAGACCTTCTCAAGATGGTGGAAAACGCGAAGGTGTCCGCCTCGGCCAAGACGCTTTTCGCGAAGATCGAAGACATCGACGAGATTCCGAGCGTAGCGAAGCCGCGTACGCTCAAAGCCGACCTTCGTCCCTACCAGAAGGACGGTTTCTCGTGGCTCGTGTTTCTCCACGAGCTCAACAGCGGCGGCATTCTCGCCGACGACATGGGCCTCGGAAAGACGATTCAGGCGATTGCGCTGCTTCTGTGGGCCAAGAGCAAGTACAAGCGCAAGCTGAACTTGGTCGTTGCGCCGACGTCCGTGGTTCCGAACTGGGAGCGCGAGATCAGCAAGTTTGCGCCGAGCCTCAAGACCGTCGTCTGGCAGGGGCCGAATCGCAGCCAGCGCGCGCCCGAGCTCGAAAAGGCCGACGTGATGATCACGAGCTATGCGCTGCTTCGCCGCGATGAGGAGCTTCTTCAGGAGCTCGACCTGCGGTACGTCATCTTGGACGAGGCGCAGCACATCAAGAACCCGATGAGCCAGACCGCGCGCTCCGCGAAGAAGCTCAGGAGCGAGCGCCGGTTGGCGTTGACGGGTACGCCCATCGAAAACCGTCTCAGCGAGCTTTGGAGCATTTTTGATTTCGTCTCGCCGGGGCTGCTGGGGCAGCTCAAGACGTTCGAAGAGCGGATTGCACGGCCGATCGATCGGGGTGACATGGAGACCGCGCAGCGCCTCCGGTCCACGATCAAACCGTTCGTGATGCGGCGCGTGAAGAGCGATGTGGCCGCGGATCTGCCCGACAAGATCGAGCAGGAGATGATCGTCCCGCTCGCGGAGACGCAGGCCAAGCTCTACAAGCAAATCCTCCGCGAGGTTCGCAAGAGCGTTCTCAGCGAGGTCGAGAAGCAGGGCGTCAGCAAGTCGCAAATTCAGATCCTGGCGGCGCTCACGCGCCTTCGTCAGGTGGCGTGCGATCCGCGCCTCATGAAGCTTCCGGACACCGAGTTCGAGGCAGACGACAGCGGAAAGCTCGGCGCGCTCCGGGAGATCGTCGACGAGGCCGTGGACGGAGGTCACCGTGTGCTGGTCTTCAGCCAGTTCGTCACCATGCTCGACCACATTCGGGCCGCGCTCGACCAAGACGGGATCGAGTACGAATACCTCGACGGCTCCACGAAAGATCGCATCACGCGCGTGGACCGCTTCAACTCGGACTCATCGATTCCCGTGTTCTTGATTTCGCTCAAGGCAGGCGGCACCGGGCTGAACCTCACCGGAGCGGACACCGTGGTTCATTTCGATCCCTGGTGGAACCCCGCGGTCGAGGACCAAGCGACGGACCGGGCCCACCGCATCGGGCAGACCAAGAACGTCAACGTCTACAAGCTGATCGCGGAAGGCACCGTCGAGGAGAAGATCCTCGAGCTCTCCGCCAAGAAGCGCGAGCTCGTCAGCAACGTGCTTTCCACCGAGGGAAGCCCCCTCAAGGGCTTGACCAAAGCCGACGTCGAGAACCTTTTCAGCGAGTAGCGGGCACGCTTCCCGCGGGTTTTCGCGGTGTGGGTCGTAAGTTACTGGAACTAGCTGGGTTTGGAGGGGGGATCCTGTCCCCCTACTGCGGGGATGCTTACGCTGATGCGGCCGCGGCCTTGGGTTCTGGCGTCGTAGGCGGCGGTGTCTGCGCTCAGTAGCAGCGCTTTCCAATCCTTGCCGTGCTGAGGGAATAGCGTGACCCCGACGCTGGCTGTGAGCCGGAAGCGCGTTCCGCTGACTATCATCGAGGTTTCGAGCCTCCCAATCAACTCGTTGGCGATGCGCTCGGCGACCTCGATATCGGATAGACCCGTCACCAGTACCGCGAACTGGCTGTCGCCGCTCTTCATGACGACGTCGGCGTCCGAGAGCTTTTCGCGAATGCGCGCCGTGACCTCGTAGAGAATCAGGTCTCCCACGTTCGAGCCGTGCTCGGCGCTGACGTTCTGGAACCCCTCGAGGTGGACGAGCATGAGGGCAAACGAGTCGCCTGCCGCGCAGCGCTGTGAGAGCAGCTTTTCGAACCTCTTGCGCGGGGGCGCCCCGAGGAGATCGTCGACATCAAACATGCTCATTCCATGTTAGCGCTCGACATCCGCTTTGCCCAGTTGCGGTCAGGGGCTAGCTTTCGGACGAACCGCTTTCGAAAGGAGCGCTCGGCGTTTGGCGATCGGGTCGCGGAGCGGGGCTCGTCTCAGTCGTTCGACTTCGCCGGCCGTGTAGCGAGGGCTCGGCGCCGTTCCCGCGAACCGTTCCACGAGCCAGTTCAGCAGGGCCGCGAGCCGCTCGTTCGACAGAGGCGCCTGCGCGGCGCCGGGGACCTGGACCCAGTACTGACGGGCGCCCGGCAAGCCCGCGAGCTCGCGCATCTCGTGGAGCGAAGGGACGAGACGGGAGCCGCTGCCGTCGGCGCGATGGCAGCCCGAGCAGCTCAGGAGATAGTCGTGCTCTTCGTATTCGTCCGCGTGAGCCGTCGCGGCCAAGGCGAGCACGAGCGCAGCGGTGAGGATCCCCTTCATCGCTCCGGCTGCCGCTCCTTGGCGGTCTTGACCACGATGGCCGTCGAGCACGTGTAGGTCTGCGTCGTGGCGCCGCCGCACCAG
>JAHELW010000222.1 GCA_024643985.1 Myxococcales bacterium | reverse complement strand
TCGGTCATCGAGCGCGCCACCCGCCGGCGGTCTTGGGATCCGAAGAGCGCAAGGCTCGCGAGCATCGATTTCTACAGCCCTTTCAAGACGCTCGACCCGCGGTTTCGCGACGAGTACGCCGCGCTCGAGCCGAACGACCGCGTGGAGTCCCGCGGGTGGTTTCACCGGGACGGCCCTCGCCCGATCGTCATTTTTCTCCATGGCTTTTCGGCGCCGGACTACCGGATCAACAAGATGTGGTTCTCCGCGCAGCGTTTCTACGATGCGGGGCTCGACGTCGTGTTCATGAACTTGCCGCTTCACGGAGGCAGGATGCCCCAGTCCGCGGCCTACCATGGGACCGCGATCATTCAGCCATCGCTCTGGCGCCTCAGCGAGGCCTGCGCGCAGGGCGTCATGGACCTTCGCATTCTGATCGATCACCTGTTGAAGCGCGGCGCGCCCAGGGTCGGGATCATGGGGTACAGCTGGGGTGGCTTTCATGCGTCGATGCTCGCTTGCCTCGAGCCCCGCACCGACTTCATCGTGAGCGTGGCGCCCGTCGTCAGCATCGCGGACCTGGTGATGAGCTGGCCGACGCGCACGTTTTTCGAGGAGTCGCTGGACGAGCCCGCGATGATGATCCGCGAGCTGCGAAAGATCCTCGCGCCCTTCACACCCTTGTCGCATGCGCTCCGCATTCCGAAGGAACGCGTGCTCTTGGCAGCAAGCGCGAACGACGGAATCATTCCAGCCGTCCACACCGAAGCGCTTTGGGAACACTTTGGAAGGCCCGAGGTATACTGGAGCTGCGGTGGACACATTCTCTACTTCGACAAGCAGCGCGTCTCCGGCCGCGCGCTCGAGTTCTTACGGGACATCGACGTCGTCGGCTGAGGCCATGCAGGTCCGCGGTTACAGCCATCCCGACTTCCGCTCGCTGCGGAGCACGGTGCGGTTGTGTGCTCCGGCCAGAGGCGCAGGGGGCGTGGCGATCGCCGTGTATCACCGGGGCGAGCTCGTGGCCGACTTGGCCTGCGGCACGCGCGATCGAAAAGGCAACCCGTTCGAGCCGGCCACGCTGGCATTGAGCATGTCGACCGGTAAAGGGGTGATGGCCACCCTACTCCACCTGATGGTGGACCGTGGGCTCGTCGACCTCGAAGCGCCCGTCGCGCAGTACTGGCCGGAGTTCGGCCGAAACGGCAAAGGTGCCATCACCGTGCGACAGGCCGCATCGCATCGCGCGGGCCTCTACTCGATCGCCCGCATCATCGACTCCGCCGAAGAGATGTTCGACTGGGATCACATGGTCCGAGTCGTCGAAGACATGTGGCCCGTTCACAAGCCCGATACCGACTTCGGCTACCATGCGTGGACCGGCGGCTGGATCGTCGGAGAGGTGCTCCAGCGCGTGACGGGCAAACGGTTTCCGGAGCTCGTCAAGGAGCACCTCGCCGATCCGCTCGAGCTCGACGGCCTCTACATGGGGTTGCCCGAAAGCGAGCTTCCGCGGGTCGCGGAGTTCCTCATTCCGAAGCTGCCGCGAAAAGTGCTGCAGGGACGGCCGCGCGGCATCCGCGTCAAGGTGTTGCCGAAGGCGTCGACGACCGCGCACTGGCAGTCGCCCCTCGGACAGTTCGTCGACGCGATGATCCCGCCGGGGCTCGGCGGTGTTCTCGGGGACCCGCGCTGGCTGACCTCGGTGATTCCATCAGGCAATGGGGTTTTCAATGCGCGCTCGCTCGCGCGTCTCTACGGCGCGCTCAGCCTAGGCGGGGCGATCAACGGAGTGCGACTCATGTCCGCATCGACGCTTGCGGAAGCAGCCGAAGATCAGAATCCCCGCATCGGACGCGTCATTCCTTTTCCGCTGCGCTTCAAGGTCGGCTACATGCGACCCGTTTCTCTCGGGCTGCGCCTGTCGCTCGGCAAGCGACGCTTCGACCTCGGGCGCCCCAACCCGCACGCCTTCGGCCATTTCGGATTTGGCGGCTCCGGCGCATGGGCCGACCCCGAACGGGAGCTCGGCGTGGCGATCGTCACGAACTGCTTCGGCGGAACGATTCCGGGCGATCTGCGACCGGTCGCCGTCGCGACCGCCACGGCGCGGTGCGCGGACCAGCGTGCGGTCTGAACGGGCGGCTAGCGGCGAATGCGCCAGGGCTTGGCCGCTTCGAGCTGGGCAGCCAGCCTGAGCAACGTTTCCTCGTCGCCGAAGCGGCCCAAGAACTGCACCCCGATCGGAAGGTCGTTCTCCGTTCGATGAAGGGGAACGGACATTGCCGGTATCCCCGTGAGGTTGGCGACCATGGTGCGGTGCATGATCTGCTTGGTGAGACGGTCGAGCTGCGCATCGATGACCGCCTCTCGAAGCCGGCGCACCCGGAGGGTCCGGGCACCCGCCGGGGAAGTGAGCAGCTGAAGGGCGCGGCGCTCGGCCGGCGCCTGCTGCGCCTCCTCGAGGGCCATGGGAATACGCCCCATCGTGGGGAGCACGAGCACATCGTACTGCTCGAAGAGCTTGCCGAGAGACCCTCCAAACCGCAGAGCCGCGTGGCGGGCCTGGCCGCAGACCTCGGCGGGGAGCGCCCTACCGATCGCGGCAAGCAGCTGAACCACCTCTTCGAGCGACTGTCGGACCCGACGGGCTCCATATCTGGCCTCGAGGTCGGCCACGACCGCAGCGGTGTCGGCTGCCGTCAGTGTGATCCACGTCCGGAGCACCTCCCACTCGTCGTACGGCAGCGTCACCTCCTCCACGATGTGCCCCAAACCCTGCAAAATCCCGGCCGTCGCGCGCGTCGCCTCCACGCACGCCCGATCCATGGAAAGGCCGAATGCCTCGGCTGATGTCGATATACCGACACGCAATTGGCCTGGATCGCCGTTCAGAGCCGCCACGAAACCCGTCGATGGAGACGGCGCAGCGTACGGCGCGCCGGGCTCGGGCCCGGCCGTCGCATCCAGCGCGGCGGCCGAGTCGCGGACGGTTCGGCTGAGGACGTGGGAGGTGGACTGACCCCCATGCTCCCACCCGAAGTCGGGCCCAATCGGGGTCCTGCCGCGGCTTGGCTTCAAACCGAAGATCCCGCACGCCGATGCCGGAATCCGGATCGAGCCGCCCTCGTCGGTCGCCGAGGCCAACGGGACGATGCCTGCCGCCACCGCTGCAGCCGAGCCGCCGCTCGAGCCGCCGGGCGACCGGGTGACGTCCCACGGGTTGCGTGTCTCGCCGAATGCCTCGCAGGCCGTGTGGACGGAAAGCTTGTACTCGGGCGTGTTGGTCTTGCCGAAAACGACGAGGCCGGCTGCCTCGTAGCGTCGCACGATCTCGGCGCTGAACGTCGAGATCTCGCCCGCATGGAGCCGGCTGCCATTGCTCATCGGAGTCCCCTCGAGCGCATGGTGCGCGTCCTTGAGAAGGAAAGGCACCCCTGCGAACGGGCCCGAGAGGTTTTGCCGGGCGTATCCGAGCGCGCGATCGTAGAGCGGCGTCACAATCGCATTGATCTGTGGATTGAGCGCCTCGGCGCGCAGGATGGCCGCCTCGAGCACCTCCTTCGCGCTGACCTCACGCTTCGCGATCAGCTCGGCGAGACCGAGACCATCGTAGTGGAGGTAGTCGTCAAACATCGGCGTCCGCTTTCCTCGGCCGCGCGCTCCTCGCTTTGGAATTGAGGATTGCGGCGATCGAGCCAAGCGACACCACGCCGATCACGTACGCGCCACCACGGTCGAAGATGTGGTCGTGGACCTGATAGAGCGCGAGGCTCGCGCCCAACCCCAGCGCGTACCCGATCCAGGGCTGCTCCCGCCAACGCACTTTTTGTCGTTTCGTGATGATTGCGATGAACGGCCAGAACGAGGTGGACGCGACGTAGCTTCGGTACGGCTCGCCGAGCTCCGCGATCAGCCGCCGGTCCTGGTGCAGCGCGCCGACCAAGGCAAGGACAATCGCGCCGGCAAAGAACACGAACGCAACCCTCGACGGAGCAAGGAGCGCGTGCGCGGCTGCCCAAAGCGCGATTCCCGAGAAGAAAGGGTGGCGCGTGACCTGCTGGACCCCGCGTGCAGGAATCGCCCGGTGCCTAAACACCGCCATTGGGGCGCGCGGATAGACGAGGACCGACGTGACAAACAGCGAAAAACCAAAAACCGAAATCGCAAGCAGGGCGCCGTGCACGGGAGGGATCGTCACGAGGAGCGAAGTCTGGGGCCCGGCGTGGCGGTGGAGCGCCACATAGTGGACGAGCGCGCCAAACGTCGCGATGGCCACGAGCGTGTACACGAAGATGTGACCGCCCTCCCCGAGAGCGCCTACGAGCCGCTTTCGGATCGGCGCCAGCGTGAGCCCGATGTGCGTCCCACCGAACCCAAGCCACAAAAGCGCTGTGACGAGTGCCTCCTCCATCGGCTCGCGTTCAAATGACCGCCTGCCGAAGAACCTGCGCGTAGCTGTCCGCGATGCAGGCGTCTGCGAGCAATCCGCGTTTGCGAAGCATCTCGTGG
>JAHELW010000221.1 GCA_024643985.1 Myxococcales bacterium | reverse complement strand
AAGCGGGACCGGATCCTCCGAGCCGCGATCAAAGTCTTTGCCAAGAACGGTTTCTACGCGACCCGGGTGAGCGAGATCGCCAAAGCCGCGGGCGTCGCGGACGGCACGATCTATCTCTATTTCAAGAACAAGGACGATGTCCTCATCACGATTTTCGAGGATGGGATCCAGCAGCTCCTCGCGATCCTCCGCGAGGTGGCGTCGTCGAAAGAGCCCTTCGACAAGAGGATCACGCGCATCATCGAGCTCCAGCTCGGGCTGCTCGAGGAGCAGCGGGACCTCGCCGAGGTCATCACGGTCAACCTGCGTCAATCGTCGAGCCTGCTGAAGCAGTACGCGACGCCCCTGTTCATGGAGTACATCGACGTCATCGCCGGCCTGATCCGCGAGGGTCAGAAGGAGGGCGCTTTTCGAAAAGACCTCAACGCGCGCGTCGTCGCGCGAAGTCTCTTCGGTTCCCTCGATGCGATTCTGCTCACCTGGGCGCTCGGCGAGGCCGACCCGGCGAGCCTCCGCAAAGCAGCCGGACACTGCGCGAGTCTGTTTCTCGAAGGCCTGCGCGTCCGCTGATCAGGCTCAGCCAGCCGGACGCACGCGCACGCCCGCCATCGCTGCGTCGCACTCACTCGGTACACAACGCCGTCGCAACCGGTGACGGGCGTGTCGGGGTCGCAGCAACCTTCGACCGGCGACTCCGGGTCGCATGGCGTCACGCTGCGAGGCTCGCAGACCCCTGGTCCGTCGCTCCTGCGTGTCAGCGGGATCGCAGGTTTCTGGCGTCGGCACGCACCCGCCGCGATTGAGACAGCTGTCCTCGAGCTTGGCTACCCGAGCGCCGCTTCGATCAGCGCTTCGCTGACTTCCCAGAGCCGCTTGGCAGCCACCGGATCGCGCGCGGCCTTGCTCGGAGGCCGTTCGCGGGCTCTGTCGAAGTAGGCGCCCGTCGTGGCCGCGACCTCCGGCGCCGTCGCGAGGCGAACGGAAGTCCTCGCGCCGTCGGCCTCGGACATGATCACGAGGCGCGCGAGCGGCGAACGGTGGAGCGCGTTGAGCAGCACGTTGTTGCGCGTGATTTGGCTCCTCACGTTTCCCGGGTTCAAGGCGTTGGAGGTCACGCCGTGGTCCTTCCACCGGCGTGCCAGCTCGTTCGAAAACAGAACGTTGGCGAGCTTCGAATGACTGTATGCGCGAAAACCGCGCCAATCCTCTTCGAACATCAGGTCGTCCCAGTTGAGTGATTTCGGCCGAGCGTGCATCGAAGAGGACACGTTGAGCACGCGCGACGGTGCGCCAGCAACCAGGAGCTCCCTCAGCTCGTTGGTCAACAGGAAGTGGGCGAGGTGGTTCACGGCAAAGGTCTCCTCATAGCCGTCTTGCGTGAGGATGCGATCTCGGTGCCAGACCCCTGCGTTGTTCACGAGCACGCTGAGCGAGTCGAATCGGGCCTTCACGTCGCCCGCAAGCCTTCGAACGTCGGCGAGCGACGAGAAGTCGGCTTGAAAGGTCTCGATTCGCCCTCCCCCAATATGGAGGTCTTCGGCCGCCGACGCGAGGCGCTTTGCGTTGCGCCCGACGATGCCGACTACGTCGAAATGCGCTTTCAAGCCGCGAGCCGTTTCGAAGCCAATCCCGCTGCTGCCGCCCGTGACGAGGGCATGGCGGGTGACGCTTGCGTCTTTCGCCATCCGGGGCATCTATCACACAAGTGAGTGACGCACGCCACAGGGCGCTGCCGATCGTCGGCGTGATGGGATCGGGCTCGTTTTCCGATGAAACGCGATGCCGCGAGCTCGGCCGCTGGCTCGCGAGCGAGCGTGTTCATCTGCTCACTGGAGGTGGGGCCGGGGTAATGGGGGCGGTGAGCCGCGGGTTCTTCGAAACGAAAGAGCGCGCAGGCCTCGTCATCGGCATCCTGCCCGCGAGCGCACCGCAGAGGGTCGAGCCGCCTACGGGCTATCCAAACCCCTTTGTCGAGGTGCCGATTCGCACACACCTTCACAAGAGCGGAACCGAGGGCACCGAGCTTGCTTCGAGAAATCACATCAACGTGCTCAGCTCGGACGTCGTCATCGCCCTCGAGGGCTCGTGGGGGACGCACAGCGAGGTTGCGCTAGCTGTCCAGTACGGAAGACCGGTCGTCGCCTATCTGCCCGACCGCGCTGCGATTCCCGAACTTCCCGAAACCGTAACGGATGTGAGCACACTCGACGATCTCCAGGCCTTCGTCCGCAAAGCCCTCGGCCGCGCACCTTGACACAATTCGAAAACGCGCCTAGACCGCCTGCGTTTTTCAGCAGTTATCGGCCACACCGGCCCCCTACTGAGGAGGAAGCGTGAAAGTCCTCGTATCCATCAAGCGCGTTGCGGATCCGGACAACGCAAGCAAGCTCAAGGTAACCGGCGACGGAACCGCCGTCACATCGGAAGGTCTCGAGTGGAAGATGAATCCATTCGATGACTGGAGCCTCGAAGCCGCTCTCCGTCTGACCGAGAACGCCGCCGAGAAGAACGCGCGCGTCGGAGAGGTGGTCCTGGTTTCCATTGGTCCGAACGACGAGCACACCCAGCGGATCATTCGCGAGGGCCTCGCGAAGGGCGCCGAGCGCGGAATCCTCGTGGAGGCAGAAGACGGCTCACTCGATTCGGGCGTCGTAGCCAACATCTTGAAAGCGCTGGTCGACAAAGAGAGCCCCGACCTCGTCGTCATGGGGAAGCAGGCGGCAGACGGCGACTCGAACGTCGCGGGCACCGTCCTCGCGGAGGAGCTCGGCTGGCCGGTCATCAACTACGCGATGCAGATCAAGACGAGCGACGACGGCAAGACCCTCGAGGTCAAGCGCGAGCTCGACACGGGCGTCGCCACGGTGAAGGTCACCGGCCCCGCGGTTTTGACGACGTCCGATCGGATCTTGGCGACCGACTCGGTGAAGAACGGAGTGACCCCGGACGACTACGAGTACGCAAAGCTCGAGGTGGGCGGACGCTACGCATCACTCAAGGGCATCATGCAGGCCAAGAAGAAGCCGATCGACACGACCTCGGTGGCCGATTTGGGCGTGGACGGTTCCAAGACCCTCAACTACACGAAGTTCGAGCTGCCTCCGGCGCGTTCGGGCGAGACGACGTTCGTCGAGGACGTCGCAGACCTCGTCGACAAGCTGCACAACGCCGCGAAGGTCATCTAACCCTCGGGAAACGGAAAGGAAGCATCAGACATGGCTAATGTTCTCGTCGTTGCAGAGCTCCTGGAGGGCAAGGCACGAAAGACCACTCTTTGCGCGGTGACTGCCGCAAAACAAATCGCCGAAGGGACCGGCGGCTCGTTCGACATCCTCTCGATCGGCGAAGGTGCGGGCGCCTCCGCGGAGGAGCTGACCGGCTACGGCGCCGGAAAAGTGCTCAAGGCGGAGATCGCAGGCGGCTACGTCTGCGAGAAGTTCGCGCCGACCGTCGCCGAGGTTGCGAAAGGCTACGACGTGGTCGTGGCCTGCGCGAGCACCTACGGAAAGGATCTGCTTCCGCGCGTTGCTGCCAAGCTCGGGGCCGGGGTGGCTTCCGACATCTCGGCGGTCAACGTCGACGGCGGCAAGATCTCCTACACGCGTCCGATGTACGCGGGCAACGTGTCCGGTACGGTCGAGATCACGAGCGACAAACAGGTCGTGACCGTGCGGCAGTCCGAGTTCGATGCCGCCGAGGCGTCGGGCGGCGCGAGCCCCATCGAAGAGGCGGCGGTGCAGACGGACCCGGCAGCGGACAAGGTCGAGTTCCTCGGAGTCGAGGTGGTGAAAAGCGAGCGCCCGGAGCTCACGGAAGCCGACATCGTCGTGTCGGGCGGCCGTGCGCTGAAGAGCGCCGAGAACTTCACCAGCGTGATCGAGCCTCTCGTCGATGCGCTCGGGGCTGCCATGGGTGCATCCCGCGCAGCGTGCGACGCGGGCTACGTCGCGCCCGAGCTTCAGGTCGGACAGACCGGCAAGGTCGTCGCGCCCAAGCTCTACGTCGCCATCGGGATCTCCGGAGCCATCCAGCACTTGGCGGGCATGAAGGGCAGCAAGACCATCGTGGCGATCAACAAGGACAAGGAAGCCCCGATCGCGCAGGTCGCGGACTACTTCTTGGTCGCCGACCTCTTCGATGTCGTGCCCCAGCTCACAGATGCCGTGAAGGGTCTCTGAGCAGGCAAGACGCCGATACAGCCTGAAGAAGCCCGGGTGGCATGGCCTCCCGGGCTTTTTTGTGGCCACCGGCTTTCGCGATCCGGCACAATTCCAACGATGAGTTGGTCCCTCGTCGCATTGGCCGTTCTGTCGCTCACGCTCGCCGCGATGGTGCGCGCGCGCGGCCCTCGAGCCCAGTCCACGGCCCATGCGGTGGCCCGGTCGGCCTCGCCGTCCGAGCCCGCGGAGGCCACCGAGCGACGAGCCGAAGCCAAGGCCGCGCCGACCCGAAGCTGCCCCGTATGCCTTTCGGAGTACCCGCCGCAGAACCGGTTTTGCGTGCGCGACGGCGCCCCACTCTCGGACGG
>JAHELW010000051.1 GCA_024643985.1 Myxococcales bacterium | reverse complement strand
TGGTCTACGACGAAACCCAAGACGTCCTTCGGGGAGTCTCGAAGCACGTGACCATCGGCCGCGCGACGAAGGCTGGAAAGCCAATGTCGGCGTGGTTCGTGCTGTGCCGCCGAGACGAATCGTGAGCTATCTCCTTGAACGGCTGTTCGGTGGGACGGGATTGGACCTTTTTTCCCATTTGAGGAACACTGACCAGACAGGGGGTCATGACAGCGTCAGCCAAAGAGTCGGTCCATCCGCCGACCGAGGACGTGCGCCTGCAGGAGGACGGTTCACCTCCTTCGAAGCGAGACGAGGAATTCGTGCGGCTCTTGCACGCGGCAGGGTTGGCGTGCGAGCTGGACCCAAAGCAGCTCGAATCCATTCTGGCGACCGTCGGGGAATCGCGGGTCGACTCGCGCCGAATGGACATCCTGGAGCTGTACTATCGAGGGGACGACGATGCATCGGTTGCAACGCGGCGCCGGGTAAGTGACCGGTTCTTCATGCACAACGCGCATTTCTCGGTGAACGCCCACCAGCTCGTATCCACGCTCGCACGACTCAATCCCGAGATCGCGACCGTGTGCCTCCAACGGATCGGTGGCGATGATGGTCCTCTCGTGCTTCGCGCGGGAGAACACTTCAGCGCGGTCATCGACGAGGACGACGAGGACGCAGACGCCGAAACGATCGCGGTCCGCTCGCTCGTACGAGCTCTCAATGCACTCCTCGCGAAGGCAGACGTCAAAGAAAGACTCGTTTCTCTGGTGCCCGACGAGTCTCGAGAGCTCTACCTGGGCGTCACCGAGGATGGCGCCATGACCTTGCTACAAGGTGGATGTACCGAGCTCTCGGCGGTCGCAGCGCTTCGGGAATTTGCTAGCTGGTAGCTGGAGCGACCATGTCTGAATTCGACTACGATTTGTTCGTCATCGGGGCGGGCTCGGGTGGCGTGCGTGCGGCTCGAGTCGCCAGCGAGCTCGGCGCGCGGGTCGCCGTCGCCGAAAGCAGCCGGCTCGGCGGAACTTGCGTGAACGTGGGATGCGTCCCGAAGAAGCTCTTCGTGTACGGCTCTCATTTTGCCTACGATCTCCGAGACGCGCGAAGCTACGGCTGGGCCGTCGACCCCTCCTTCGACTGGACGGCCCTCCGCACGAACAAAGACCGAGAGATCGCGAGGCTGAACGAGATCTACGCTGGTCTCTTGGAGCGAGCGGGCGTGCACTTGGTCCAAGAGCACGTTCGACTGGTCGACCCCCACACCGTCGCCGGGAAAACCGGACGCTGGACGGCTCGCAGGATCCTGGTGGCCGCCGGCGGACGCCCGATCGTGCCCGAGATTCCGGGCGCCGAGCACGCACGCGTGTCCGACGAGGTCTTCAGCCTCGCTGCCCTTCCGCGACATGCGATGGTCGTCGGCGCCGGATACATCGCACTCGAGCTCGGGTCCGTTCTCAACGCGCTGGGCGTCGAGGTCACTTTGGTCCACCGAGGCGAAGAGATCCTGCGCGGCTTTGACGACGATCTTCGGCACCATCTTCATGCGGAGCTCGAAACCAAGGGAGTCCGCATCCTGCTGAACACACGCGTAAACGCGCTCGAAAAGACCGCGGATGGGCTCATCGAAGCGCGACTCGACAACGGTGAGCGCCTGCAAACCGATTTTCCGTTGTTTGCAATCGGCCGCGAGCCGAACACGGCGGGGTTGGGCCTCGAGACGCTAGGCGTCGAGCTGGGTCAGCGCGGCGGCATCGTGGTGGATGACAGCTTCACCACATCGGTGCCGTCGATTCATGCAGTTGGAGACGTCATCGACCACGTGCAGCTGACGCCGGTCGCAATTGCAGAGGGAATGCACTTCGCACATCACTTCTTCGGCAACGGCGAACGGCGCATCGACTATGCCAGCATTCCCACGGCGGTCTTTTGCCAGCCCGAGCTCGCAACGGTCGGTTTGTCGGAGCAGGAAGCGTGGCATCGCTGTCAGGACGTGCGGGTTTACAAGTCGGTTTTCACGCCGCTGAAGCTCACGATGAGTCAGCGGGAAGAGCACACGATCGTGAAGCTCGTCGTCGATGCCTCGAACGATCGCGTGGTCGGCTGTCACATGGCCGGCCACAACGCAGCCGAGATCATTCAAGGCCTAGCGGTCGCGATGAAGGCCGGCGCCACGAAGGCACAGTTCGACGCGACGATTGGGATTCACCCGACCTCCGCCGAGGAATTCGTCACGCTCCGATGATTCTTTATTGAATTGATAAACAAATAAGCGCCGCGAAACGGCCTGTTTACCTTGTGTTTTGCCGCGTGAGGTGGTTAGAGTGACACGCTGGGTCTGGACGGATTGCAAAAGCGCACCAGACTTGTCAAGTTACTTCGAAGCCTCATGGAAGCCGCCGTCGCCGTCTCTGTCGATTCCGACCTCGAGAAAGAAAATCGAGCGCACGGAGCCTCGAGCCCCGAGGAGCTCATCGAGTGGGCCACGGCTACGTTCGGCGACTCGCTGATCGGGTCGACGAGCTTCGGCGCCACCTCGGCCGTGATGCTCCACCTGATTCACCGGATCGCCCCCGAGACACCGATCGTTTGCGTGGATACCGGTTACCTCTTTCCCGAGACGTACCGATTTGCAAAAGAGCTGATCGAGCGACTTCGGCTGGATGTCCGCTTCTACTCGGCACGAATGTCGGCCGCACGGCAAGAAGCGCTGTATGGCAAGCTCTGGGAGCAGGGGGAAGAAGGCGTAAAGCGGTACCTGCAGATCAACAAGGTCGAGCCGATGCAGCGCGCGCTGGATGAGCTCGGTGCGAGGGCGTGGATGGCCGGCCTACGTTCCGAGCAAACCGAACATCGCTCCGGGCTTCGGCGCGTCGAGCGGCAAGACGGCCGCATCAAGCTTCACCCCATCCTCCACTGGACCGCGGAGGAAGTGAGCGAGTACATGCGGGAACACGAGCTTCCCTACCATCCGATGTTCGAACAAGGGTACCGGTCCATCGGCGACCATCACTCCACGATTCCGACGACTGCCGACATGGATCCGCGCGACGGCCGAATCCTCGGAAAGACGCGCGAGTGCGGTCTCCATCTGCCGCTCACCAAGGAACAAGACCAAAGCCTGAAGTCGAGCGGCTTGTAAGAAGCTGGCCCGCCGCGCTGCTTTGCGTACCCTCGGCCGGAGGGGCTACTCATGTCGTTGTACCGGCTCGTGATCAGCGATCTGCACCTCGGGACGGGGACCCGACGCGGCCAGCTGAACCCTCTCGAGGACTTTTTTCACGACGATCGACTCGCCGAGCTCCTCGCGTACTACGATCAACTCGCGGGCCCTGACGGCAGCATCGAGCTGATCTTGAACGGAGACATCTTCGATCTTCTCAAGGTGAAGATCGCAAACCAGTGGCCGACAGAGGTGACCGAGGAAATCGCGATCGCGAAGCTTCAGCAGTGCCTGGAAGGCCATCCGAAGTTCGTCCTTGCCGTCCGCGAGTTCTTGCAGAAGCCGACGAACCGGCTGACCTATCTTCCGGGTAACCACGATCTCGAGCTCTGGTTCACGGGGGTGCAGCAGCTCTTCTTGCGATACGCTGCGCCGGGCGACGCCGCCGAGCGCGTTCACTTCGTGACCTCGTCCGATACCTACTACCTGCCCGAGGGAATCCAGATTCGGCACGGCCACCAGTTCGAGCGCATCCATCGGGTCGACTACTCGCAGATCACTCGGACGCGTCGTGACGGTACCGAGGTGCTCGCGCTGCCGTGGGGCAGTCTCTGGATTCTCGAGGTGATGAATCCGATGAAGGAGATTCGAAGCCACATCGACCGCATTCAACCACTTCGCCGCTTTCTCTGGTCGTCTCTCCTGCTCGACCCGGGCTTCGTGCTCAAGTTCCTCTGGCGGTCGACCCAGTATTTCCTCCGCCATCGCGTGTTCACGATCCAAGCATGGCGAGAGCGGATCATGAACATCCCACGCCTGCTTCGCGAGGAGATCTTCGAAATCACCGGCGGCGGCTATGACGAGCGTGCGATTCGAGCGCTCAACAAGATTCGCGGGGCGCATACACTGATCGTCGGCCACAGCCACGGGCCGCGTTTTCTGCAGCTGCCCAACGATCGAATCCTCGTCAACACGGGCACCTGGGTGAAGATGATCAACCTGGACCTCCAATATCTCGGTCAGGACAGCGGGCTGACGTACGCCGTCATCGGCTACGACGACAACGGGAAGCCGGAAACCACGCTCATGCGATGGCAAGGGGCTCACGAGCCCTGCGAGGCGATTCCCTACGCGGATTGACCCGAATCTGCGGCTCGGGTACTATTCATCCGTTCAGTGCCACGCCCGCGCGAAAACCCGCCCAATCGCTTCGAGACGGCCTACCTGGAGTGGTCAGGCGAGCCGCCGCCCGCGGACCTTCGGGTCCACGAAGAACCGCAGTCCCGACGTCGGGTTTCGCTGGAGCGTGAATCCATACCGAGGTTGCTTCCACGCGTGCGCGTACTGCTACGCGCGCCCTACCCACCCCTACCTCGGTTTCGGCGCGGGGACAGACTTCGACCGACAAATCGTCGTCAAAATCAACATCGTCGAACGTCTGCGGGCCCGGCTCGCTAAAGCTTCCTGGCGGAGCGAGCTCATCGCGTTTTCGGGCAACACGGATTGTTATCAGCCGCTCGAAGCGCACTACCAGTTGACGCGCGGCTGCCTCGAAGCCTGCGCCGACTACGCGACGCCCGTGACGATCATCACCAAAGGCACGCTCGTGCGCCGTGACGTCGACGTGCTTCAAGAGCTTCGAGGCACCGTCGGCTGCCGCGTCGCCGTCAGCATCCCCTTTTCGAACGATGAGCACGCACGCGCAATCGAACCTTTCGCGAGCCCTCCGAGCAAGCGGTTCGAAACGATTCGCATTCTCGCCGAGGCGGGCATCGAAGCTGCGGTCGGCGTGGCGCCGATCATTCCCGGTCTCAACGACGAGCAGATCCCGGAAATCCTTCGGCGGGCGCGGGACGCAGGGGCGGTCAGCGCGTTCAAGATCCTCCTTCGTCTACCGCTCGAGGTGGGACCGATCTTCGAGGCGCGCCTCGCAGAGTCGTTTCCCCTCCGCCACCGCAAGGTGATGAACGCGATTCGTGAAGCTCGAGCCGGCCGTCTGAGCGAAGGCCGCTTCGGCTCGCGAATGGTCGGCCAGGGTGTCCGCTGGTCTACGATCGACGCGCTGTTCTCTGCCCAGTGCGACCGACTGGGTCTCGAGCACCTCGCGGGCGAAACGCCCGAGCCGCCCGAGCCGCCGCGCCGAGCCGGCCCTCAGCTCCCGCTCGTTTTCTGAGCTGGCCCGGCGTTTGCACGTTGTTCCCCCAGCGCCGGCAGGGATCCCTGCTCGAAGCTGGAGATACCAACGTGATTACGACAATTTATGAGAACACCGAAAGCTTGGACGGCTTGTCATCTCGTGACAAAATGTCATCCTCAGGTGCCAGAGAGTCTCAAATGAGCGAATCAGAGGAAATCTCGGTTCTCGTGGTCGACGACGAAGTCGCCAACGTCGAGTCGCTTCGGCGCATCTTCGAGCGCGAGGGGTTTTCCGTATCGACCGCGACCAGCGGGCAGAAAGCGCTCGACACGTGTCGGCGGCAAGAGGTCCACGTCGTCGTGAGCGACCTCATGATGCCGGGCATGAGCGGCATCGAGCTCGTCAAAGCGCTCAAGACGGTCGTGCCGGACGCCGAGGTCGTTTTGATGACGGCATTCGGCACGGTGGAAAAAGCCGTCGAGGCCATGCGGGCCGGCGCGTACGACTTCGTCGAGAAACCGCTCAAGCGGATGCAGATGGTCAAGACCGTCCGCAAAGCCGCCGAGCGCCACCAGCTGATCGTCGAGAACAAAGACCTGCGTCAACAGCTGTCGCAGCTGAGCGACCGAAGCATCGTCGGTTCCGCGGCCTCGCTTCGGAGCGCGCTCGAGATCGCGACGCAAGCTGCTCCGTCATCGGCCAACGTGCTCATCCTCGGCGAGAGCGGTACCGGCAAAGAGCTTCTTGCGCGCTTCATCCACGAGCGAAGCGGGCGTACCAAGTTCGTGGGTGTCAACCTCTCGGCGCTGCCCGAAACGATCGTCGAGTCCGAGCTCTTCGGCCATGAAAAAGGCGCGTTCACGGGCGCCGTGGCACGCAGAGACGGTCGCATTGCCGAAGCCGAAGGCGGCACTTTGTTTCTCGACGAAATTGGCGAGCTGTCGGCGGCCGTCCAAGTGAAGCTCCTCCGCGTGCTGCAGGAAGGCGAGTATCACCCCGTCGGCGGCAGGACGAAGAAGGCGGACTTCAGGCTCATCGCCGCGACGAACCGCGACCTTCACGCCGCGGTGGAGGCGGGCGAGTTTCGTGAGGACCTCTACTACCGCCTCAACGTCATCGCGCTGACGAGCCCGCCTCTTCGCGCGCGCCGCGAGGACATTCCAATGCTGACGGAGCACTTCGTCGAGATGTACTGCGCGAAAAACGCCAAGCAGGCGCTCGCGGTCGATCGCGACGCGATCGAACAGCTCGTTGCCTACGACTGGCCGGGCAACGTGCGTGAGCTCCAAAACGTGATCGAGCGTGCGGTAGTGCTGAACACCAGCGGGGTCATCAAGCTCGAGGACCTACCTGACCCCGTCGCTCGCGCGGAACCTCAGGTAGATGCCTTCGCGTTTCCGGTGGGTACGCCGCTCAGCGAGGTCGAACGGCGGGTCATTCACGGCACGCTCAAGCACACGGCGGGCGACAAGCAGCTCGCCGCGCAGCTCCTCGGAATCTCGGCGCGGACGATCTACCGAAAGCTCGGCGCCGAGAAGGGAGACGACTCGGAGTAGACTTGCGTGGGCGCCCGTCGGGCGCGCGCACTGAACGGTCGGCCCGTTAGGATGTCATTTTGTCAATCCGGGGGGATCAAGCTCGCCACGTTGTCTACGTCACGAACCGGCGATGAGGCTTCGAGCGCTGAAATCATTGAGGTTTTCTTGGAACCGCGTCGGCACGGGGGTTGCTCTAGTAACCCTTGGTGGCAACTCCGCGACAGCAACGGCTTTCGAGCGCGATCATTCTCGCAACGCTCGTGCTCTGCGCTTTCTTCCTGGCGCAGGGAACGACGCGCGTCTTGGCGGCCGAGCTGCTCGGGGCAGAGCCGGGAGTACCCGCGGCGAAACGCCCGTCGGCCGTACGTGCGAGCTCATCGTTCGATCGGCAGCGCGATGCGGCGATCATTCTTCGCCGAAACATCTTCGACTCCGCCCGCGGAGACCTCACGGCGGAGCCGCTTCCGGAGGTTGCGTTGGGTGCAGACGGTGAGCCGGTCGAGGAGTGGGATCCGACCCAGCCGCCCCCGAGGTGCAGTGGCAAGCTTCGGCTAGTCGGTTCCGTGGTGAACCCGACGAGCCCCGACTGGTCTTTCGCGGCCATTGCCGGTACGGCCGATGGCAAGACACTGCTCTACCGCGAAGGGGGCGAAGTAGACGGCTCGAAGGTCGTCGCCGTCTATCCGTCGAGCGTGGTCATGGCGGGCTCGAGCGGTGCGTGTCAGCTGCTCATGTTCGAGGAGGAGGAGCCGCCCAAGGGTTCATTCGTACTTTCCTCGAAAGCGGACAAGCCCTCGCCGCGGCAGAACGCACGCAACGCGGGCCTCAGCGCCGAAGAGCTCGACGAGGGAATCGAAAAGATCACCGAGTACAAGTACAAGATCCAACGAAGCATCGTCGACAAGGTACTCGCCAACCAAGGTAGCTTGATGAAAACGGCTCGGGTCATTCCTCACGAAGAGGACGGGCGGGTCGTCGGCGTCAGGCTTTACGGAATCCGCAGAAACAGCCTTCTAGGACGACTCGGAATCCGAAACGGCGACATGCTCCGCACGATCAACGGGTTCGACATGACGAGCCCTGACAGCGCGCTCGAAGCCTACACGCGCCTTCGAAGCGCCGACAAGCTCACGCTGGCGGTCAAACGGCAGAACCAAGACAAGACCATCGAGTACGACATCGAATGAGGCGCCATCCGGGACGCGAAGACGGGAAAAGAATCGTGACTTCTAGAAAACAGCTCATCTGCTTGGTCATCGGCTCGCTGCTGATAGGCACGGGACACAGCGCGGTCGCGCAAGAGGACGAAGCAAAACCCAAAACCCCTCCCGCGCGCCTGCCGAGCTCGCCCGTACCTCTGAGGCCGGCCGCACAGCCCGAGCCCGGAGCCAAACCCGAGCCAAAGGCCGAAGAAGAAGAAGAGCCGGAGCTCGAAAACGAGCTGCCGGAGTTCGAGACCGGGGTCGAGTTCAAGCCCATGTCGCCGCGCGCCAGGGTGACCTTCAATCTCGAGGAGGCGGAGCTCACCGATCTCGTCCGTCTGATCTCCAACATGACCGGGCGCCGTTTCATTCTACCGACGAAGCTTCGCGCCGTTAAGGCCACGGTCTTCGCGCCTACGAAGGTCACGGTCGCCGAGGCCTACCAGGCGTTTCTTTCGGTCTTGGAGATCAATGGTCTCACGGTCACTCCCTCGGGCAGGTACCTCAAGATCGTCGAGGCACAGGGGGTGGAGCGAACGAACATCCCTCTTCTCGGGGATGGATCGTCGGTTCCGGTCACCGACCGATACGTTACGCGACTTCACTACCTGGAGCACGTGTCCGCGGAGGACGTGACCTCGCTGCTTGCTCGCTTTGCATCACGAACGGCGAACATCACCTCCTACGGTCCGTCGAACATGCTGATCGTGACGGACACCGGCACGAACATCAGGCGCATGCTGCGCCTCGTGACTGCAATCGACCAGCCCCGGAGCGGCACGCAGACGTGGATTGAGCCGATTCATCACGCAAACGCGGCAGAGCTCGGAGCGCGGCTGCTCGAGATCTTCGCGGTGGACGCCTCAGCCACCCCCGCGAAGAAGACCACGCCCGCACGTCGTACTCCGAAGAAGAAGGCAGAGGCCCCCGCGGTCCTCGGAGGCGAAGGGTCGGAGCCGACGATTCGGAACATCATCGCAGACGAGCGCACCAACTCGCTGATCATCATCGCAACCGAGCGAGCGTACCTGCGCATTCTCGAGATGATTCGCCAGCTCGACGTGCCGCTCGAAGGAGAAGGACGCATCCACGTCCATTACGTCCAGCACGGTGCAGCCTCGGACATCGCGGCTGCCCTGACCGCCCTCGTGGGTGCAAGCGGACCCCAGCCACAGGCGTCCGGCCGCGGTCAAGCAGCGCAGCGTGCGGCGGCGAGGCCGGTGACGACAGGCTCGCTCTTCGAAGGCGCCATCGCGGTGACCGCCTACGAGCCCTCGAACGCGCTCATCATCACGTCGTCGCTTCACGACTACACCGCGCTTCGACGCGTCATCGAGCGACTGGACGCGCCCCGCAAACAAGTTTTCATCGAGGCGGTCGTCATGGAGCTCGGTATCGAGCGGACCTCCGACCTCGGGTTTGCCTTCCATGGGGGCGCCGGGGATTTCCCGACGGACGGTTCGCTTTCGCTGTTTGGTTTCAACGCGCCGTCGTCGATCGACATCACCCAGAACAACTTGACGGGCCTCGCCCTCGGAGTGCGCGGACCGACCATCGAGAACTCGCAGCAGTTGGTCGGCTTTTCGGTGCCGGGGTTTGGCGTCGTGCTGACGGCGCTGGCCACCTCGGGTGACGCCGACGTGCTCTCGACGCCGCACATCATCGCGATCGACAACACCGAGGCCGAGATCAGCGTCGGCGAGAACATCCCGCTGCAAACCAACGGTATTGCTCCAGGCTCCTTTGCGGGCGCCGGCAGCTTGGGCGCGCTCGGCGTCGCCGCACAAGGGGGTCAGGACCTCGGGAGCCTGGCCGGCCTCGCAGGCGGGCTTGGAAGCGTGGCGCGACAGGACGTCGGCACCCGAATTCGCGTCGTGCCGCACATCAATGCGAACAACGAGGTTCGCTTGGAGATCGAGGAGGAGATCTCCGAGCAGGGAGCCACTTCGGGAACTCTCGGCGTCGTCTCGATTAACCGCCGCACTGCTCGAACCGAGGTCATGGTGCGAGACCAACAAACGATCGTCATCGGCGGATTGATGCGTGACGCGATCCAGAACAAGGAAGACAAGGTCCCGGTGCTCGGCGACATCCCGATCCTCGGCGCTCTCTTCCGCAAGACCAGCAAGAACAAGCGAAAGACGAACCTGCTCCTGATCTTGACGCCCTACATCATTCGCGACCCCGGAGACCTACGCGAGATCTTCGAACGCAAGATGCAGGAACGTCAGCAGATGATCGACCGCTACTTCGTCTTTGGGGAAGACAAATTCGAGCCTCACATCGACTACACGCGAACGCGCGGCTTGGTTTCCGAGATCGTGAACGAGATCGAGCGCGTCGAAGAAGAGATTGCGCTCGCGCAGGCCGCGGAGCTTCGCCCGCCCCCAGAGCACAGGCCGCGCGCACCGATCGGTGCGTATCGAGCGCCGCCCCAAGAAGAGGAGTCGTTCATCATTTCACCTGACGGCATGGACGACTTCGAGGCCATTGCGCCGGAGGCCGCCGAGACAGCGGAGGCGCCGGCTGGGACCGAGGCGCCCGAGCCCGCTGCGTCCGACGGCCCCGCTGAGGAGGAAGAGCCGGCCGCCGAGCCCGAGCCCGGGTCGGAGGAGCCGGAGGAGCCCGGGTCGGAGGAGCCCGAGGGACCGGAGGAGGTGATCGAGCCCGACGAGCCGGAGGAGCCCGTGCAGACCGCGGACGGTTCCCCGGACGACGCGCCCGACGAGCCGGAGCCCACGAATCAGCCTGCAGAGGAGCCAGCGGAATGAGCTTCGAGCAGCGCTACATCGGTGAGATCTTGGTCCGAAGAGGGGCGCTCGAGCCGGAAAAGCTCGAAAACGCCCTCGAAACCGCGGCGGACCGCGCGGTGGACCTCCGCGACTTCCTCGTAGCTACCCACGCGGTCGAGGAGGACAAGGTCGTTCGCGCGCTCGCGGACGAGGTGGGCATGGAGTTCGTCGAAAAGATCGCGACCGAGCTCATTCCAGAAGAGCTGATCGACGCCGTGCCCATCAACTTCGCACGTCAGAACCACGTGCTTCCGCTGACGCAATCCGAAGACAACGTGCGGGTCGTCATCGCCAATCCTCTCGATCCATTCCCGATCGACGATCTGAGGATCCTGCTGGGCAAAGCGATCGTTCCTGTCGCCGCTTCCGAAGAGACGATCGACGACGCGATCAACCGGGTCTACGAGCGGAAGGACGAGACCGCGCTCGCCGAAGCCAAAGACGGCGAAGAGGTAGAAGAGCTCCGCGACCTCATCGACATGACCGACGAGGCTCCGGTCATTCGATGGGTCAACAACCTCTTCTACACCGCCGTCAAGGATAGGGCTTCGGACATCCACATCGAGCCCACGGACGAAAAGGTCATCGTCCGTTACCGCATCGACGGCCGACTGGTCCCGCGCAAAGAAGCAAACCGCGGGTTCCTCGCTTCGATCGTGAGCCGCGTGAAGATCGAGGCAGGGCTCAACATCGCCGAGAAGCGTCTTCCTCAGGACGGCCGCATCACCAAGAAGATCGCAGGCAAGGTGATCGACGTGCGCGTCTCGACCGTCCCGACCGCCAAAGGCGAGCGAGTCGTCATGCGTCTGCTCGACAAAGAGCAGGTGCTTTTGAATCTCATCGACCTGGGCTTCGCTCGGCGAGAGCTCGATCAGCTCGAGCAGCTGATCGGCCGGCCAAACGGCATCATCCTGGTTACGGGTCCGACGGGTTCGGGTAAGACCACGACACTCTATGCCTGCCTGAACAAGATCAACACGCCGGAGAAGAACATCCTGACCGCCGAGGACCCCGTCGAGTACGAGCTCCGCGGGATCGGCCAGATGCAGGTTCAGCCGAAGATCGGGCTGAGCTTCGCCTCGGGCCTTCGAAGCTTTCTCCGGCAGGACCCCGACGTGATCATGGTCGGTGAGATTCGAGACCACGAGACCGCCGAGATCGCAATTCACGCATCCCTGACCGGCCACTTGGTACTCTCCACGCTGCACACGAACGATGCGCCGAGCGCAATTACGCGCTTGGTCGACATGGACGTTCAGCCATACCAGATCTCGTCCTCCGTGATGGCGGTGCTCGCGCAGCGGCTGGTCCGAAGGCTCTGCGAAGTCTGCAGGACCCCGTACAAACCGACGGCCCAGGACCTGCGCGAGCTCGACATCCACGAGGCCGCCCAGCAAAAGCTCGCAGAGCTCCAGCGAGTTGCGGCAACGACCGTCGTCGGGAACCGAGACAGCGGCCCGCCGTCCCTTCCACCTGCGGTCGGATCGAATCCCGGCGAGCTCACCTTCTACCACCCCGGCGGCTGTGAGGAGTGCAGCAACACGGGGTACCGTGGGCGAATCGGGATCTTCGAGCTGATGCTCATCGACGAGCCCGTCCGTCGCGAAATCCTGAACAACAGCGACGCCAAGACGATCCAGCGAGTCGCGCAGCAGCAAGGAATGCGTCCGCTCCGCGAAGATGGCGCGCGCCAAGTAGTTGCCGGCGTGACCAGCGTCGAGGAGGTTCTGGCTGCAACGCAAGCCGCCGAGGTCTGATCGATGGCGGTGTACGCGTACAAAGGGGTCGATGCCCGCGGGAAATCGGTCAAGGGGGTGCGGGATGCGGACAGCGCGAAAGCGCTTCGCAACGTCCTTCGGCGGGACGGAATCTTGGCGACCGAGATTCTCGAGCAATCCGAAGCCGCGAGAAAAGCAGCCCGCGACATCGACTTCCGGAGGCTCTTTCGTCGCGTCACGCAGCTCGACGTCGGCATCGCGACGCGGCAGCTCTCGGTTCTGTTGCGATCGGGTGTTCCGCTCGTGGAGGCGTTGAGCGCGCTCATCGAACAGCTCGACCACCCGGAGCTCAAGACCGCTTTCACCGATACGCGCAACCAGGTCAACGAAGGCAGCACCCTCGCAGACGCTCTGAGGGCACACCCCAAGCTCTTTCCGACGCTCTACGTAAACATGGTGGCCGCCGGCGAGGCATCGGGAACCCTCGAAGAGGTGCTGGGGCGACTCGCGGAGTTCTTGGATGACCAGGCTCGGCTCCAAAGCAAGGTGCGCGGCGCCCTCGCCTACCCGATCGTGATGGCGGTGGTCGTCGTGCTCATCCTCTTCTTGATGATGTCGGTGGTGGTTCCGAAAGTCACCGCGATCTTCGAGAACTTCAACCAGACCCTCCCCTGGTACACGCGATCCTTGATTTTCGTGAGCAACATCTTCAGCAACTACTGGTGGTTGATCGCAGCCCTTCTGGTCGGCGGGATCTACTGGTTTCGGCGCTGGCGCGCGACCGAAGAGGGACGAAAGAAGTGGGACCTCTTCGTGCTCGATGTGCCGCTGTTCGGCCCGCTGCTGATCATGGTCGCGGTCGCGCGTTTCGCCCGGACGCTCGCGACGCTCCTCGCGAGCGGTGTTCCGGTGCTCACCGCGATGGACATCACGCGAAACGTGCTTGGAAATACCGAGCTGATGCGGGTCGTCGAGGACGCCCGGGCTAGCGTCCGCGAGGGCGAAGGCATCGCGAAGCCTCTCCGTCAGGGGGGCCGGTTCCCTCCGATCGTCACCCACATGATCGCAGTCGGCGAGCGCTCGGGGCAGCTCGAGGAGATGCTGCTGCACGTCGCCGATGCGTACGACCAGCAGATCGAGGTTCGGGTGGGCGCGCTCACCTCGATTCTCGAGCCGCTCCTCATCGTCGTGATGGGGGCGGTCGTCGGCGGTATTGCCTTTGCCATACTGATGCCTTTGCTCCAGCTCAACGAGATGATTCAATGAGGGATTGCCGTGGCTCGGAAGAGACAACGAGAACGAGTATCGCTCCCGTGGGAGCGCCGAGGGGGGCGGTGGCGAGCTGTCCTGAGCAATACTCGATGGCAGGCCGTGCTCGGAACGGCGCTCTTGGCCATGCTCTTGGTCGGCTTTGCCCGCTATGCGGAGCATCGCGTCCGCACGCGAAACACTCGGGTCGCAATTGCGCGGGTGAAGCAAGCGATCGATCGGTTTCGGAGCGACGTCGGAAGGTGTCCGACCTCGAACACCGAGCTACTTCATCCGCCGCTTTCTCAGAAGCACTACCTCGATTCCATTCCGGAAGATGGCTGGGGCAGACCTCTACACATCACGTGTCCGGGCCACTTCCAGGACGAGGCCGACGTAATTTCCGCGGGCCCGAGCGGCTCGCTCCTAGAGGACGACAACATTCAATGAAGCGAACGGGAGGCTCCATGCCCAATACAGTCAAAACACGGCCACAGCAGCGCAGCGAGAGGCGGGCGCGCCAGGAGGGCATGACGCTCATCGAGATCATGATCGTCATCACCATCTTTGCGATGATTGCCGGTGGCGTTGCGGTCGCGCTCTTGCCGCGACTGGAGGAAGCGCGAATCAAGAGCACGAAGACGGACGCTCAGGCGCTACGCTCCGCGATCATGCTCTACGTCGCCGACAACCCCCGTGGCTGCCCGACGGTCGAGGATCTGGTCAACGAGCGGTACCTCGACGGCAGCAGGCGAACCGCCGACGCTTGGGACACCGGATTTCAGATCTCGTGCGAGGACGGTGACATCGCCGTGGTCTCGGCCGGTCCGGATCTCGAGTTCAACACCGAGGACGACATCTAATCATCATGCTCGGACGCGCCCCAACGCGAGGACACGGCGGATTCACCCTCATCGAGGTGATTCTGGTGGTAGCGATCATCGCGGTCGTCGTCACGGGGGCGACGTTCGGTCTTGGGGCCGTGACACGGACGCGTTTGCGGTCGGGATCGTTCAAGGTGATGAGCGCCGCGCGCTTCGCGTATAGCCGCGCCATTACCCAGGGCACCACGACTCGGCTTCTCTTCGACCTCGAGAAGAACACCATGGCGGTCGAGGAAACCGATACGCCCGTGTCTCTGGCAACCGACGAGCAGCTCGAGGGCGAGGCCGGAGATGCGGTCGATCCCTGGGACCTGGCGAGGAGTCGCCTGGAAGAACCTCTTGACCCGCCCGCGCCCCGTTCGCCGTTTCAACCGATTACGAACAGCAGCGGGACCGTCTTGAAGCGCTACACGGCACAGCCGGTAGGCGACGGCGTTTCGGTTCATGCCCTGATTACGCCGCACGAGCGGGAGAAACGAACGGACGGAAAGGGCTCTGTGTATTTCTTCCCGGGGGGCGTCGCGGAGCAGGCGGTCATCCAACTGAGCGATTCGAGCGATACCGTCTACAGCATAGAGATACACCCACTCACGGGGAACGCCCGGATTCACAACTTCGCCTTCGAGCCCATCGACGAGCTCGACGACGAAGGGGAAGTGACCGATCCGCTATGAGCCGCCCTGGCTTCACTCTGTTGGAGGTGATGATCGCGGTGGCGATCCTCGGGTTGTCGCTCACGGCCATCTTCTCGAGCGAGGTCGGGGCCGCCAACGTGGCGCAACGCGCACGGCGCCAGAACATCGCCGCAACGTTGGCTCGCTGCAAAATGGGCGAGGTCGAGCAGGTGCTCGGCATCGAGGGGCTGCCGGTCCTCGAAAAGAAGGACACAGACAACTGCTGCGAGCATGCTCCGGTCGAAGGCTTCGAGTGCGACTGGATCGTCGAGCGAATCATTCTCCCCGAGCTTGGAGCCGACGAGGAAGGCGACGGGGACGAAGAGGATGCGCCGGCAGACTCGCGTCAGGCGCTCAACGAGACCTACGAGGATCTTCGCGAGCAGGGCGGCACACCCGAAGAGGTAGTAGCCGGGCAGGCGGGCAATCTTGCGCTGCTAGCGCTGCAGCTCGGCTTCCCGATTCTCAAGCCCTTTCTCGAAGAGCAGGTTCGACGCGTCACGGTGACGGTCCGCTGGCAGGAAGGGCCGCGCGAGCGAGGCTTCGACGTCATCCAGTATCTCGTCTCGGAGCAAATCGCATCCGAGGAGGGAGTTGAAGAACAGGAGGGGGAGCAGTGAAGCGAGGCTTCACGCTACTGGAGGTGATCCTCGCGGTGACGATCCTCGCTCTCGTTGGAACGATGATCTACGGCGGTTTTTCTCAAACGGCGCTCAACAAAGCCCGGGTCGAGCAGGACGTGGACCACTATCGCATCGTTCACACCGCCCTGGAACGCATGGCACGAGAGCTCACCATGGCTTTCGTATCGACGCATGTGAATCCCTCTCTCGATCTGCGCGTCTCGAACACCGCGTTCATCGGAAAGGACAACGGGCGGGACGATCGAATCGATTTCACCTCGTTCTCGCACCGGCGCCTGTACCGCAACGCGCGGGAGTCGGACCAGAACGAGATCAGCTACTTCGTGACGGCGCATCCGGACGATTCGGACATGAACGTACTTGCACGGCGCGAGCAGAACCGGATCGACGAAGATCCGCGGAAGGGCGGCAAGTCGCAGATCCTGGTGGAGAACGTCGAAGAGCTCAACATCGACTACTTTGATCCGCTCTTGAGCGATTGGGTCGAGTCCTGGGACTCGGTCAACCCGCTCGGGCAGCCGAACCGCCTCCCTACCCAGGTGAGAATCCGATTGTCGGTGAAGGACCCCCGGCGCCCCTCGGAAACCCAGACTTTCGGCACTCGCGTGGTGATACCCATCACGTACGCGCTCAACCACGCCAACTACAACCCATGAATCGCAGCTACGACAAAACGCGGAAAACCCGCTCGCAGGAAGGAGTGGCCTTGATCGTGGCGATCACGACCGTCGCGATCCTCGCCGTCATGCTTGCGGACATGCACGAGACGACCGGCACGGCGTTTGCGGTCTCCACGTCCCAGCGTGACGCGCTGCAAGCCGAGTACATGGCGAAGAGCGCTTTGAATCTGACCAGGCTCCTGATCGGAAAAGAGCCTCAAGTTCGCCGTTTCGTCGATCCGCTGTACCGAGCCGCAACGGGTCGCCCAGCGCCGCAGCTTCCGGTTTGGAATTTCGTCGACGAGCTTCTTTCTCCCTTCTGCACGCCGGAGGACCAACGAGGCACCCTCGTTCAACTGGGGATCGATTTCGGTGACACGATCGGTTTCGACGGGCTCCCTGGCGAGTGCCACGTCGTCGCTGTGAGCGAGAACGGGAAGATCAACGTGAACGACCCGCTCTTCTTGGACGGTGAGCGGGCGCGGAACGCGGTCGCGACTCAGCTCTTTTCGCTCACGGGCGGATACCTACCGGAAAGCCCGTACGACGCGATCTTCAATCAAGAGGACGAAAGCGGAAACATCACGACCCGAATCGACCTGGTTTCGGCGCTCATCGACTGGTGGGACAGGGACATTCAGCGCACGGACTTCGATCCCGGCGCCGGACAGACACGGACGGGCGGCACGGGCACCGAAGACGATTCGATTTACCAGCTCGGAGACGACCCGTATCGCAACAAGAACGCCCCTCTCGACTCGATTCACGAGCTCCGGTTGATCCGAGGCTTCACCGACGACTTCTGGGCGACGTTCGTCGAGCCCGTGCCCAACGACCCGGAGGCCAGAATTTTGACCATTTACGCGTCGGGCCTCGTCAACGTCAACGAGGCATCGCCCCAAGTCCTCCTGGGGAGACTCTGCGCGCACGCACCCGAATCGACCCTGTGCGTCGACCCGCTCGAGTCCCTGAAGTTCACGCAAATCTTGGGGACCATTCGACAGCTCATCCCGATCCCACTTTTCAGCAAGCCCGAGGACTTCATGAACTTCGTCGAGGGCAAAGGGTCCCAAAAGGAGCTCTACGGCATGCTCGTCGGCTTTCTCGGCGAAGGGAGCGAGCTGCTGTTCGTTCCGATCGAGATCCCTCCCGACCAGAAGGAGCCTTTGGCTCGCTCGCTCGCGACTTCGGCGAAGATCTTCACCATCGAAGCCACCGGGCTCGTCGGGAGGTCCCAGGTTCGCATCCAATCGGTCGTGAACTTCCACGAGCGGTGGGTGCCGCCGCCACCGAACACCGGCCGCATGTCGGGGCTGGGTGTCTTCCACTACTATCGGATGAATTGACATGTCGCTCGTTCTAGGACTGGAAATCACACCACGCGTCGTTCGTGGAGCGTTCTTGAAGACGGCCCTGCGCGGTTCGGAGATGGAACGCTACGCGGAAGCGCCCATCCCGTACTCGTCCGAGCCGGGCTCCGAGGTCGAGCAGCTGAGGACCGCCGTCGCACAGGTCTTGGCTCAGGGGGGACGCGCGCCGGATCGGGTGATCGCGGCGATCGACGG
Source organism: Myxococcales bacterium (assembly GCA_024643985.1). Taxonomy (GTDB): domain Bacteria; phylum Myxococcota_A; class Polyangia; order Polyangiales; family Houyiibacteriaceae; genus SG8-38. The sequence continues at coordinate 312 of JAHELW010000051.1, read as the reverse complement.
CGAGGTGGCGTCTCTGCGGCTGATCGATCTTCCCGTCGGCGTCGAAAAAAAGGTAGCCGAGGTCTTGCCCGGCGAGCTCGAGGCAGTCCTTCCGTTCGGCATCGAAGACGCGATCATCGACCACCAGATCGTTGGACGAGACGAGGAGACGCTTCGACTCATGACGGTTGCGGCGCCCCGACAAAACGTAGCGGCGCGCTTGCAGGAGCTTCGCGCGGCGGGCGTGGAACCACGCGAGCTCGCCGTGGGCGCCGCGGCTTTCGACGGTCTCGGCGCTCTCCTCGGGGAGTCGCTTGCCGACAGAACCGTGCT
>JAHELW010000220.1 GCA_024643985.1 Myxococcales bacterium | reverse complement strand
TGGCCGCTGCGCTCCGAGCGGTGGGCAACACGATGCTTCCGTTCATGGTTGCTCTCCTCAGCAACGTCCTCAACATCTTTCTCAACTACGGCTTCATCCTCGGACGCATGGGGTTTCCGGCGCTCGGTGTCCGAGGGGCTGCCTGGGGGACCGTGATCTCGCAGGCCGTCGCAGTCGCCCTCATCGTATGGCTGCTGAGCCGTGACATCGTTCCGGGCATGCGAGCCCGGCTCGGGCTGGTGCGCCTCGACCGGCCGCTTGCCCGCGAGCTGTTCCGCGTTGGAGCGCCAGCAGCATTGGACATGGTCATCCTCAACGTCGCCTTCTTATCCATCGTCGGAATGCTCGCGCGCGTCGCCCAGGTGACGGTTGCCGCACACGGCATCGGGCTGCGGATCCAGTCTCTCGCGTTCGTGCCGGCCCTCGGAGTCGCGCAAGCCACCGGTGCGATGGTGGGCAATGCGCTCGGCGCCGGAAGGGTCCCGGAAGCACGCGAGGTCGTTCGCGGCGGCGTGATTTTGTCCACGTCGATCAGCACGGCGATCGGGCTCACGATCGTGGTCGGCGCCGTCCCCATACTGGCGATCTTCGACGTCGCGGCGGCCAGTGAGCTGGGTCGCTATTCGGTGCTCTGGATGCGCGTGCTTGGTTGGGGGATGCCGATCGTCGGCGTGCACATCGCCTTGATCGGCATGCTGCGGGGCGCCGGCGCAACGAATACGAGCCTGATGATCAACATCGTCGGCACGATCCTCGTTCAGGTGCCGCTCAGTTGGTTCCTCGGATTCGTCGCTGGCTGGGGTGCATTTGGAATCTGGGTCGCGTTTCCGATCTCGTTCATCGTTCGGTTGGGCCTCGGCGTTCTCGCCTATCGCCGCGGCAGTTGGGCCCACGTCGGCACGACGCTCTAGGACGGCTGCGCGGAGATTGCTCGCGGGTTTCGAGGTCTGGTACTCTGTCCTCATGATCAACGCCTTGATGAGGGCGCTGTATCGTGTGGCGCATTGGGGGTTGCGGCTGCTCTGGTTTCTTCGTCGGCCGGAGACCACCGGAGCGCTCGTCGCGGTGTGGCATCACGGCCGAGTGCTCCTCGTGAAGAACTCCTACCGCTCCGAGCTCACACTCCCGGGCGGCTACGTGAGACCGCGCGAGGACCGCAGGACGACCGCTGCCAGGGAGCTTCGCGAAGAAGTCGGGATTCGGGTCCAGCCCAAGCGCTTGGTTCATGCCTATCACGGCACCCATTTCTTCGAGTACCGCAAAGACACGCTCGACATCTACGAGCTCGAAGTCGACGAGGAGCCCAACGTCACAGTCGACGATCGCGAGGTCGTTCGTGCCGAGTTCCACACGCCGGGGGAGGCGCTCGGCATGACCATCGTGCCTCACCTCGAGGAGTACCTCTCCCGACGAATGGGACGGGCATCGAGTTGAGCCCCGAAAACCCACGCGCTGCGCTGACACGGGAAGCGATTCGGCTTCACCGCCGCTATCAGGCGGAGCTGATCGAGCGGTTTTCCGTATGCCCTTGGGCGAAACCCGCGCGTGCAGACGGTCTCGTCCGCACACACGTCGTCGTCGAGGCGTCTTGCGATCCGCCCGCTCTCGCGACGGTCGTCGACGGTTGGGCGTCCGACCTTCGAGCCGAGGTCGTCTTCGTCATCGCGCCTCGTTTCGATGGGGACGCCACCGCTTTTGCCACCTGGGCCGAGGCGGTCGGAGAGCTTCAGTCCGATGTCTTCTTTGCGGCCTCGTTTCACCCCGACGTCGGAGACACATCGAGCGCCATCCGGTTTCTCCGCCAGACCCCCGACCCCACGGTGCAGCTCGTCCGGCGCACCCGCCTCGAGCAAATCCGGGCGCAGGACCCCCCGCACTACACCGACATCTTCGAGCTAGACTTGCGGCAGCTCGACGGCAGGCGGTCGCCCCGCACGGTCTCGACCTCCGTGCTTGCTCACAACGAGAGGCTTTTCGCTCGCGAGGGCCGGGCCACGCTGCAGGCGATCATCGACGACATCCGCCGAGACCGCGACGAGACCTATTCCCGAATTCTTCCGGCGCTTTGACTTGGCGTCAGCGCCAGCGCTTTCGCTTGAGATAACCCGACGCGAGGAAACCCCACACCACGCCCACGACTAGACCTCCGGCGTGCGCCCAGTTGGCCATGTTCATGAACCCAACGAAGCCGAGAACCATCCAAACGAGCAAGAACGTGACGATTTGCCGGGGAATGCCGTAGGGGAACGCCGGGTCGTACTTCCCGCGAATCCAGATGTATCCGAAGAGGGCGTAGACGACGCCCGACATGCCTCCAAAACGCGGTCCGACGAATGCGAACTGCAGCGCGTTCGAAAACGCGGCCGAGACGAGGACGAGCAAGAGCATGTACCACCAAGAGTGCGCGCGCTCGACTGCGGTTCCGATGATGTAGAGCATCCACATGTTGAAACCGATGTGGATGAACCCCATGCTCACATTGCCACCCCCGTGAAGAAAGATGGGCGTGATCAGTCTCCACGGTTGGTGCGTGATCGTGTAGGGAAGCGTGGTGTAGAAGAGGCGGTTCCCCACTCGTCGGATCTCGGCAACCTCGAAGTAGTTCCTGGCGGCCTCGTCCACACCGAAGCCGGTGAAGACGAAGACGACGACGCTGATCGCGATGAGGACGCTGGTCACAGCGCCGATTCGCATGTTTTGCTTCGCCTCGATTTGCCTGCGGATCCGCTCGGTTCGCGCGCGAAGCTGCTCGTCCGCCTTGGCTTCCTGACGCTTCTTCACACGCGCCTTCTTGGCCATTTTGGTGAATCGTTCGGCCGTTGGATCGAAGCCGTCCAAAAAGGCCTTCGCGCGCTCCATCTGGTCCTCGTCGTGCACCCAAATCGCAAAGGACGAGTCTCTCGTCTCCTTGGCGGTCGTCGCGATGCCGTCGGCATAGAGCGCGTCACCCAGCGTGTCCGCCTCGGCGCGCGTCGTCACGGTGGTAAGGAGCCGCATCGGGTGGGCGAGTGTAGCTGCTTCGATCGGTGGATCAATCGCCGCGAACGAGCGAGTAGATCAGGCAATCACGCGGAATCTGTGACAGATTCGGTGCGTTGCCGTATCTTCGAAGGCGCCCCTCGTATTGCATTCCAACCTTCTCCATGACCCGAGACGACTGCGCGTTGTCTTCGTCGCAAAGGGCTTGCACGCGATAGATGCGTGGATCCTCGAAGGCCGCTTCGCACACGCGAGCCAATGCTTCGGGCATGTATCCCTGACCCCAAAAACCACTCGCGAGCGCGAAGCCAATTTCGACCCGGTGGAACGAAACCGTGCAGCCGATCGTGCCGAGCAGCGCACGGTCCGAGCGCCGCTCTATCAACCACACGCGGTGTCCCATTCGTAAATCCCAGGCGTCGATCGCTTGCTGAAAGAACTCCTTCGTTTGGGCGATCGTCGTGTGTGGCGCCCAAGTCAGGAATCGGGTGACCTCTGGATCGCTCGCGTAGCTTTCGAACGCAGCTTCCGCATCTTCGAGGGCGGGGCGTCTGAGCTCGAGACGCGCGGTCGTCAACTCTTCAGGCGGAAACTCCACGGCGCGGATATAGCACGGCGCTTTCGTCGTTGGCTCCCGCTCAGGCGACCTGTTACGGTCTGGTCGATGTCGAACGACGGCGCCGTCCTTCACGAAGAAGCGCGACAGCTTTGCGAGCGGCTCGGTTACTCGTTCACGAATTCCGGCCTGCTGCTCGATGCACTTACCCATCGTTCGTTCAAGAACGAGAATCCGGATATCGCGTCGACCGACAACGAACGCCTCGAGTTCCTCGGCGATGCAGTGCTCGGCTTGGTCGTCTCGTCGATTCTCTGCTCGCGATTTTCCGACGCCGATGAGGGGGAGCTGACCCGCCGGCGCGCGGACCTCGTCAGTGAGAAGGGGCTCGCAGAGGCCGCCGAAGCACTCGGCGTCGGCCCGGCGCTTCGCCTTGGAAAAGGGGAGGAGAAGTCCGGCGGGCGAGAGAAGCCTCGCCTCTTGGCGAGCGCGCTCGAAGCCTGCCTTGGTGCCATCTACTCGGACGGCGGGGCCGAAGCGGCCTTTGATGTCGCGCGCAGGATCTTCGAGCCGCGTCTACACACTGCCGCCCCGGGCCGCCGAGACGCGAAATCGAGAGCGCAAGAGTGGGCCCAGGCGCATCTCGGCGGCACCCCGAGCTACCGCGTCGTCGGCAGCGAGGGTCCCGACCACGATCGCGAGTTCACCGTCGCGCTCGAGCTCCACGAAGAAGAGATCGCAACAGGCACCGGCCGCTCCAAGCTAGAAGCCGAGCAGTCCGCCGCAGAAACCGCCCTAAAAAAATGGGGGACATGATCCCCCCTCCCAACCCCCCTAATTCCAACCACTTACAACCCACACCGCGAAAACCCGGATGAGGTGGGGGGTGGTTGCCGTATTTGGGGCCTGGTTTGGTTTAGTTATATCCGACCCACCCACCCCCACCCGTAATCCTCCCTCCGCGCCTTCGCTGCGCTTCGGCTTGGCGGCGCATGCGCGCCGGGCTTCGCCCTTCGGGCTCGCGCCCCTGCGTGTCTTGAGGGTGGTTGC
>JAHELW010000050.1 GCA_024643985.1 Myxococcales bacterium | reverse complement strand
TCAACAGCAACGGCTCGGTCGATGGAATGTATCTGGTCCTAGTGGTCGTGACGGTGCTGATCGACCTCGGCCTGGTCGGCGCCGGCTCGAAGACCCGTTGGAAAGACAGGCGCTAGAGCGGTCGCGACGATGACCCGACTCCTCTACATTCTCTTCCTCGTGCTCGCCGCGGCCTGCAGCGGAAACGACTCTGACGGCGCGGGAGGCGCGGGGGGCGCGGGCGGGATGGGGGGCCAGGGAGGGGCCGGGGGCGCGGAGCCGGACTGCACCTCGAACGAGGACTGCGATGACGAGCAGGAATGCACGGCCGACGTCTGCACGCCGGAGGGCGTCTGCGAAAGCACCACGTCGGAGGACGAGACCGAATGCTCTCTGGGCCTTTGCGTCTCGGGCGTTTGCGAGCCGGTCGAGTCTGCGTTCCCCTGCACCGAAGAGGGCATCCGCCAGGCCGTCACCGCCGGTGGCGGCCCGTATGGGTTCCTCTGCGACGGCGCGCAGACCGTCACGACCGCTGCGGAAATCGTGATCGACACCGACGTGATCCTCGACGGCCTCGGGATCCTGACGGTGGACGCGGACGGGCAGCACCGTCCGCTCTCGGTGCTCGAGAACGTCACCGCGGAGCTCCGGCGGCTCACGGTGACGGGTGGCTCGACCCCCGACCTCGACGGGGGCGGAATCTTCAACGATGGGACGCTGACTCTGATCGATACGACGGTATCGAACAGCACGGCCCCGAGATTTGGTGGTGGTGTCGCCAACTCCGGTGCGCTGACGATGATGCGCTGCTCGATTACGGACAATACGGCCGGGGAGGGCGGCGGTGGCATAAGCCACGTTGGAGGTGCGCTCAGCATGGTCGACACCACCGTCTCCTCGAACACGGCTGGCGGAGATGGAGGCCAAGGAAATGGAGGCGGCGTGTTCAACCAGGGTGGAATCACGCTCACCGGCTGCACGGTGTCGGGAAACGAGGCAACCGGCGATGGCGGCGGCCTGGCCGTGGCGAACAGCGCAACCCTTCTCAACACGACGATCTCGGGAAACACCGCCGGACAGAACGGCGGCGGGATTCGAAACAACAGCGCCCTGTTGATCACGCACTGCACGTTTTCGGGGAACAGCGCCGCCGCGGGGGATGCCATCAGCAACGGCGGGGCGGTGAACCCGATCACCGCCTCCATCATCGACGGCCAATGCGCGTCCGACATGGGCGCGTTCTGGACGTATGACGACTACAATCTCGAGTCTCCCGGCGACACCTGTGGGTTCGATGAGCCGAACGACCAGGTCGACGTCAGCCCGCAGAGCCTCGGGCTCGGCGCGCTCGCCGACAACGGCGGCCCGACCCAAACGCATGCCCTCGATCCCGCGAGCGTCGCCGTCGACGTGATCGACGAGGCGATGTGCGAAGCAGACGCCGACCAGCGCGGCGTCGCACGGCCCCAGGGCGCCGCGTGCGACGTCGGCGCCTTCGAGCTCGAGCCCTAGCGCGTCACGGCGTCATCACTTGCTTTTTCGCGCCGGCGTGCGCGAACCGCCGCTACGGCGAGGAGGGCTACGAGCGCTCCACAGATCCATGCGAAGAGGTCCCCCGTGACCGAGTAGAGGGTCTTGATCGAGCGCACTGGCACATGAGCAACCATGATGTCTTCCTGCGAACCGAGCTCATCCATCCGTGCGAGCACGCGCCCATAGGCGTCGACCGCAATCGAAGTTCCTCGAGCCGTCGCGCGGACCAACGAGAAGCCGTTTTCGATCGCCCGGTAGACCGCCATGTTGGTGTGAAGGGGGTTGATTCCTGCCCAGTCCCACGCGGGGACGAGCATGAGCGCGACGTCGCGCACGCCAGCCTGGCGGATGAAATGGGGGAAATCCATGTCGTAGCAGATCGCCGTGCCGAGCTTGCCGACATCGCTCTCGTAGGCAGGCAGCCTCCAATCGCCCGGGATCTCTTTCATGCCGGGAACGACCGAGGACTTCACATAGTCCCAGCCGACTTTGCCGTCCGGCGTCAGGAGGACCGCTTTGTTCCGCCCGAACGTGCTCGGAAAGTCCGGTGGGTAGACGAAATAGCCGACGAGCAAGTGCACTCCCTCGGACCGCGCGAAGTTGCCCGCGCGCGCGAGCGCCTCGGACTCGGCGCGCGCCGGAAGGCGCCCGATCAGCTCCGGCCAGACCAGAATTTGCGCGCCGGACTCTGCTTCCTTCCGACCCTTTTCGAGCAGGCTCTCGAAGTAGTCGATGCTCAGCTGCGCTTCCAGCTCACCTTTGGCTTGCTCGAGCTTGGGCTGGAATGCGTCCATTTCCGCCATGCCTAGGACGGCTGCCACTCGCACGGTGTCGCTCGAGGCATCGGCGAACGCGAGGCGAGCCTGTCCCCCGAGCACGATGCCGAGCGCGATCCCGGCATACAGTCCAAGCCCACGCCGGAGGGCATCCCACGTCCATCGTCTCTGCCAGGCCCAGTTGACGACCGGCCCCAACCACATGACGAGGAAGGTGACGCCCCAGAGCCCCGTCACCGACACCATTTGGAGAAGGGGCAGACTACCGCTTTGCGTATAGGCAACCGATGTCCAGGTGCCGAACATCAACCCGTGCGCGTACTCGGCGACGACCGCGGCGGCAGGGAACACGAGGGTCATTTCAACACCGTGTTCGACCGGAACGAGAAGACGGTCGACTGCGTACGGCACAAACCAAACGAACGCGTAATAGCTCGCGATGCCGTAGAAGCTTGCGTCTTGGACGGGAACGATCCCGCGAACCATGAACGTTGCAGCGATGACGAAAAGGCCGAACAGCATTCCGAGACTGAGCAAGGATCGCTGCGTCCGCAAAAATCGCAGTAGGAAGATCGGCGCAAGCCAGCTCGCCACTGGAAGCGTCCAACTCCCGTTGGAGAACAGGAACAGGATCATCCCTGCCGCCAACACCGCGAACGACCGTTTCACGACTGCGGACTCATCTCTTTGCGTGCCACCTTCACATAGATCGACGACGGTCTGAACCGAAACTCGACGCAAAAGTTGCGTCGACGCCGCGAACGACCGGCAAACACGTAAACAACTGTCGAGATCGCTTGCGATCGTTCGATCGGCAGCCACACTCCCGCCGTTGCTGTTCGAAGGGAAGGGTGCGCAGATGCGATTCATCACGACACTGTCGTTGGCGCTGGCCGTGGCCAGCACGGCTCTTGCCGGGCCGCAGTCGACGATCGGCGGCGCACGCCTCGAGTCGGACATGGCCCATCAGGTCAAGAGCGGCTGGCCGAGCACGGCCTACGAGTGGTGGAACAAAGGAAAGAAGCGGCTCGACTGGGCGCTCGGCGGAGAGATGGTCTACGGGCCGTGGTCCGGCGCGTGGGACGATCCGCGCATTGCTTTTGCCCTCTATGCGCCGCTTCGCTTTCACCTTTGGAATCGAAAGCGTCCCAGCTCGAAAACGGACCTGGGGATTCGGTTCACGCCCGGGCTGATGGCCGGCTCGGCAGCGGTCGATACACCCACCGTGGTGACGCGGGCGGAGATTGCCGTTCCCGTGAGCGTCGACGTGAACCCGAAGCTCAGCGTCGTCACCGGCGCGGCGATCCCGATCGACCTCGGCTGGGTCCGGGACGTCGGTTTCGTCGGGGCGATTCCACTGCTCGTCCGCCTCGGGGTCGAGATCAAGGCGGGGTCCAAGGTCGCGCCGTTCGTTTTGATGGAGGTCGGCCCTGGCTTTGGCTTCGGACAGGGCTCGTCGAGCACTGCGCTTGCCGCGCGCCTTTGGGCCGGCACGACGTTCTGGTCGGTACGCGGCAAGTAACGGCGCGCCTAGTCCTCGAGCAGCCGCTTGGGGTGCTTCCCATCGACGAAGCCCATGAACGGCGCGTGGATGCTGTAGCCGAGCATCCGCTGGATGTGCTCGCTGCACTTCTTCACGGTCTCGCGCGAAAGGGAGAGGCTGTAGTTCTCCTGCGTCCGGCACCAGGGTGCGCAGTACTGCGCCGAAACGCAGAGGCGCGCGGCTTTGCTTCGATTCGCACCGCCGCCGTGCCAGAGCGTGCCGACGAAGAACACGACGGACCCCGCGGGCATGACGCAGGGCACGAGGTTTTCGAGGTCTTCAGCCCTCGGATGGCGTTCGTCCCACAGGTGGCTCTTCGGGATCACCACCGTCGCGCCGTTTTCCTCGGTGAAGTCGTCGATGGCCCAGATCGTCGCGGCGCCGAGCGGCGGCCGGGGACGCGGCACCCGATAGAACGCGTCGTCGGGGTGAAGCGGCTGCTGGGCTTCACCGGGTAGGATGTTGATCGCTTGGAGCTGCGAGAGCAGGTAGTTCGGCTCGAAGATCCGGTCGAGGCAGCCGAGGATCAGCGGATGCTCGACCAGGGGATTGCAGACCAGTGACTTTTCGAAAAATGCATAGAGGCGCTGCGTCTTGAAGCCCTCGAAGCTGTTTCGCCCGGAGTCGTACTCGAACCGCGGGATGAGGTCTTCCCTGATCTCGGCGCAGAGCTCGGGCGAGATGAGGTTCTCTACGATCACGTACCCGTCGCGCTCGACCGCCTCCATGCAGCGGTCGACCTCTTCGGCAGGCGCCTCCGCCTGCGAGCCCGCCGTCGATGGATACTTCTTGGCGAGCTCCGTGCTGGAATACTCCTCGATGTCCTCGACTACGATGCGTCCCACCGTTCGCGCCTCTCCTCTTAGGTACATGAAGCCGGGGACCTGCGTCTAGGATGCAACGTCTCGGCGGCCTGCAGCGCTGGCTGCGCTTACGCAGTCTCCCCGGTCGAGGCTTGACCCCGGAGATCGGCATGTTAGACCGCTCCGGGCCTTTCGTCGGGCTGTTAGCTCAGTTGGTAGAGCAGCGGACTTTTAATCCGACGGTCCAGGGTTCGAGTCCCTGACGGCCCACCGGTGAGAGGGGGCGGCAATGAAGAAAACCGAGCATGGATGGTCGGTCATCGACGAATTCGACGACAACTTGAAGCCCGGCGGAATTGCCCTAAGAAGCCCCCGACCTATCGTCCCCATCGTCTAGTGGCCCAGGACCCTGGCCTTTCACGCCAGTAACCGGGGTTCAAATCCCCGTGGGGACGCCATTGAGCCCGCTCTTCGGAGCGGGCTTTGTTCATGGTGGCATGTGCTAAACTGGGCCCATGCCACAGGCGAGGTGGACGGATCCGAAGCAAGCCGCGCTCGATGAGGGTCGCTACTGGCTGAGTCGGCCAGTCTCGGCACGGATCGCAGCGATGGAGGAGATCCGCAAGCGCGTGTACAAAGGCTACGGTGGATCTCCCAAACGAATGGCTCGAGTTTTTGAGCTTACTCCAGCGCCACGACGCTAGATTCGTCATCGTTGGGGCTTACGCGATGGCGGCACAAGGCCGCCCGCGTGCGACTCAAGATATCGACGTCTTCGTCGACCCAAGCGCGGAGAACGCCGAACGCGTGGCACGGGCGCTGCACGAATTCGGGTATCCGGAGCTTGCGAAGGAGGCAGTCGAGGCGTTTGCCAACCCCCCACGGATGGCTTCGCTGGGTGTTCCACCGCTGAGGATTGACATCATGAACTACATCGATGGCGTCCCATTCGCTCGCGCATATGACGGAGCCACGCGGGAATCCCTCGGCGGGATCGTGTTGCGGTTTCTCGGGCTCGCAGATTTCGTCGCGACCAAGAAAGCTTCGGGACGCACTAAGGACCTACTCGACATCGAGTTACTCAAGGAGTCGGGCCTGTGGGAAGAGGATTGAGACCGGCGCGCGGCTACGGTGGCTCAAGCTCTCGAATAGGGCTCGTGCGAGTACCCGGTCGGCTGTGCCGCCTCAGGCCGAGGACTTGGCGAGGCCGGTCATTCCGAAACCGGCCGCAAAGATCAGGTAGAGCGCGACGGTCGACCACCCAAGGGCGTTCGACGCCCCGGAGGTGATGCCGAGGACGGTCATCACGGCGCCGATCGTGTTCCCCACGACGAAACCCAGAGCGATCGCCCGGCGCGCTACAGAATCTGCCGCGTCTCGGGCCTGAAAGGCAACCACGCCGAAGCCGATAAAGGCCGCACCGAGCAGGTTCGCTATGAGCAATCCTAGGGGTGTCAGCCCGGGTGCCCCCTCAGTTGCATACATGGCCATCGTCGGTTCAGCCGCGACCACGAATGCGATTCCGAACCCGATCGCGACCACCGCGTTCGCGATGCAGACCAGTTTGAACGTCATGGCGATTTCCTTTCTCGGGGGAGCAAAACCGGTCGCTCGGACGTCACTCTTCGCGGCCTCGAGATCGCCCCGCTCAGGCAGCAGCTTATCGCAGTACGCCCTCGTAAAGGCGTGTTTTCTGAGCTCGCTTTTGCTTACCGAAAAGGCCGCAAGAACAAACCGGCTGCCGCCGGCCCGTCCGGCCCGACTCGACGCCTCACGCGTTTTCTCTGAACCAGATGGCTGCTTCCCGGAGTGATTGCTCGATCGGGCGTGGCTGCCAGCCGAGCTCGGTGCGGGCCTTGGTGTTGTCGAAGTCGCCCATGATCTGCTGGAGGGCGATGCTGCTCATCGTCATGATGGTGTCTTGGCCGAGCGCGTGCATGAGCTTCTCGGTCAGCCACGTGGCGCCGGTCAGCGCCCACATCGGGACCTCGACCCGCGGCGGCTTCACGCCTGCGAACGCGGCGGTCTTGGCGGTCGCCTCGGCGATGTCCATCATGCGGTCCGCGATGATGTACCGCTCGCCGACGCGCCCTCGCGCCTCGGCGAGGAGCATGGCCTCCGCGGCGTCCCGGATGCCGACGACGCTCATCTTCGTATTCCAGTAGACCGGCATGCGCTCCTCGACCGTGAGCTCGAGGAGCTTGCCGTGCGGCGTCGGCTGATGGTCGTGGCCGCCGAACGTGGTGGCGACGTTGCAGGCGATCCCCGGCAGGCCTTTCCGGCAGAGCGCAAGTAGCTGCCGTTCCGCTTCGACTCGGGTCATGACGTAGGGAGGCGCTCGGTCCTCCCAGTTGAAGGCGTCCGCCTCGGACGCCACGCCCGAGGGGTTAAGCCCGATGGTCACGATGGAGCTCGTGAACACGAAGCGCCCGACTCCGGCCTCGAGCGCGGCCTCCATGGCGAGCCGGGCGCCCTCGACGTTGGTACGGTAGAGGGGCGCGGGGTCGCGCAGCCACGAGCGCGCATCGACGATGCAGTAGAAGACGCTCCCGCACCCTTCCATCGCGTTGCGTAACGTTTCCGGATCGAACACGTCGCCTCGCCGACGCTCGAGGTCGAGATGGTCGGTCATAGCGGTATCACTGGAAGGCCGCGCGAGGATGCGCACGGGCCGCCCGGCCGCGACGAGCGCCTTGACGACGTGGCTTCCGAGAAACCCGCTCGCGCCGAGGACCAGCGCTCTGTCCAGAAGCTTGTCCATGTTCGTTATCGTGCTGCCACTTGCGCTAATTCGGAACTGTGGGAGAGACAAGCCCGCCGCCTGCGGGCTATGCTACGGACGGTAGGGGCGATCTCCAGGGACGGCTGCGCCCATCAAGCAACGATGCTGTTTCTCACCGCGATTGGGGCCATCGCCGGCCTTACGATGATCCTCGCCACGGCGTTGGTGCTCGCAAACCGAAAGCTCTACGTCTACGAGGATCCGAGGATCGACGCGGTGGAGGACATGCTTCCTCATACGAACTGCGGCGCCTGCGGCTTTCCCGGCTGCCGCCCGTTTGCCGAGGCGCTCACGTCCGGCGAAGCGCTCCCCGGCAAGTGCACGGTGAGCTCGGAGGAGGCGAAGGCCGAGATCGCGCAGTTTCTCGACGTCGACGTCGGCGCCGAGGAGAAGCTCGTGGCGAGGCTGGCCTGCGCGGGCGGCGCGAACGTCGCGCGAAACCACGCGAGGTACCACGGGGAGCAGAGCTGCCGGGCGGCCGCTCGAGTGGCCGGCGGGGGGAAGGGCTGCTTCTGGGGCTGTCTCGGGCTCGGAGACTGCGACGAGGTCTGCGATTTCGACGCCATCCACATGAATTCACAGAATCTTCCGGTCGTCGACGAGGCGCTGTGCACCGCCTGCGGAGACTGCGTCGAGGTTTGCCCGAAAGATCTCTTCTCCCTCCACAAGGTCAGCCATCGCCTCTGGGTCGCCTGTAGCTCGCTCGAAGCAGGCGATGAAATCCTAGAGGACTGCGAGGTCGCGTGCACCGCGTGTGCCCGCTGCGAAATGGATGCGCCGCGAGGTCTCATCGCGATGAAGAAGAACCTTCCCGTGGTGGACTACAGCAGGCCGCATCAGACGCGAGTTCCCATTGAAAGGTGCCCTACAGGGGCTATCGTCTGGCTCGATCCCGAAGGGGGACCGGTCAAAGGGCCGGCAGCCAAGAAGATCATTCGTAAGGGCGCGCTTCGCGACGCTCCTACCTAGCTAACAGGGCTTCGAGCCCAACGGGTATTTTCGATGTCGGTACGATTTTTCGGCAGGAAGAACAAAGAACAGGCGGAGCGCTTCAAATACCCGGGGGTGCGCGCTGCGCTCGACGGCAATAGCGCCGTCATCATGTGCGAGCGGGAATCGACCGATGCAGCGGGCGCGTACCCGATCACGCCCTCGACGCAGATGGGTGAGTTCTGGGCGGAGGCCGCCGCGGCGGGACATCTCAACATTTCCGGCCGTCCGCTGATCTTCATCGAGCCTGAAGGCGAGCACGCGGCGGCCGCAGTCACCGCGGGCCTCTCGATGACGGGCATGCGCGCCGCGAACTTCTCCTCCGGTCAGGGCATCGCCTACATGCACGAGTCGCTTTACGCGGCGACCGGGAAGCGGCTGACGTACGTGCTGAACATCGGCGCGCGAGCGATGACGAAAGCCACGCTCAACGTGCACGCGGGCCATGACGACTATCACTGCGTCGACGACACGGGCTTCTTTCAGCTCTTCGCGAATAACGCGCAGGGCGCCGCCGATCTAAACATCATTTGCCACAGGATTGCCGAGCTTGCGCTCACGCCGGGAATCATTGCGCAGGATGGTTTTCTCACGACGCACCTCATCGAGTCACTCATGGTGCCGGAGCGTGCGCTGATCGCGGAGTATCTCGGGCGGCCCGACGACATCATCGAGACGCCGACTCCGGCCCAGAGAATCATCTACGGTGACACACGCCGTCGCATTCCGGCCTTGTGGGACGTCGACAACCCGGTGATGGCCGGTCTGGTCCAAAACCAGGATTCGTACATGCAGAGCGTCGCGGCTCAGCGCCCCTTCTTCTTCGACCACATTCAGGCGCTCACCGACCAGGCGTTCGACGAGTACCACGCGCTGACGGGACGCCGCTACGAGCGCGTGATGACCTACCGCGCCGACGATGCGGACTACCTGATCGTGGGCCAAGGCAGCATGATTCCGTCCGCCGAGGCCGTGGTCGACTACCTTCGCGAAACGCGAGGCGTGAAGGTCGGGGTGGTGGACATGGTGATGTTCCGTCCGTTCCCCGGCGATCTCATCGGCAAGATCCTCAAGGGCAAGCGGGGCGTCTCCGTCCTCGAGCGGCTCGACCAGCCGCTCGCCGCGGACCTCCCGCTGATGCGCGAGATTCGCGCCACGATCGGTAAGTGCCTCGAAAACGGGAGGGACCCGAAGAACCCGGTCTACCCCGAGCTGGCGTCGTACGTGTCGATGAGCGATGCGCCGCCGCTCTACGCGGGCTCGTACGGCATGGGAAGCCGCGACCTTCAGCCCGAGGGCATCGTAGGCGCCGTCGAGAACATGCTCGAGGGCGGCGCGCAAAAGAAGCTGTTCTATCTGTCGATCGATTTCCTGCGGGACGAGGCGATGACGCCCAAGCAGGACATGTATCAGCAGACCATCGAAGAGGCGTACCCCCACGTCAAAGAGCTCGTGGTGAAGGGATCGGAGAACCCGAACCTCATGCCCAAAGACAGCATCACGGTGCGATTCCACTCTGTGGGGGGCTGGGGCGCCATCACCACCGGCAAGAACCTGGCGATGACGCTCTTCGATCTGCTCGGCTACCACATGAAGGCCAATCCGAAGTACGGCTCCGAGAAGAAGGGCCAGCCGACGACGTACTATCTTTCGGCGGCTCCCGAGCCGATCAAGATCAACTGCGAATACTTCTACGTGGACGTCGTGCTGTCGCCCGACCCGAACGTCTTCCAGCACACGAATGCGCTTGCGGGCCTCAAGGAGGGCGGCGTCTTCATCATCCAGGGTGACAAATCGCCCGAGGAGATGTGGCAGAGCATTCCAAGCATCTACCAGCGCATCATTCGCGACAAGAACATCAAGGTTTATTACATCGATGGCTTCAAAATCGCGCGCGACGAAGCCACCGATCCCGACCTACAGCTCCGCATGCAGGGCATCGCGTTTCAGGGCGCATTCTTCGCGGTCTCGCCCGTGATGCAGCAGGCGGGGCTCACGGACGAGCAGCTGCTCGACGCGATTGGAGAACAGCTCGAGCACAAGTTCGGCTCCAAGGGCAGGCGCGTCGTCGAAGACAACATGCGCGTGGTGAAGCGAGGGTTCGACGAGATTCGCGAGGTGGTTCCCGGCCCTGTGACCGAGACGCGAGTAGGCGGTCGCCGTGTCGGTCCGAAGCTCCCGGTGATGGTCAAGCCGCTGCCGCAGAGCAAGGCGCCGATGACCGACATTCACCGTTTCTGGGAGCAGACGGGCAACTTCTACGCGCGCGGCCTCGGGAACGACAACCTCACCGACCCCTTCATCGCGCTCGGCATCATGCCGCCGTCGAGCGCCCTCTTTCGCGACATGACCGGCATCCGCTTCGAGCATCCCGAGTGGATCGCCGAGAACTGCACCGCCTGCGGCGACTGCTACACCGTCTGTCCGGACACGGCGATCCCGGGGCTCGTCAACGAGGTGGGCCAGGTCGTCGACACCGTCGTGAGTCGCGTCCGCAAGAACGGCCACGGCGCGAAGCTCGAGCACCTGCCGAAAGCCGCCAAGGTCATGGAGCGAAATCTGCACTCGCTCTTCCAAGAGGCGCAGGAGACCGACTCGGTGGCGGCGATGATGGACGAGGCGATGCTGAAGACCGTGAAACAAAGCGGCCTCGAGGGCAGCGCCAAGGAAAAGCTCGAGCAGGAGCTCGATCTCTTCAAAGAAGAGCTCAACGGGTTCAAGTTCGCGCTGACGCGGCCGCACTACACGCTGCCCGAAAAGGATCAGCCGGGGAGCGGTGGCCTTCTTTCGATCACGGTCAATCCCTACACCTGTAAAGGCTGCATGGAGTGCGTCGAGGTGTGTAACGACGAAGCGCTCCGGCCCATCAAACAAACTGCGGACTCGGTCGAGGAGCTTCGTGAAAACTGGGACCTCTGGACCGACCTCCCGAACACGCCGAAGAAGTACATCCGCGTGGACGATCTCGAGGAGGGCATCGGCACGCTTCAAACCATCCTTCTCGACAAGGAAAACTACTTGCCGTTCACGAGCGGCGACGGCGCATGCCTAGGCTGCTCGGAAAAGACCGCGCTTCACCTGTTCATTGCGACCGTGGAAGGGCTGATGCAGCCGCGCATCGAGACGCACCTCCAGCATTTGACGGATCTCATCGACCGGCTGAAAAAGCACATCCAGCTGCGTTTGGCCGGCGAGATCAACGTCAGCGACCCGGAGATCATCTCCAAGATCGTCGACGACATCGGCGACAAGGACGTCACGCTGGCCGGCATTGCGGAGCGAATGGAAAACATGCGCGGCAGCGAGCCGATCGATCAGGAGTGGCTTCGCAGCGTAACCGGGCTCGTGGCGGAGCTCGAAGCGCTGAAGTGGAAGTACACGGAAGGCACGACGGGGCGCGGCCGCACCAGCATGGGGATGATCAATGCGACGGGCTGCACGTCGGTCTGGGGAAGCACGTACCCCTTCAATCCCTATCCGTTCCCTTGGGCGAACCACCTGTTCCAGGACACGCCGTCGATGGCCATGGGCGTGTTCGAAGGCCACATGGCCAAGATGGCCGATGGCTTCAAGGCGATCCGCCGTGCCGAGCTCGAGCTCGCCGGCAAGTACGACCCGGCCACGCACGACGATGAGCTCACGTACCTCACCTGGCGCGGATTCACCGACCAGGAGTGGGAGCTCTGCCCACCGGTCGTCGCAGTCGGCGGCGACGGCGCGATGTACGACATCGGCTTTCAGAACCTCTCGCGGCTCATGGCGTCCGGAAAGCCGATCAAAGTGGTCGTGGTGGATACGCAGGTCTACTCGAACACGGGCGGCCAGGCCTGCACGTCGGGCTTCATCGGCCAGGTCTCGGATATGGCCCAATACGGCAAAGCCATTCAAGGCAAGGACGAGCCTCGAAAAGAAATCGGGCTCATCGGCATGGCGCACCGCACGACCTACGTCATGCAGAGCACCATCGCGCACGCAAATCACATGATCGAGGGCTTCATCCACGGGCTGAAGTCTCGTCGGCCGGCGCTGTTCAATCTGTACAGCACCTGCCAGCCCGAGCACGGCATCGGCGACGACATGAGCGCGGCGCAGTCCAAGCTAGCCGTGGAGTCCCGGGCCTATCCGCTCTTTCGCTACGACCCAGATGCGGGCAAGACTCCGGCGGAGTGCTTCGACCTCGAGGGCAACCCCGCGATGGACGAGGACTGGCCGGTCTACACCATCACCTATCAGGAAGACGGCGTCGAAAAGTCCATGGAGCTTCCGCTCACTTTCGCGGACTTCGCCATGACCGAGACCCGTTTCCGCAAGCACTTCCGCGTCGCGCCGCGCGACACCTGGAACGAGAACATGATGCCCTTGGCGGAGTTTCTCGAGCTCGATGCCGACGAACGGGAAGGGAGCTTCCCGTACGTGTGGATGGTCGACCGAGACGGACAGCTCACCCGGCTGCTCGTCGCCGAACCGATCGTCGAGTCCTGCGAAGACCGCCGCGACTTCTGGACGATGCTCAAGTCTTTGGCCGGCGAGGATCAGCCCTCGACGGAGTCGCTCGTCGAAACGGCGCGGCAGGACGTGGTCGGCAAGATCATGTCCGGCCTCATGCAGATGGCCGGGGGCTCCGGAGAAGGGCTCGCCGCGCTCGTTGCGGGCGAGGGTGCCCAAGCAGGCGGCGCCGCTCCCGCTCCGGCCGCCGGAGGTGGAGGCGACTATCTAGCGCCATGGATCGACACTGCGGAGTGCACTTCGTGCGACGAGTGCGTCCAGATCAACTCCAAAATCTTCGAGTACAACGCGGACAAGAAGGCCTTCATCAAGAACGGCGAGGCGGGCCCCTACAAGGACCTCGTGAAGGCGGCGGAACGATGCACGGCTCGGGTCATCCATCCCGGGTTGCCGAGAAACCGCTCCGAAAAGGGCATCGAGAAGTGGATCAAGCGAGGCGAGAAGTTCAACTGAGGAGCGAGCGGGCACCGGACCGATGAGACTTCTGGGGACGAAGACGTTTCGGCATGGCGTTCACCCGCCGGAGTCGAAAGACGAAACGAGCGGGCTGCCGATACGCCAGTTTCCCTTTGCACCGCTGCTGGTCGTTCCTCTGGTCCAGCACATGGGCGCTCCGTCGATTCCCGTGGTCGAGGAGGGTGAGGAAGTCGAACGCGGCCAGCGGATTGCGCGCCCCGACGGCTTCATGTCGGTCGCCATGCACGCACCTGCCTCGGGGCTCGTCCGCCGGATTGCGCTCGCACCGAGCATCACCGGCCGGATGGTCCCGGCAGTCTATCTAGAGCCGTTTCCCGGATCCACCCAGGAGGTCGAGCCGGGCACCCCGTGTCCCCTCGACTCGGCGACACCGGACGACATCATCGCCGCGATTCAGGAGGCCGGGGTCGTAGGGCTCGGCGGCGCGGGGTTTCCGACTCACGTCAAGCTCAAGGTACCCGAGGGGAAGTACGTCGACACGCTGATCATCAACGGGGTCGAGTGCGAGCCGTTTCTGACGACCGATCATCGGGTGATGCTCGAGCAGGGCGAGGACATCTTCATGGGCATTCGCTACCTGCTCAAGGTCAGCGGGGCCAAGCGGGTCATCATCGGCGTCGAGGCCAACAAGCGCGATGCGGCGGAGCATCTGAGCGCGATGTTCCCGGCAGACCTCGACGGGTCGGTCGAGGTGCTGCGCGTGAAATATCCGCAGGGCGCCGAAAAGATGCTTTTTGCCGCGCTCCTCGGCCGCGAGGTGCCGTCCCGCAAGCTGCCGATCGACATCCATGCGCTCTGCTGCAACGTCGCGACCACCGCGGAGATCGGGCGTCTTCTCCCGCTCGGACGCGGCATTCAAGAACGCGTCATCACCGTGACCGGCCCGGCGGTGAAGAAGAAGGGGAACTACCGCATCCCAATCGGAACGCCCCTGCGCTTCCTGCTCGAGCACGTCGGGGTCGAGGAAGACGTGAACCGGGTGTTTCTCGGCGGGCCGATGATGGGTGCGGCCGCATCGAGCCTAGACATCTCGATCACGAAGGGCACCTCGGGCGTCACGGCGTTCACCGACTCCGAGGCGGAGCGAACCCATAGCCGCGTCTACCCCTGCATTCGATGCGGGTACTGCGTCGACGCATGCCCGATCTTCCTCGATCCGTCGACGTTGGGCCGGCTGGCGGCCAACGAGGAGCACGAGGTCATGGCCAAAGAGCACAACCTCATGGACTGCTTCGAGTGCGGATCCTGCTCCTTCGTCTGCCCCTCGCACATTCCACTCGTGCAGCGCTTCCGCGCCGCCAAGGCGGCGGTACGAAAAGCAGCGGCGATGGACAAAGGGGCCGCCTGATGGCCCATCTCGAAAAGACGCTCGAGATTCGCACGTCCCCGCACATCCTGAGCGGCTACAGCGTCGACACGATCATGTTCAACGTCGTGCTCGCGCTGCTCCCGGTCAGTGTCTTTGCCGTCTTCTCCTTTGGCTTGGCTGGTTTGCTCACGCTCTCGACGGCCCTGGTCTCCTGCGTGCTGACCGAGCACCTGCTCTGCGTCGCGTCGGGGAAACCGACCACCGTCGGAGACTGGTCCGCGGTGATTACCGGCCTCCTCTACGGGCTCATCCTGCCGCCGGCGCTTCCGATGTGGATGGTGGCGGTCGGCGGCGTGATTTCCATCGCGATGGGCAAGGCGCTCTTCGGCGGGCTCGGCTACAACACGTTCAATCCCGCGCTCGTCGGCCGCGCCGTGCTCCAGGCTGCGTTCCCCGTCGCGATGACGACCTGGATACCCGGCTTCACGCAGGGCCGTTTTTCGTCGGTGCCGTCGTCGACGCTGACCTTGCCGTTTACCGAGCCCACCGTGGACGCCATCACCGCGGCGACCCCCCTCGCGCTCTGGAAGTTCAGCCAGGAAGCCACCCCCGCCCGCGATTTGGCTCTCGGCTTCATCAGCGGGTCCGCCGGCGAGACCTCGAGCGTGCTGATCCTCGTCGGAGGCCTCTATCTCATCGTCCGCAACATGATGAACTGGAGGATTCCGGCTTCGATCTTCTTGTCGGTCGCGCTGCTGAGCGGCGCTCTTTATCTCGTGGATCCAGCTCGCTATGCCTCTCCGCTGTTCATGCTTCTTTCCGGCGGGTTGATGCTGGGCGCCGTGTTCATGGCGACGGACATGGTGGGCTCGCCGATGACGTCGCGCGGCTGCTACGTCTACGGCGCGCTCATCGGCGTGGTCACGGTCGTGATCCGCACGTGGGGCGGGCTTCCCGAGGGCGTGATGTACGCCATTCTGCTCGGCAACGCCGTGACGCCGCATCTCGACCGCGCCTTTCGGCCGACCGTATACGGTACCAAGGGCCAGGAGGCGCCGACATGAGCGCCGAGCTCGCCACTCGCCCCGCGCAGACGAGCGCCTGGCAGATGTACCGCGCGATGGTCGGCATCGGCGTGCTTTGCGGCCTGCTGATCGTCACGGTGTATCAAGTCACGCTTCCCGTGATCGAGCACAACAAGGCCGAGGCTCTCCAGGCGGCGATCTTTCGAGTGCTTCCCGACGCGTCCAGCAGCGCGACGTTCGCGCTTCTCGAGTCCGGCGGCTTCGAGGCCGTCGAGGGCGGCGACAGCGGCGCTCCGGTCGTCTACGCTGGCTACGGCGACGACCAAAGGCTCGTGGGGCTGGCGGTCGAGGCACAGGGGATGGGCTATCAGGACGTCATCCGCCTGATCTACGGGTATTCGTTTGCCGACGAAGCGATCATCGGAGTGCAGGTTCTCGAAAGCAAAGAGACTCCGGGCCTCGGCGACAAGATTGAAACCGACCCTGCCTTCCTTCAGAATTTCGAGCGTCTCGACGTTTCCCTCGTGGAGGACCGGACGGCCCTCGCCAACCCGATCGTCCCGGTCAAGCAGGGCGAAAAGTCTCATCCTTGGGAGGTGGACGGCATCACCGGCGCCACGATCTCGTCGGTCGCCATCGCCGATATCCTCAACGACAGCGCGCAGTACTGGGTTCCGCGCCTCCAGCAAAGTCTCGGCGACTTCGGGCGAGAAGGATAGGCGATGGCAGCTCCTCCCAAGAATGGAACCGACGAGTTCATCAAGGGTCTCTGGAAAGAAAACCCCGTGTTCGTCCAGGTGCTCGGCATGTGTCCCGTCCTCGCGGTTTCGAACACGGCCCGCAACGCGCTGGCCATGGGGTTGGCGACGCTCTTCGTGCTGCTGATGTCGAACGTCGTGGTTTCCTCGCTGCGAGCCTTCATTCCCAAAGAGGTTCGGATCGCCACGTACATCTTGATCATCGCGACGTTCGTGACCGTGGTCGACTACGCGATTCAGGCCATCAGCCTCGATCTCTACCGGGCTCTCGGCGCGTTCATCTCACTCATCGTGGTCAACTGCTTGATCCTAGGTCGCGCCGAGGCTTTTGCCTCGAAGAACACGGTCGTGCGGTCCGCGCTCGACGGGCTCGGCATGGGGGTCGGTTTCGTGTTCGCGCTCTTCTGTCTCGGCGCGGTGCGGGAAATCCTCGGCGCCGGGACTCTATTCGGGGTCCAGCTCTTCCACGATCGTTTCCAACCTTGGGTGGTGATGATTCTGCCGAGCGGTGGATTCTTCACGCTCGCCGGCTGGCTCTTGCTGATCAACTGGCTCAAGCAGCGCAAGGCCAAGAGGGACGAAATCGCGGCGCCCGCGCTTGCGGAGGGAGCGACGTCATGAGCGGCGAGTCGCTGTGGTCGATTTTCATCAATGCCTCGCTCGTCAACAACTTCGTGTTGGCGTACTTCCTCGGCATTTGCCCGTTCCTGGGCGTCTCGGCCAAGCTCGCGACCGCGACCCGGATGGGGGGCGCGGTGATGTTCGTCATGCTGGTGAGCTCGGTTTGCGCCTTCGGCATTCAGGCGCTCCTCGTCGCCATCGATGCGCCGTACCTCAAGCTGATTTCGTTCATCGCGGTCATCGCGTCTACGGTGCAGCTCGTCGAGATGTTCATCAAGAAAGTCAGCCCTGCGCTCTTCCGCGCGCTCGGGATCTTCTTGCCGCTGATCACGACCAACTGCGCAATTCTGGGCTTGGCGCTCTTTCAAACGAACAAAGGCTATGGCTTCGTCGAGTGCATCGTCTACGCGCTCGGGGCCGGAACGGGGTTCACCTTGGCGCTCGTGCTGATCGCGGGGCTTCGTGAGAAGCTAGATTTGGCGAGCGTGCCCGACGTAATCAAAGGAACCGCCATGGCGGTGATGCTCGCCGGCCTGCTTTCCGTGACGTTCATGGGTTTTGGCGGGCTTGGAGGTTGAGACTGATGCTGCAGCAGTACATTCTCGGAGTCGGAGCACTGCTCGTGCTGCTTGCGGCGTGGATCGGCGTGCAGAGGGCTTGGAGACGGGCGTTTCCGGGCTTCGGGGACGACCCCGATGTCCTGGCGGGGCGCTCGGGATGCCACGGCTGCAGCAGTTCCCTCGGCTGCCAGCGCGCGTGCGAGGGCGGCGACGGCGAAATCGAGGAGGAGAGACGATGAATGCGACGGTAACCCGACTCGAAGACTACGACACCAAGCGGCGTTTTCAGGCCACGGTCGTTTCCAGCGAACGAATCACGTCGGAAGCGTCCGGCATCGAGGTTCGGGAGCTCACGCTGGACGTGAAGGAGCCGAGCTTCCGCTTCGCGCTCGGACAAAGCGTCGGCGTGCTTGCCCCCGGCTCCAAGGAGTTCGGCCAAGACGTACACTTCCGGCTATACAGCGTTGCGGACTTACCCGAGAGTGGCGCGAGTGGGCTCCCGCGCATCAAGATCGCGGTGCGGCGCGTGAGCTACGTCGACAAGTACAGTGGGGAAGAGTACCCGGGCATCGCCAGCAACTACCTCTGTGATCGCGTCGCGGGCGACGCGATCACCATGTCCGGTCCCTACGGCTTGGCGTTCGAGGTCCCGGACGAAATGGACGCGAACCTCATCCTGATCGGGACCAGTACCGGCATCGCACCGTTTCGGGCTTTCGTGAAGCACCTCTACAAGAACGTTCCCGAGTGGAAGGGCACCATTACGCTCTTCTACGGTGCACAAAGCGGGCTCGAGCTCCTCTACATGAACGACGAAAACGACGACTTCACTCAGTACTACGACCGCGAGACGTTTCAGGCGTTCAAGGCACTCAGCCCGCGCCCGTCGTGGGCCGCTCCGATCGACTGGGACGGCGCGCTCGCTCAGCGGGGGGAGGCTCTTTGGCAGCTCATTCTGCAGCCAAATACGTACGTCTACGT
>JAHELW010000219.1 GCA_024643985.1 Myxococcales bacterium | reverse complement strand
GGCTGCAGCCTCCGCGGCCGGCGCTTCGGCAGGCGGCGCCTCCGCGGGAGCCGCGACGACGTCGACGTGTTCGGGAGCGGGTTCAGGCTCCGTCGCGAGCGGAGCCCGCAGCGCCTCGGGTGGCGCTCGATCTTCGGGCGTGTCTCCGGGGATCATCGACCAAGCCAGCGCCCCAAGGACGGCCAGCAGTGCGCCGAACATCCCCCAAGCGATGCCCCGCCGAGACGGCTGCGGAGCGGCGCTGCCAGCCGCTCGGGAAGCAGCCGCGGTCTCGGCGTCCGCGACGGGCGTGCTGGGCCCTCGAACCTCGGGAGCGCGCGAGCGGCTAGCACGGCTTATGCCGCTTGCATCGGCTGCCTGCACCCTTGGTCGGTCGGTCACCTCGCTCCCGCTAATCGGCGTGTCCGAAGACCGCGCGCCTCGGAGCTCCCGGAGCCCGGCTGCCATCTTCCCGAGCTCGCGCCGCTTACGCGGCGGAGGAACGAACGGGTCGAGCAATTCGAGGACGGCGCTCGCGTTGTCCGGCCGGTCATCGCGATTGGTCTCGAGGAGCGACTCGATCACGTGACAGAGCGCTGGCGGAGTCGAGGGGGCAACTCCCTGAAGAGACGCCCTGCGTCCTTCGAGGATTTGCATGATCGTCGCAGGGTCGTGCTCGCCTTGAAATGGACGCTCGCCGGCAAGCGCCTCGTAGAGCACCACGCCGAGCGCAAAGAGATCGGAGCGGCCGTCCAAGCGCTCCGCGCGCAGCTGCTCGGGGGACATGTACGGAACTTTGCCCTTGACCGCGCTTTGTCGGCGCCAGGTACCCGTGATTGCTTTGGCGACTCCGAAGTCGGTGAGGAGGATCTCGCCCCGTTTGCTGATCAGCACGTTCGACGGCGAGACGTCGCGGTGGATGATCGCGTTGTCTGCCGGATCGCCCGACGACCCCTCGCGCCGCGGGTCGTGCGCGTGCTCGAGCGCGGCCGCGAGCTCGTGGCCGATCAGGGCGACGTACTCGGAGGAAAGGCGCCGGCTCGGTCGAGACTCCAGCAGGGTCCCGAGATCGACCCCGTCGACGAGCTCGAGCGCCATGTAGGTGACGCTCTCGATCTCTCCGAAATCGATCACCCCGACGACGTTACTGTGTCGGAGCTTGGCTGCGAGCCGCGCCTCGCGCTCGAAGAGCTCGCGAAAATCCCCGCGGTCTCGATAGAAGGGCAACACGACCTTGAGGCAGACGCGCTGCGTGAACTCACCGGGGCCCGTGCGAATCGCCTCGTAGGTCTCGGCCATGCCGCCGACACCGAGACGCCGGATGAGCCGGTACGGGCCGAAATCTGGGCCGAGGGAATCGCTGTTCGGTCTGTCCGAGCCGGCGTTCGCCATGTCTCCACGCTTGCGACCCGCCCACCATCCAGGCGTCTCGCAGCTTGGAGTCTACGGCGAAACCGGCTCGTTGAATAGCGGTCAGTGATGAGCCTCGACACCTGTCGCATCTGCTTCACCGAGGCGAATCCAAGGGGAGGGCCAGGTTCCCGAGGAGCAGGTCGACTTTCAAGAAGGTGCCGGAATCGAAGCTTCGGCCGGCGAGATTGACGGCAAGCCGCCCTGGCTCGTAGACCAAGTCGTCGTCTGCCATTTCCGCGCGGGTCACACCCCAATCGAGCGCAGCCGCGAGCAAAAAAGGCGCGGAGGCGCCCGGGAGCAAATCGATGATGTAGCCCTCGAACTCGCCCTCGGGGAAACGTCCTGAGGCTACGACGTTGGAGAAGTCGAAGACGACCGCGGTTTCCTCGACGTGAACCTCGATGCCGGGACTGGGTCCTTGGGTGCAGCGGGTCTTCAAGGCTGCGACGGCGTCGGCGGGGTATTCCAAGCCCGGCCCTACCTCGACCACGGGACCGCGGGCTTCGCTCGTACCGCACGAGGTGGAGTGGCGGATGAGCTGGACCCGGGCTCCACTCAGCGTTGCAGCCATTTCCGGGTCGGGAGCGATGCCGCCCGGATCGCCGGAGTACAGGCACCCAGCGGAGGACAAGAGCACGAACGCAAGAAGCGGCGCGCGCTTCTGCAATTGGAAATCGGTCGGTTTCGGCATGGCGAGCTCCTCGATGACCGGCTGCCACCGCGGCAGCCGACCCCGGAACCGGTTGCAGACTTCGTACCAACCCGGAAAACCGAGGGAATCGCGGACTCGCACCCTCGTCGGAGCTCTCCAAATGCTGACGTCCGTCGTCAGAAAGACGACCGCCATCGTCAGCTGGCGATGAGGAGGGACGAATCTACCGGGAAACCAGGGGATTGGTTCTTGGCATGGGACGTGCTGCGGAGGGCCTCCATGAAACGAAATCCAATGCATGCGTGCCTTGCTCTCTGCGGCGTCCTCGCCGGAGGCTGCGGCGGCGAATCCGGCGCCGTCCTCACCGAGACCGAGGACATCGGGCCAAGGGCGAGCGCGAGCGGGCTCGAAGGCCGGACCGTCTACCTTCGCCGGCGCTCGTCCTCGTGTGGGGCGCCAGCATCTAATCCGCTGATCGCAGAGGTGGGAGATGGAATCGAGTTCCCAGCCGCCGCGACCGCGAGTCTCGTGTCGCGCTGCGGAGTCGTTCCGAACCCCGAGGTCGAGGTGAGCATCGAGGGAGGAAGCGTGCTCTTCGATTTCTCGCGGGTCGGGGAAGCAGGCGCGTTCCCCGAAGCGCAGTTCGACGGCTACGAGCTCTCCTTCGCGCGAAGCTGTGGCGACGTCGTCCTGGATACGGTTTCGGTGGACGCGGCGCTGAGCAGCGCCACCATGCACGAAGCAAGAGTCTCATATCACTACGATCGGATCGACGTGGACTTCCAGGGCCTGACGTACGATCAGGGGTCGTTCGTCAAGCTGGACCTCGAGCTCGCCGACGTCGTCTGTTTCCGATGGTGAAGCGGTCTCGTCACCCAGTAAAGCATGGCGATAAGAGCCACCGTGTAGAGCGCAATCGTCACGGCCGGATTCGGTGCCGGCGGTACGCTGCTGACGAAGGCCCAGCTGAGCGCAAATCCGACGAGGCCGAGCGTGGTGTCGACGTCGTCGAGCTCCAGCGTCATGAGCCACAGCACCGGCGCGACTCCGTAGATGGGCACCAGCGCACTTCGAAGGGACGCGAGGATGAGAAGCATCAGCCATATCTGTGCTTTGCGAACGCGGCCGACATCGAGCCGCGAGGCGTACCAAGTCGCGGCGAGCATCAGCAACGTGTAGACGGTCGAGGTGGGCCCGAGCCACTCGCTCGCTCCGTCGACCCCGAGGAATTCGAGCTTCCAAACCATGCCCGGAACCGACAGGTTCGTGGTGATCACGAGCGGGTCGGTCACGAAAGAAAACGCTTCGCCGGAGAGCAGCCTCGGCAGCGTGTACTGAAAGAACTGGGCAAACGGCGCGCGTCCCGTCACCACGAGCGATAGGCCCGAAAAGACGGCGCCAAACGCGGCGGTCCACGCGAGGTCGCGCCAGCGCCGTTGGAACAGTAGACAGATCACCAAGATTCCCGGAAAGAGCTTGGAGGCGATGCCACCGGCGAGGAGCAACCCGCCGAGCGCACGGCGCTCGACCTCGAACGCCAGCATCGCGGCCATCGCCGTCCAAATGGTGAACAGGTGAATCTGCCCGAATTGGAAGTTGAACATCGCCGGCATCGTCGCGAGCACGAGCGGCAGCATCCACAGCGCCCACGCACCTGCGGAGCCTCCGATCCAGCGCGCAAGCAGTAGCGCGAAGGCGACGAAGCTGAGCAGCTGGACCGCAAACCAAACCGAGCGCATCACGAGGTAGTCGTTAGTCAGGGCGAGCCACAGCCGTGGAAGAAGCAGAAACGGCGGGGGGTAGTGAAACGAATCGTCGAGATAGGGCTGTAGGCCAACGACCGAGGTGGAGATCTCGTCCGCTTCGACCAAACCGAAGTTCGGATAGTGCTCGACGTCGTAGAGGTTCGGGTCGCCCTGGCGCGTGAGGTCTGCGGCGTGAACGTAAGACGCCATGCACATGTGGCCCACGGTGAACTCGACCGGAGGAAACGTGGAGGCCCACGTGCTCTGTCGATCGGCCATGAAGATGCTCAGGCGCGAGATTTGAACGAGCATGAGGACTGCAAGCACGGCCCACGCTAAAGTCTTTCGTCGGGAGCGTTTCCACGCCGAATCGACGGACGTCGGAAGCGCGCGCATGATTCGAGAGCCCAAGACGCCGACGAGCAGGCCTCCTAGAACCGCGAGCGGGCCGAGAGCCCACGAAAGCGCCCCGAGAAGCCCCATCACGACGGCGACGACGCCTGCCGCGGCTCCGCTCACGACCCAAGCGGGCGCAGACCAGAAAGCCAGGCCCGCAGCGAGGATCGGTGGGACCATCGCGACCGCAGAGGAGCCCAGCGGAGGTCCCTGCAAGGTGGATTGCAGCGTTGCCAAGGCATGCACGCAGACGATGCTGGCAGGGGTGGCGACCGCAGCCGCAACGCCTCGACGCTCGGAGGACATGAAACCGTGGCGATACTACCCTGGGAAGGCAGAAATTCCGATGACGGTGCATCGAACCACTTCAGCCTGGCGGAGCGACCTTGCTAGCTCCAAGGTGAAAGGGACCGATGCTTTCGCTTTCCGCTAGTGCCCATCGCTCGCT
>JAHELW010000049.1:7185-18718 GCA_024643985.1 Myxococcales bacterium | reverse complement strand
CATGCGCGTTGGCGTTGGGGGCGGTATTCGCGCTCTCGGCTTCGCCTCGCCTTGCTGAAGCCCAGTTCGATCAGTCCGTCTTGGAGCAGGTCCAGTCGACGCCCAAGGGCACGATTGGGCTCGGTCTCGTCGGCGCCGAGCTGGGGCTCATCATTCCGTCCGTGTCCGGTTTGAATGAACCGTGGGCGCTCACCGTGTTTCCCGTGGTCGGTGCAACCGGCGGCGCGCTCGCCGGATACTTCGCGCTCGACAAGCCTGGTCGCGAAAAGGGCTCGGTCGCGGTGCTCGTGGTGGGCTTGGCCGGCGTGCTACCCGCCATCCTCGTGACCGTGAAGGGCGTGCGCGAGGAGCGCCAGAACCGATGGGAGCCCACGCCGCAGATCGAGATTCGAAGCGAAAAGGAGCAGCGCGCTTTCGAAACGGCCGAGGCGGGGCCTGGCCTTCTTCGGCGGTCGCGATCGGGTCTTCGCGTGAGCATGCCGGGTGTCTCGATCTCGCGTAGGGGCTCCGAAACGCCGGAAACCGCCAGGATGGGCGGGGTTCGCGACCGCACTGAGATGCGGCTTTCCCTCGCGTCGGGCGTGTTTTAGCGTCGTTCCATGGTCACCTCGATGGTGCGGAGAACGGTGCGCGAGCGAGCGCTCCTTTCCCCGGGCGACTACGTGCTGGTCGCGTGCTCGGGTGGGCCCGACTCCACGACGCTCCTCCACGTCCTCCACAGGTTGCGCGCCGAGCTTGGAATCACGCTGTGCGCGGCGTCGGTCGACCACGGCCTGAGGCCGGAGTCGGCCTCCGAGGTGCGAGAAGTCGGCCTCTTCGCGGACTCGCTCGGGGTGCCGTTCGTCAGCACGCGCGTCGAGGTGTCCGCCAAAGGTGAGTCCATTCAGTCTCGAGCTCGGGAGCTTCGCTATCGCGCTCTCGAAGAGATTGCTGCGTCCAAGCGCGCGAGCTGCGTAGCGGTGGGACACACCCAGGACGATCAAGCAGAGACGGTGTTGGCCCGCATTCTGCGAGGTGCGGGTGTCCGCGGCCTCGCGGGGATCGAGGCGCGCAGGGCCGATGGGGTCGTCCGGCCGCTCATCGATTGTCCGCGACAGGACGTGCGCCGATATGCGATTGAACACGACCTCCCTTTCATCGACGATCCGTCCAATCACCAGAGGACCTTCGAACGTGTTCGAATTCGCCACGAAGTGCTTCCGGTCCTCCTCGGGGAGGACCCTCGGATCGTCGAGCACCTCTGCGCGCTCGGGGACGAGGCCGCCGAGCTCAACGCCTACGTCGATGCGCAGCTGTCGCCGCTGCCGGAGCCGGGGCAGCACTCGGTTGTCCTCGAACAGCTGAATCAGCTCCCACCGGCGCTTCGAATTCGCTGGCTCCGCGGCTGGATCGAGCGGGAAACCGGCCTAACCCCCGGCCGACGCCACCTGACCGATCTCGGCCGACTTCTTACGGGCCGGGGAGAGGTGCTGCTAGGATCGGGATGGTCGGTTTGTCGTGACGACAGCGGCCTTTCGTTGGAATATCGTGAGCATCGTCGAACACGCAGCCATCGATCCTGAGCCCATCCGCCGCGAAGGTTGCCAAGCGGTCGCCGCGGCCTCACAAAGAGAGGACGGGCATACGCCCCGACATCACTCGACTATCCATTCCGCCGCGCCCGAGCTTACCGAATGAAACAAAGCCAAAAAACACTGCTCTTCTGGGTCCTCGTCATTCTGATGTGCATCGTGATCTTCAACTTCGTCGCACGGGAGGAGCAGCCTCGGAGCGTGCCCTTCAGCGAGTTCGTCACCGACGTCTCAGAAGGCAAAGTCAAAAAGGTCAAGATCCGGCCCCAAGAGAACAGCGGCGAGTACACGTACTGGCTCAAGTCGGCGGACGAAAGCGTACAGCCCGGTCAACGCGGCCCTCGCAACGAGAAGGTCACCGTCGGCATCATGGGAGAGCAGATCAACCAGAAGCTGCTCGATAACGAAGTGAGCGTCGAGTACATGCCAGAGGACCAAAACAGCCTCTGGACGAGCATTCTCGTGACCTGGCTTCCGATGATCTTCCTCGTGGGCATTCTGCTCTTCTTCATGCGGCAGCTTCAGGCCTCCGGCGGCAAGGCGATGAGCTTCGGCAAGTCGCGGGCACGGCTCCTCAACGAGTCCCAGAACAAGGTGACGTTCAAGGACGTCGCGGGCATCGACGAGGCCAAGGACGACTGTGAAGAGATCATCGCGTTCTTGAAAGACCCGAAGAAGTTTCAGCGGCTTGGCGGCCGCATTCCAAAGGGCGTTCTGTTGATGGGCGCACCCGGCACCGGCAAGACTCTGCTCGCCCGGGCCATCGCGGGAGAAGCCGGAGTTCCGTTCTTCAGCATTTCGGGGTCCGACTTCGTGGAGATGTTCGTTGGAGTGGGCGCCTCGCGAGTCCGCGATCTGTTCGAGCAGGGCAAGAAGCACGCCCCCTGCATCATTTTCATCGACGAGATCGACGCCGTTGGGCGCCATCGAGGCTCCGGGCTCGGCGGCGGCCACGACGAGCGCGAGCAAACGCTCAATCAGCTACTCGTCGAGATGGACGGCTTCGAGTCCAGCGAGGGCGTCATCATCATCGCCGCAACCAACAGGCCCGACGTCCTCGACCCCGCGATTCTTCGACCCGGCCGATTCGATCGCCGAATCATCGTGCCGCGGCCCGACTTGAACGGACGGCAGGGCATCCTCGCGGTCCATACGCGCAAAGTTCCCCTCGGCGACGACGTCCAGCTCGACATCATCTCGCGCGGCACCCCCGGGTTTTCAGGCGCCGATCTCGAAAACCTGGTGAACGAAGCCGCGCTCCTCGCAGCCCGGCAGGACAAAGACCTCGTCTCGATGGCGGACTTCGAGATGGCCAAAGACAAAGTAATGATGGGCTCGGAGCGTCGCTCGATGGTGATCAGCGAGCACGAGCGCAAGACCACCGCCTACCACGAGGCGGGTCACACCCTCGTCGCGTGGATGCTCCCCCACCACGATCCGATCCACAAAGTGACGATCATCCCGCGCGGCCCGGCGCTCGGCCTGACCATGGCGCTTCCCGAGGAAGACCGGCAGAGCTACAGCGCCGAGTGGATCCGAGACCGCATCGCGATGGCCCTCGGCGGCAGGCTCGCGGAGGAGGTCGTGTTCGGCCAGCTGACGACCGGCGCGGCCGACGACTTCAAGAAGGCGACGCAGCTCGCCCGCTCGATGGTGACCGAGTGGGGCATGAGCACTAGCCTCGGCCCGCTTTCGTACGTCGAAAAGGAAGAGTCCGGCTTCCTCG
This sequence comes from Myxococcales bacterium, assembly GCA_024643985.1. Taxonomy (GTDB): domain Bacteria; phylum Myxococcota_A; class Polyangia; order Polyangiales; family Houyiibacteriaceae; genus SG8-38. The sequence goes on along the minus strand of JAHELW010000049.1, from coordinate 15,421 downwards.
GACAGACCTACCACAAGGACTACTCCGAGCAGACCGCCAAGGAGATCGACGACGAGGTGCGCCGGATCATCAATACGCAATACGACCGGGCGAAGGCGGTGATCGAGGAGCATCGTGAAAAGCTCGACGCCATCGCAGAGGCCCTGCTCGAGCGGGAGACCCTCGGCCGCGAGGAGATCGAGGCGATCATGAGCGGCAAGGAGCTGCCGCCGCCGGTCATCGTCAGCGTCCCGACCTACGCCGAAAAGCGTCGGGAAAACGAAGAAAAGCGAAAGGGCGCGATCTTCCAGCCCCGTCCGCGCGAGGTCCCGAGCGCAGGGTAGTCGACGGAGGTCCGCATGCCCGAGCTTTGGGGCGTCCTCAACGTGACGCCAGACTCCTTCAGCGACGGCGGGCGGTACCTCGACCCCACCGCGGCCGTGGAGCGCGGCCGCGAGCTCCGTTCGGAAGGGGCCGACGTAGTCGACGTCGGAGGCGAGTCCTCGCGCCCGGCCGGCAAGACCTACGGGGCCGGCTTCGAGCAGGTCTCGGTCGAGGAGGAGATACGTCGCGTGGTTCCCGTGATCGAGGCCCTGGCCGCAGATCGCATACGAATCTCGATCGACACGGTGAAGCCGGAGGTCGCCGCGGCCGCTCTTGCGGCAGGGGCCAGCATCGTAAACGACGTGCGCTGCGCGGAGGATCCCCACCTCGCCGAGGCCGCCGCCGCGGCCGGGGCGCAGTACGTGATCATGCACAGCCGGGGCCGGGGCGAGGTCCGGCCTCCCCACACCGACTACGAAAACGTGACCGACGACGTGATCGGGGAGCTTCTCGCCGCGGCCGAGCGCGTGGAGCGGGCCGGAGTTCCGAGTCGGTCCGTGTGGCTCGATCCCGGCCTTGGATTCGCGAAGACGACGTCACAGTCGGTGGAATTGCTAAGTTCTCTTGGGCGTTTCCGAAAGACCGGATACCGTGTAGTTGTGGGGCCCTCGCGTAAATCGTTCATCGCGGAGCTTGCGCCGACCCCGAGCGGAGACCGGCCGTCGCCGGAGGACCGTCTCGGCGGTACTGCGGCAGCCGTCGCGCTGTGCGCAGCATCCGGCGTCGACGCGGTGCGCGTGCACGACGTGCGCATGATGAGGCAGGTCGTTGCGGTGGCGCGCGCGCTCTGGCAAGTGCCAAGGGGGCCGTCATGATCGACCTTCTCGGCAGCATGCTCGACGACATGAGCCATGGATTCCTCGGTTTCTTCCAGAGAAGCCCGTGGGAAGTTCTGCACGATTGCCTCGATATCGGTCTCGTTGCCGTCCTCATCTACTGGGCGCTCGTCATCTTGCGCGGCACGCGCGCGATGCAGGTGGCAATCGGTCTGTGCCTGGTATTCGTCGGCTACCTCCTCGCGCGTCGTATCGGCTTGGTCACGGTCACCACCATTCTCGACTCGGTGCTCGCGTATCTCGCGGTGATCGTCGTCATCATCTTTCAATCGGACATACGGCGTGCGCTGGCACGTATGGGACGACGGCCGCTCCTTCGTGGTCAGCGGACGGCGAAAGAGACCCAAACCATCGAGGAGGTGATCAAGGCGGCCGGAACGCTCGCGCAAAAGCGCATCGGCGCATTGATTGCCTTCGAACGAAGCGCGGCGCTCGACGAGTTCATCGAGCGCGGCACGGAAGTCGATGCGGCGGTCAGCAAAGAGCTGCTTCACAGCATCTTCGTGCCGAGCTTCGAAAACCCCATGCACGATGGCGCGGTCGTCCTTCGCGAGGGCCGCATCTGGCAGGCGGGCGTGTTCTTGCCGATGGCGGGCTCCGCGGGAGGCGATCGCTCGCTCGGTGCCCGTCACCGCGCGGGCCTCGGCATCACCGAGGAGACCGACGCGGTCGTCGTGGTCGTGAGCGAGGAGCGCGGCGCGATTTCGCTGTGCTTCGACGGCAACATCGTTCGCAATCTCGACGTTGCGTCCCTTCGTGACGCGCTTTACGGCCTGTTTTACGCGCCGAAGCCGAGCCGCCGAAAGGCCGCCGAACGCCGCGCCTCGCTGGCGCCGGCGGAGCCGACCCGGTCGCAGAATCCCGATGCGGTCATCACCGTGAAAAAGGTCGAGGAAACGTCGTGAGCGCCATCGTCGACGCACTTCACGGCATCCGCCTTTTTTTCACGTCGAACCTCGGACTCAAAGCCGGCGCCGTCGGCATTGCCATACTCATGTTTTCCCTCGTGCACGGGGCGGAAGACATGGAGCGCAACGTCTACGTCGATGTCGTAGTGCGCCCACCCGCGGACGCTCAGGACATGATTCTCGTGACCGAGACTCCCGACCGCGTACGCGTGCGCCTGAAGGGGAGCCGGGCCCGCCTGAATGCCATCCGCCAAGATGATCTTCCGCCGGTGGACGTGGAGATCAAGACGCGGGAGGAGCCGCGCTACTATTTCGAAAAAGAGATGTTCGATCTACCGACGGGCGTCGAGGTCGTGCAGGTCGTTCCGCCCTCGCTGACCTTCAAGTGGGCGCCGCGGGCCCTTCGCGACCTTCCGGTGGAGGTTCTTCTCGAGGGGAAGCTGCCGAGCGACTTGGAGTGGGCCGGCGAGCCAGAGGTGTTCCCAGAGACCGTCGAGGTCGACGGGCCGCGCGACGTCGTGAACTCGATGCGCACGGTGCGATCGATGGAGCTCGACGTGTCCCAGCTCGAGGAAGGCGTGGTCCAGCGGGAGATTCCGCTCATGGGGCCACCGTCGAACACCAGCTTCGAGCCACAGACCGTGTTGGTCACGCTCCGCGTACAGCCCAAGATGAAGGAACGTGTGCTTTCCCCGCTCCGCGTCGATGCAGAGGGAGTCGTTCCACGCGCCATCCGTCCGCGAGCGGTGGCGGTCCGAATTCGCGGTCCCGTCAGCATGGTCGACGCGCTGAACCCCGCTTCCGTTCTGGCGATCGTGAACCTCACGGATCTGTTGGCGAGCAAAGGATCGGCGTCGGTGCGCGTCCAGCCCCGAGGGCTGCCCGACGGAATCGAGGTGCTCGGAGTCGAGCCGGCGTCGGTCACGGTGCTGCTCCCGGAGCCGTCGCAGTCCGCGCCCTGAAGCGCGCGGGGGTGGTGCAGCGTCTCAGCGCGCGACCTTGAGCTCCCGCTTCGCTTCCTCGGCGATGTCGTTCGCGAGCGCCCGAATTCGGTCGCGCTTCGGGCCTTCGATCATGACGCGCAGCTTGGGCTCGGTCCCACTCCATCGGACCAAGACGCGGCCGTTCTTACCGAGCGCTTTTTCGGCGCTTGCAATCGCGCGTCTCGTCTTCGGGAGCTCCTCGAGCGGGCGACGGTCCGGAAGCTTCACGTTCACGAGCACCTGGGGAACGCGCTCCATCACCTCCGCGGCAAGCTCGGAAAGCGGTCGCTCCTCGCGGCGCAGGATCGCGAGAACCTGCATCGCCGCGACGAGTCCATCGCCCGTCGTAGCATGGTCGAGAAAAATCAGGTGTCCCGACTGTTCGCCACCGAAGTTGAAGCCGCGTTTCCGCATCGTCTCGACGACGTATCGATCGCCGACGTTGCAGCGTACGAGCTTGCCGTCGTCGTTTTCAATTGCGCGCTCGAGCCCGAGGTTGCTCATGACGGTCGCGACGAGTGTCCGGCGGCGGAGCCGCTTCGTACGGAGCATGCGAGTCGCGCAAAGGGCCATGATCACGTCGCCGTCGATCTGATTCCCCTTTTCGTCGATCATGATGACGCGATCGGCGTCTCCATCGAGCGCGATTCCGAGGTCTGCGTTTCGTTTGCGAACCTCGCGCGCGCAGGTCTCCGGATGAAGCGCGCCGACCTTGTTGTTGATGTTCTTGCCGTTCGGCCGGACGCCGATGGCATGCGTCGTCGCACCCAGCTCGGAAAACACCAAAGGCGCCGTGCGGTACGCCGCCCCGTGCGCTGCGTCCACGACGATCGTCACGCCCTCGAGGGTGAGCTCGTCCGGGAACGAGGCTTTCACGAAAGCGACGTAGCGTCCGGGCGCGTCATCCTGCCGCTCCGCGCGCCCCACTCGCGTGCCGGTCGGCCGCTTCATGTCGAGATCGGAGCCGAAAATCAGGTCTTCAATCTCGTGCTCGATCGAGTCGGGCAGCTTGAAGCCGTCGGGCCCGAAGATCTTGATGCCGTTGTCCTGGTAGGGGTTGTGCGAGGCGCTGATCACCACGCCGGCGTCCGCGCGCATGCTGGTCGTCAGATGGGCGATCGCGGGCGTCGGGAGCGGGCCGGACAGGAGGACCTCACCTCCGAGCGCACAGATGCCCGAAGCGACGGCGGTCTCGAACAGGTAGCCGGAGAGCCGGGTGTCTTTTCCAACCACGATGCGCGGCACGTGCTGAACGCGTTGGCCCGCTTGGTAGGCGATCGCCGCGCCGATGCGAAAGGCCACCTCCGGCGTCATGTCGCCACGGTTGGCGAGGCCACGAATACCGTCTGTTCCGAATAGCTTGCGGGTCATACTGACTTCAGGGCTCCCAGGTGATGTCGATACTCCAGTTCGCGGGCGGAGCAAACGTCCCGGTCGTCACGAAGTTTAGGGGCCAGAGTGCCTCGATCAAGAAACCTGGGCGCTGTGCCTGTGCGGTCGTGTTCGGTCCGCCTTCGGCGCGCCTGGCAACGAACTGACCTTCGACGTACAGCCCTCGAATGGGCACGTTTTCCGGAAGCACGCTGTCGACGTTGAATCCGACTTGGACGGCGGTATCGCCCTCGACGTCGTCCGCGTAGCCTTGGCCTTGTTTGATGCCGAAGGTTGGTGCGAGGCCGCCGAACTGCGACTGCAGCGACGCCGACGCAAGGCCCGCTGCAACGCCCGTGAGGAAGTTCGTCGTCTCTTGGGAGGCCTGCGCGGTCGTCGGTCCAACGCCGCGCTGTTGCCGCGTGGAGCCCGTGACGAGAAGAGCGATGACCTGCGCTTCGCTAGTCGTCGGAACGCTGGAGCTGAACTCGATCGTCGGATTGCTCAAGCGACCCGAGACGCTGACCGTGATCGTGTCGTTGCTACCGCGCAGCGAGTGGCGCGCAACCAAGTCCACCTTTGCGTCCATTTCGGGGTCGCCGTCGAAGACCATGCTTCCCGACCGGACCTCGAAACGCTTGCCGAACACGCGGAAGTTCCCCGAGTGGAGGTTGACGTTGCCTTCCACGAGCAGATCCTTTGCGATGGTCGTGTCGAGGTTCGCACTAGCCTCGACGAAGAAACCCTGGTCGCGGCTCATGATGACGATGCGGTCCTCGGAGCGGAGCTTCAACCGCACGGGGTAGGGGCGTGTCTCTCGAACCGCCTCGTACGTCTCTCCAATGAGGAACACCTCGGGGTGCGGCGCGAGATCCTGCGGGGTGGCAGAGCTCTCCGGGATGTCGATCGTCAGGTCTCGTAGACGCACCTCACCTTCGAGTGCTTCCTCCTCGAACCGGGCCAAGAGTCGCGCGTTGCCCTCCACGCGCGCCACGACCGAGCCCTCCTGACGGAGCGGAAACTGTTGAGCGTCGACTTGGACATCCGCCTTGGTGAGCTTCAGGCGCCGAAAACCGACGCGTCCGTCGAGCTCGGCGGAGCCGCCCGAGTCGTAGGCTTTGAGATCGGTGATCGCGACTCCATCCTCGTCGAAGATGGCGCGGCCGCTCACGTCTTCGAGCGTTTGCCCGACTTCGCGTAAATCGACCCGCCCGTCGGAGAGCTCCACGCTTCCCACGAAAGTGGGGTTCTGCACGAGACCTTGCGCGCTCACGCTCCCTTGCAGGATGCCCTCGACGTTGACCGCACCTGCCATCCACGCCAACACGGCCTGAAGCGGCATCCGGTCGAAGTCGGCGCGACCGGCGATCTCACCGCGATTGCCGAGCTTCGGAACGGGGTGCTCGCTATTCCACGTCAGCGGAGCGCGCGCCGTGATCTTGGTTGCGCCTCCGTTCCACCACTGCATGTCGAGACCCATCTCACCGACGCCGTCCGCGTAAGACCCGGAAAACCGATTGATCGCAGGAGGCGTTTCGATGATCGTGCTCACGGTGCCCCCGCGGCGGCCGGGCTCCAACCGGCGGGCGCGGATGTCATCAGACTCCATCGAAAACGCGAGCTTTGGATCGTCGCCGAAGAGCCCGGTGGCTCGGAGCTTCGCCTCCAGGTTGCCTGCGGCATAGCGGCAGACGTAAGGGATGTTTTCCATGGGCGCGTCGTAGAAGTCGGCGCTGATCCGCGTCACAGGCCACTTCGGCACCTCGGCAGCGCGCAGCCAATCGTCGATCGGGGTCTCCGCGGATGCTTCGACGTTCAGAACTTGGGCGTTGCCGACGACTCCGTCCATCGTGATGTCGGTGCGCCCTTCGTCGAGCTGGGCGCGTAGCGTCGCTCGCGGGTTCGCTTCACTTCCACAAAGACCCTCGGCGGACTCGGGCTTCCAGTCGAAGCTAGCATGCAGGTCGCCGCGAGTTCTGAAGGCGCCGCCAGCGACCGAGAGGCTTGCTGCGACCTGAAGCCGGTCGGCGTCGGGGAGAATGCGCTCGTATAGCTTCTCTGGAAATGCGCTCAGGCGCCTCGGTGGAACGCGCATCGCGAGCCTCCACGGTGAGGTCTCGAGCGTTTCGATCGTCTCGCTCGGGTTCTGCACCAGATGAACCAGATCGACGAGGAGGCTTCCCTCGCCCTCGAAGAGCTCGCCTTCCTGGTCGCCGATCCGCAGCTGTGCGAGCAGCGCGCCATACTCGTACCGGAACTTGGACCGGACCTCCGTGGGACCCCAGCCGCTCAGCACGAGCCCCGGAATGTCGATGGAACCGGTGAAGGAGGGCGCGTCGATTGGCCCCGAGAACTCGATACGCGCGTCCGCAAAGCCCTTCACGTCCGGCATGTCCTCTTCGAAGATCAGCTCGAGCAGGGTGAGGTCCATGGCACCGGTGCTGAGCGTCGTGTCGTAGACGCCCTCGCGAAGCGAAGGCCCGACGCCACCAGGCATCGGTTCGATGAAACCCGTCGTGCTGAGCGTGAAGTTGCCCCTGCCGCCCATGTCGACCTGCGCGTCCAGATCCAGAATCCCCGCATCGTATCGAAAGAGGTATGCCGCGTTGACCGGCTCGACTTCCCAAAGCGTCGCGTCGGTGAGGGTGCCTTCGGCCACGATCGTGGGCTCCGCGTCGAGATCGCCCCGAAACTCGAAGTGCAGATCCACGCCGCCTTCGAAGTCCAGCGCCTGCTCCGGGTAGAGGATCTTCAGAACTGCGAGATCGAAGTTTTCGAGGTCCGCCGTGATGTCGTCCGGGCCGGCAAACTGCCACTCGCCCTCGGCTTGGAGGCGCTGCGGTCCTTTGCCCATCAGGATCCGGTCGAAGGTGATTCCGTTTTCCGGGTCGAGGGTGAGGTTGTTCACCGAGCCTCGCCACGAGAGATCGCCCACCGCCAGCTCGACTGCATCGACGTCCAGTCTGTAGATGTTGTTGGCTGCCTGCACCCGCGCCTGAAACTCCGCGTGTCGATCCCCAGGTGCCTCGAACATCCCCGTGGCCGTGTACTCCTTGGGACCTCCGGTCAGAATCGCTCGTCCGTTTCCAATCGGATATCCGGCGACTCGGAGCGCGGCGCCGTCGAGCTCGAGGTCGAGCCTCGGCTCCAACGGATCTCCCCAAATCCGTCCTTCCAGTATCAGGAAGTGCGCGCGCAGCGCCCCATACCGGAAGCGGTCGAAACGAACCTGGCCCTTCGCTTCGAATTCCCCACCGACCGTCTGCCGGACCCGGAGGTCGAACTCCGCCTCCCCCTCGATCCCTTCGGCGAACTGTCGGAAGTTCGGGTCGACGCTCACCTCCGGGATGCCGCCCCGTGCGCGGATCTCCGTGACGCCCTCGTATTCGACGTGCCCGTCGAGCAGGAGCGTGCCCCCGGCGTAGTCCGCCTCGACGGAGTCTATGTCGAGGCCGTCCTCGCGTGCGCGGAGCTTCGCGACGAGGGGCGGGATTTGAAATGCGTCGTACGCAAAGCCGTCGGTCTCGATCTCGACGCCGAGCACGTCTTCGTCCTTCGGGTCGCTCGTGAGGGCGAGGCGGCCGTTTGCGACGACATCCGGCGCTCCGCCGACGAGCTCGTCGAGCTTCAGTCGCGCGCTCGAGATCTCGACCTGCGTCGCGCCTTCGCTCGGCAGCTCCCCTTTGACCCTGGCTCTGCCGCCGCCGGTTTCAACGTCCGCCTGAAGGCGATAGTCCCCCTCGGGCCCCCAGAGCCGCACCCATCCGGTCCCCTC
>JAHELW010000049.1:0-7085 GCA_024643985.1 Myxococcales bacterium | reverse complement strand
GTTTCCCCGTAGATGATGGCGCGGCCGTCCGGATCGAAGACGAACGTGTCTTTGACGACCGTGCGCCAGAGGCGGAGCTGCTGGATGTAGCCCGCGCGCAGCGTGCCGTCCATTTCTCCCGACACGAACTCGTTGAGCATGTCGCGGCCGAGACGCCGCCCGAGATCCGTATCGAGGTGAAAGAGCACGCTCGTGACGAGCGAGACGATCGCGAGCAGCGGCCATCCGAGAAACCAGCTGAGGAGCCGATAAATCCAGCGCATCAGAAGGCCTCGCCGATCGTGATGTGAATGGCCCCTGGTACGCCGCCTCGGATGAACTGGAAGATGTTGAAGGCGTTTGGCGGCGCGACGCCGTTGATGACCTGCCACCCTGGAATCAGAAAGCCGAAGTCCAATCGGATCGGGCCGACGGGCGTCCGGTACCGAAACCCGAACCCGGCGGCCGCCCGGATGTAGTTGAAGCGCCAGGCCATGCCCCGGTTGACGTCGCCGAAGTCCATGAAGAGCGCGGTGGCAAACGCCTGCGTGACCGGGACGCGCCACTCGACGCCCGCCTCCCACTTTCGAAGACCGCCGTCGTTCCGTGCGTCTAAGCCCTCGCGGTTCAGCGAGTTGACGCTGCCTGGATCGCCGAGAAAGCCGCCGAAGAACCCACGATGCGTGGTCGGACCGCCGGAGCGGATGCGGTAGTTCTGAGGACCGAGCGCTTGGCCGATCAGGTCGAGCCGCTGCCGGTCGCGCGAGAACAGGAACATCGCGCCAATGCCGAATCGAAATGCGAGGGTCGACGACAGGGGCAGGGGAGCATAGCCGCGCACCTCGGGCGCCACGCGTACGTACTGCCACGACCGCCGAAGCTTGGCGGGCGACTGCTGGCTGGTGACGCGAAAGAAGAAACCCGCGCGTGGGCTACGCGAATCGTCGCGAAGGTCGACCACGACGCTTTCGTCGAAAAACACGACCTGATAGCTCGCGGGGAAGCGAGGGTCGCGATCTACCGTCAGGTACGTGTCGTAGTTCAAGCCACCGACCAAGAGAAGCCGGCCATCGAAGAACGGTCGCGAGAGCGTTCCGCGGATTTGCAGGTCGTGGCGTCGGAACAGCTCGAAGGGATCGGGGCCCCAGTCGTGCCGGAACTCGATCGCCGAGGTCGTGCGAGGCTCGATGAATGCCGGCCGGCGGTAGCCGACGCGTAGCTCGTTGCCGAAAATGAAACCCCGCCCGAAGCGGAAAAAAGGATCCTGCGCGACGATTTTGGGGCGATCTTCGATGCGGAGGCGCCGAAATCCCGTGATGAAATTGCGGTGCTCGAAGAGGCCGAATAGGTGAATGTCGGAGATGCGCGTGTCCTGCTCGAGCGTCAGCGTGGCGATGGAACCGCTTTGGACCCCCGCGCCGATACCCCAACGGATTTCCCGCCCGGGCTCGACGGCGATCTCGATGTCGACGACGCCGGTGCACTGCTCGTCATCGTCGAGCCGGCGATTTTCGCGGATGTTGACCGAGGCTAGGGCGCCCAGCGCGTACACGGCTCGCTGAGCGTCGGCAAGAGCCGTCGCGCTGAACGGTTCCCCGCTCTCGAGGTCCGCGACGTCGAGGATCGTGTTCGCCGGCAGCTTCCCGTACCCGGTCACGACGATGTCTCCGAGCTTGCACGCGGGTCCGGGCTCGACGTAGAGCTCGACGAACGCCTCACGGGCGTCGCGGTCGATGTCGACGCGACCGGTCGCAAGTCCGCAGGCGTAGCCGGCATCGCGAAGCCGCCGCCGAATCGCGCGCTTGCTCCGCTCGTAGATGGCCTCGTCGAAGGGTTGATCGGTCTCGAGCGTCACCGCCTTCTCGATGCTGCTCCGCTCGTCGTCGCCGAGGGTTGCGTGACCGCTCACTCGAATGGAACGGACGAGAACGGGCTCGCCTTCCTCGATTTCGATCCCGATGGCGACCTTGCAGCCCTCGCCTTCCCCCTCACGCGCACAGGGGGCTTCGCCGGGCGTCGTCTCGATGATTCGGTCCTCCCCCGCGGCCGCAGGCGGGTCGAACTCGGTGCTGATGACCGCCGCATCGTAGTATCCGCGCGCCTGGTACCAACGCTCGATGCGCTGAAGATCCCGCTCGAAGACCGCCGAATCCAGCGTCGGCCATCCCTTTCGAAGCTTCTTCCAGAGGTCGAACGAGAGCCGCCGGCCGTCGAACGGAGGCACCCCGCACGAGCGGTCGGCGCTCGTCCCAAATGCGATGGTCACGCGGTCCCGTTCCTGGGTCGCGAGACAGGCCCGCAGAGCCTCGTGATCGAGCTCTTCCATGCCGCTGAAACGTATCCGGTCGATGCCGTATGCATCTTCGGGGATCGTCTTGCACCCGCACGCCAAAACGAGCAGGAGCCCGATGCATCGCCGGCCGCCCATCTACCTAGGGCTTGTAGCGCGAGCCGCCCCCGTTCCGCCAGCGATCTGCGTAATTTCGGCCGTTTGGCGACCGCCGGGCTAGGCTGCTAAAGGAAGCGACCACGCCCATGAAGCAGTACTTCGTCCAGACCTTCGGCTGCCAGATGAACGTCCACGACTCGCGGCGGATCGAAGAGGTGCTCCGGCGGAGCGGCTATCGCGAGGCGACCGAGCCTGCGCTGGCCGACCTGCTCATCGTCAACACGTGCAGCGTGCGGGAGAAGGCGGAGCACAAGCTCATGAGCCTCCTCGGGACCTTTCGGCCCTACAAGGAGGCCCAGCGCGGCATGGTTTTGGCCGTCGCCGGTTGTGTTGCTCAGCAGGAAGGCGAGCGGCTTCTGAAAAAGGCCCCCTTCGTCGACATCATCCTGGGGCCCGACAACATCCCCGAGCTACCGGCGCTGATCCGCGAGGTGGAGCAGGGGGCGCCGCCGATCACGCGCACCGTGTTCGACATGGACGACCCGCAGTTTCTGAAGGCGAAGCCTCACCCCGGCCGCCGCGAGGTCACCGCCTATGTCACGGTGATGAAGGGCTGCGACGAGCGCTGCACGTTTTGTATCGTTCCCCATACACGCGGCTCGGAGCGCTATCGGCCGGCTGACGAGATCGTCGGCGAGATTCGCGATCTCGTCGCAGGTGGCGTGCGGGAGGTGACCCTGCTCGGTCAGACGGTGAACTCTTGGCACGAGCCCGGGGCGCCGTCCGAGGCGGCCAAGCTTCAGCCGAAGACCGCACCCTCCACCTCGCAGTTTGCAGAGCTGCTTCGCCGGATCGCGCGCGAGGTTCCGGACCTGTCTCGGCTCCGCTACACGTCGCCCCATCCACGTCACATCACGCCCGAGCTCGTCGCGGCGCACGCCGAGCTCGAGCTCCTGCCCGCACACGTTCATCTCCCGGTGCAGTCGGGGTCCGACCGCGTGCTGCGGCGCATGGCACGCCGCTACACGGCCGCTGACTACGTCGCCAGGACGGACGCGCTCAAAGAGGCAAGAGAAGGGCTCACTCTTTCGACCGATTTCATCGTCGGGTTTCCCGGTGAAACCGATGCGGACTTCGAACGGACGTTGGAGCTCGTGCGGCGCGTCGGCTTCGTGGCGGCGTTCGCGTTCAAGTACTCGCCGCGTCCCTACACACCCGCGCTCAAGCTCGGGGACGAGGTCTCCGAGGAGGTGAAAGATCGGCGCCTTTCGCGGCTCTTCGCGCTGATCGAGTCGCAGCAGCGGGCACACCTCGAGTCCTGGGTCGCAAAGGACGTCGAGGTCTTGGTCGAGGGGCGCTCACCGGGCGATACGGGGCGCTTTTCGGGCCGGACCGAACGGAACGAGATCGTGCATCTGATCGCCCCCGAGGGATACGACCCGACCGGCGAGCTCGTCGCCGTGACGATCGACGAGCCGTTTCGCCACAGTCTCTCGGGCTACATGACCGGCGCAGAAGGGCGCCGCGAGCGCGGACGGCGCACCCGGCTGTCGCTCGTCGATGCAGGAGGCGCAGCCTGACGACTGAATCCTGGTGGGATCGGCTGCGCCCTTGGCGCTTCGCGCTCCTCTACATGGCCCTCATCTTCGCGATCTCGTCGTTCGAGGTGAGCGTGCCGGGCGTGCGCCACCTCCCGTTTCGAGACAAGGCAATTCACTTCGTCGAGTACGCGGTGCTCGGCTGGCTTTGCGCTGCAGCGGCGTCGCGCACCTGGCCTTCCGCGTCGAGCTTGAGAACGCTTCTCTTTGCCGTGTTCGTGTCGACGCTGTGGGGGCTCTCGGACGAGATTCATCAGGCGCTCGTTCCGGGACGTTCGTCCGAGCTTGCCGACCTCGTTGCCGACTTCTTCGGAAGCGCAGCCGGCGCGACGGGTCAGCGTCTTTTTTCGAACGGTTCTGTAAGACAATACACCGGAAAATTCACCTCGATGGACTAGCTGCCATTGACGGTTCCAGTCTGACTATTTAATATTTAATCCATGGGGACTTAGTCGTCCCCACTCCAAGAACAAGCAAGCTTCGTCGGCGGAACCCCCCACATGTCCGTCGGCTACTCCCCGCCCGGTCGTGTCTCCCCCCCTCCAAGCGACCGGGCGACCCTTTTTAACCGAGGCCGGGACCGGGACCGAGACCGGGACCGGTTCCGGTTCCGTGGTCCGGTTCCGTGGTCCGGATCCGTGATCCGGATCCGTGATCCGGTTCCGCGATCCGGTTCCGTGAGCCGATTCCGTGGTCCGTGGTCCGTGCGGCCGCTCTCGGTTTCGGATGGCGGCCCCGGATCCGGCCCAGCGGACTCGGATCGCGGTCTCGGCCCAACCGGCTCGGATCACGGTCCCGGATCCGGCCCCGGTCCCGGCCCCGGTATCCGTGCCTGGACTCGCCTGGGCGCGACACCTACATTCCGCGCCATGACCTCGACCTCTCGTCATGCCGTGCTCCTCGCCATCCTCTTCGCCGTTGCGTTTTCGCTCGGTTGCGAGAAGCCAGAGACGCCGGCGGCGGGGGAGCCGAGCTCCGGCTCAGAGGTCGAGGCGCAGGTCGACGCGCTTCCGTCATGGAACGACACCGCCACGAAAGCCCGCATCATGGAGTTCGTGCAATCGGTCACGGATCGTGACGGCCCGTCTTACGTCGAGCCCGAGGCGCGCATCGCCACGTTCGACAACGACGGTACGCTCTGGGTCGAGCAGCCCATGTACGCCGAGATGGCGTTCGCCCGGGACCGCGTCATCGCGCTCTCGCAGGTGCATCCCGAATGGAAGACGCAAGAGCCGTTTCGCGCCGTTCTCGAAGGTGACCGCGCTGCGTTCATTGCAGCGGGCCCGCGGGCAGTGGTCGACGTCGTCGTTGCTTCGCACACCGGGATGAGCGCAACGCTGTTCAACACGATCGCCACGGAATGGGTCCGCGATGCCCGCCACCCCGACTTCGAAAAGCCTTACACCGAGCTCGCCTATCAGCCTCAGCTCGAGCTATTGCGGTATCTCGAGGCCAACGGCTTCACGACGTTCATCGTGTCGGCGGGCAGCGTCGAGTTCATGCGCACGTACGCCGACGATACTTACGGCATTCCGCCCGAGCGTGTCGTCGGTTCCTCGATCCAGACGAGATACGAGGTCCAGGGCGGAAAGCCCTCTCTGCTCCGGCTTCCGGAAATCAGCTTCATCGACGACAAAGGCGGAAAGCCGGTCGGGATTCACAAGCGCCTTGGACGCCGGCCGATCCTCGCATTCGGCAACTCCGACGGCGACTACGAAATGCTGCAATACACGACGATGGGCGCCGGCGGCGCGGCGCTCGGATTGCTTCTTCATCACGACGATGAGGAGCGCGAGTACGCGTACGACCGGGAGACGTCGGTCGGCAAGCTCGACAGAGCGCTCGAAGCCGCGCAGGGCTCGGGCTGGGTCGTCGTTTCGATGAAGAATGACTGGAAGACGATCTTCCCAGACGAGTGAGGCTTTTCATGACGAACTCCGTGCTCCGCGCTTCGCTGCTGTTTGGTGTGTTTTTCGCGCTCGCGGGCTGTAAAGACTCCGCGACCGCGGCGGGCGCGAGCCGAAGAGACGACGACGGCGTTCGTGTGCTCGACAAGGGGAGCCGGCCGCGCTCGGCTCTCCGCTATCAGATAGCCCCGGGCACCACGACGACCTCGACGACCACCTTCCGCGTCGCCAGCCTCGCCGCGAGCGGCGACCGCGCCGCCGTCACTTTGCTGCCCGGGCTCCGGCTCGACATCGTATCCGGTCCGGCAGAGGTGACCGAGCGCGGCGTGAAGCTTCCGGTCGATGTCGTGAAGTCCGAGGCCGTCGTTCCCGAGGGCTTCGACGAGAAGCTCGCGCAAGACCTCCGAGACGGTGCGGCCGTCGCGGACAACATCGGCGGATGGATTGAGATGGACGACCGCGGCCGCGTCATCGCGGCCGAGCTGAACGAGCAAACGAAGCGCGCAGGCGTCCCCATTCGCTTGCTTCGCATGGTCATCAACACGCGAGAGACCCTGACGCGAGTTCTGTTACCCGAAGAAAAGGTCGGCCTCGGCGCGCGCTGGGAAACTCGGAAAGAAATCCATGCTTACGGCTTCAAGGTCCAACAGGTCAACACGTACACGTTCGTCGACCGGGCTGGTGACGAGGTCATGTTGAACGTCGTCGTTCAGCAGCGCGCGCTCCCGCAAACGATCGAGTTTCCCGACGAGGGGATCCTGATCTCCGTCGAGTCGATGACGGGACGGGCCGAGGGCCAGATCATTCTCGACCTCGACGCCCTCGAGTCCGACGCGTCTGCGACCGGCACGGGCGAGGACCGGCTCATCGTCAAGACCCCGCAAAGCACGGACCTCATAGACGTCGCAGAAGAGTTCGAAATCCAAATCGCCAACACCACCAACCTCTAACCAGGGGACATTCTCCCCCTCCGCAGACGCAGTCTTTTCAACCACTTACGACCCACACCGCGAAAACCCGAATTGACGCCCGGATACGGGGCTCGGAAAAAACGCAACGCGGGCCTGCGCGGAGCGGGAGCGCCTGCAAATGCGGCCCGTAGGACTGGGGATGTAGGCCGCGCACGCGCTCCCTCGGGCTGCGCGCCAATCGCCGGTGGTTGCTGTTGTGGCGATTGTCACTTGGCACGTCCGCTCCGACCCACGTCGCGTT
>JAHELW010000048.1 GCA_024643985.1 Myxococcales bacterium | reverse complement strand
CTCTCCGAAGCTCGAAGATTTACTTAATCCAAGCGCGGGCCCCCGGCGTAGCTCCTGACGAAGGGAGAGCCGGACATGTTTTCAACCGTCAACCAGCCCGCAGTGCAACACGGACTCATCGCCGAGGTAGCCAGCTCGGCCGCGCTTCAAGACGCGGTCGTTTGGGTCTACGGCAGTCTCGGTGTCTTCGCGCTCGTGTGCCTCGTCAGCGGCTACACCGTGACGCGGATCATCGAAAGCATTTCCCTTAATCCAACTTGGACCCCTCGTCGTAGGAGTCTTTGAACGGCAACTCACAACCTTACTTAGGAGAGTCATCATGAATACGAAACAGCTCAGCAATATCTTCCTTGGCCTTCTTTGCACTCTTGCCTTGGCATGTGGCAGCGAGGGCGGTGCGGTCGGCGCCGGCGGCGTCGGCGGCGGCGCCGGTGGAGCCGGCGGCGAAGGCGGCGTCGGCGGCGAGCCGATCGAGGAGCTCATCGCGGAGTTCGACAACGACAGCGCCGACGACCCGGCGCAGGACGAGTTCCTGTCGATCACCGGGACGCGCGAGTTGGTGCACACGGAAGCGATCTCGGCAGAGCTCGGTGACAATGAGGACTTCGTGAAGTTCGATCTGCCGAACGCCAGCAACCCCAACCAGAACATCAAAGTGGCCATCGACTGCGCGGTGTTCGGCGACGAGGAGGTTTTCGCTCGGGTTGAGTTGCTGAACGTCGACGGAAACGAAACGAAGGCAGCGCCCGGCAGCCCAATCGACTGCAACGAGGGCGAGGTGGACGTCACGATCCGCAACGACCAGGAACAGCTCGCGCGAATCTTCGTGCAGGGTGTTCCCGAGGTGCAGACCCTGGTCGAGTACACGATTGTCGTGAAGCCCTTCCGCTAATCCAACGCTCCCAATCGCGGCCTCCGAGGCCGGCCCTCCCGAGTGGGGGGCCGGCCTTGGTCGTTTCTGGACCCTGGAGGTCGAAACGGGCTTGCGATTTGCCCGGGAATTCGGTTTGAATGCCCGGATGGCCGCGTACGGGACTGCCGACATCCACAACGTCCTGCTCGCCGGCCCGCGATCTGGTGGGAAGACCACGCTTGCCGAAGCGCTTCTTTTTTCCGCTGGCGAGATCAATCGACGAGGAACCGTCGAAGCGGGCACGAGCGCGAGTGATTTTGAAAAAGAAGAGCGAGAGCACCACCACTCGGTGTACTCGACGCTTCTTCATGCCACGCATCGAGGCAAGCGAATCAACATTCTCGATCTTCCGGGGGCGCCGGATTTGATCGGACAGGCGATTCAGTGCTTGCCCGCGGCAGAAACGATGGTGCTGGTGATGGACCCCGAGGCGGGTGTTGACAGCATGAGTCGCCGCATGTTGAAGCTCGCGCACGATCTCGACCTGCCCGTTGCAATCGTCGCAAACAAGATCGATGAGAACGTGTCGCTGCTCTCGGGCTTCTTGTCGGAGCTCAAGGAGGCGATCGGGCGCAGCTGTCTGCCGGTCAATCTACCCGCGAAGGGCGGCAAGGACGTCATCGATTGCTTGCTCAACGGCGAGGGCGAGAGCGATCTCGGCCCTGTTGGGGGGTTCCACACCGAGCTTCTCGATCAGATCGTGGAGGTCGACGATGACCTGATGGAGCGATACCTCGAGGGCGAAGAGCCGAACTACGAAGCGCTCCACGAGCCCTTCGAGCGAGCGATGGATCAGGCGCATGTCGTCCCGGTCTGCTTCACGGACGCGCTCACCGGCGCCGGCGTCGAAGCCCTGCTCGACATCATCGTGCGACACTTTCCGAGCCCGCCCGAAGGAAACCACCGTCCCTTCTACGTCGGCGAAGGGTCGGACGAGCTTCCCTTTCAGTACAACGACGATCCGAACGGCACCCTCCTTGCCCATGTCTTTCACGTCACGACCGACCCGTACCTCGGCAAGCTGTGCTTCTTCCGCGTCTTCCAGGGCACGATCACGGCCGGAGACCAGCTCTTCGTCGGCGCCGGCAGGCGGCCCATCCGGCTGAGCCACGTGTTTCAGCTTCAGGGGAAGGAGCGCACCGAAACCAAAGAGATCATCGCCGGAGACATGGGGGCAGTTGCGAAGATCGACGACCTTCACCTCGGCGACGTGCTTCACGACGACCATTCCTTGGACCACGTCCACCACAAGAAGCTGCCCTACCCCGTGCCGCTGCACGCGCTGGCGGTCGTCCCCAAGACTCGCGGAGACGAGGGCAAGATCGCCGACGTCCTCCACCGAATCCGGGAAGAGGATCCGACGTTCGAAGCGCACTTCGACACCGAAACTCACGAGCTCGTCATCCACGGTCTCGGACAAATGCACCTCGCGCTCGTCCTCGAGCGGATTCGCAATCAAGGAGTGGATGTCGAAGCCAAGCCCCCCAAGATCGCGTATCGAGAGACGATCGCGAAGAAGGCCGAGGGGCACTATCGGCACAAGAAACAGAGCGGCGGCGCGGGTCAGTTCGGCGAGGTCTACCTGCGCATCGAGCCGACCGAGCGCGGAAGCGGCTTCGAGTTCGTCGACAAGATCGTCGGCGGCGTCATACCGAAGGGCTTCATGCCGGCAATCGAAAAGGGCATCCGCGACATCATGCGGCAGGGTATCGCGGCGGGTTACCCCGTCGAAGACGTGCGCGTGGTCGTCTACGACGGGAAGACCCATTCGGTGGACAGCAAAGAGATCGCTTTCAAAACGGCCGGCAAGTACGCGTTCAAGGACGCGTTTCTCAAGGCGAAGCCAACGATCCTCGAGCCGATCGTCAACGTGGAGGTGACGACGCCGGGAAGCGACCTCGGATCGATCACGGGTGACCTATCGAGCCGCCGCGGCAGGGTTTTTGGAACCGATACGTTGGGGAGCGGGAACACGACGGTCAAAGCCTCGGTGCCGCTCGCCGAGATGATGGAATATGAGCCGGCGCTCAAGAGCATGACGAGGGGACGCGGGAGCTTCACGATGGAGCTCAGTCACTACGACCCCGTTCCGGAGCGCGTCGCGAAAGAGCTCGTGACCAAGTTCAACGAGGGCTGATCTGGGTCCTACGAAACCGTGACACCGCCGGCGCCACCGGTGCCACCTTCACCGCCGGCTCCGCCTTGGCCACCGGCTCCGCCAGAGCCGCCTTCGCCACCGGCTCCGCCGTGACCTCCAACTCCGCCAGTGCCGTCGTCGCACTCGGCTGCATCGAGCGCTAGCCCATAGGCGGGTCCGTCATCGATCGCGTCCCGGCCGCTCTGATCGTGTGGAACGACGACGACGCACTCGCCTTCGATTTCGTTGCCTGCATCATCGACCGCCGTCCAGCCAAGCGTGTAAACGCGGCCGTTCGCGCCGCCCTGGCGCTCGGAACGGAGCTGAACCCGATCACACTCGAGCACGATGTCCGGTTCCGTGTTGCCATCGCCCTTGTCGTTGACCGGCTCGTCGCTGGTCGCGTACGAAAAGGTGACGCGCACATCGTCGCCGTCACATCGATCTCGGACGCAGTCTGCACCCTCGATCGTGTGAAACTTGTGATTCGGGGGCCACAGCTCGATCGCACCTTCGCGCGCCTCCGGCGCCTCGGTGTCTTCGACCGTCAGCTGAGATTCGCAGGTCACCTCGGTATCCCCACCTTCAGCCTCGGCCGTGATCACGATATCGTGCGTCCCGACCTCGAACGGACCTTCGTCGTTCAGGTCGAGCTCGATATCCGCGCAGCCAGCGGGAACGTTTTCCGGCGGCTCGAAGTAAATCACCTCGGGGTCGGCGCCGCCGTCTTCGCATTCGACCGTCAGGTCTTCAGGACAAAGCCAACCTTCGAGCTCGGTGGTGTCTTCAGTGCACTCGGCGGCCAACCGAGTCGTGGCGCTGCCGGTGTCGTTCGTGGTGGAGCATCCCAGCGAGAGTGCCGCGGCCGCAGCCAACCCAATCAATGGAAGTCGTTCGAGCATGGGCGGCAGTCTGCACCCATCAGGCGTAAAGCCAAGTTCTCCGCCTCACGAAATACGAGAATTTACATTAGCGCCCGGGATGGAGGACTGCTCCTGTGAGGTAGCTCACACCGAAAAGAAAACGAGCAACGCGATCGGCGCCGCAGATCGGGCGCATGGCGGAGAGGACTCGACCGCCTCCGCCCGGCGCGAGCGCTATCGCCCGTGAGGTTCGCTCAGATGCCGAGGGCGCTGCGCACGTTCCGCATGACGGATCTCTCGACGGTTTCGAGTTTGCCGTCCGCGGCGGCTGCGATTTCCGCCGCGCTCTTCACGAGCTCCGCGTGGTGGGGCACGCCTTTGACTCGTGCGACGCATTCGAGCGCCAAGCGCTTGCCGTCCTCCGGATCGGTAATTATCGCTTCGGACAGATCGGAATACGCCTTTTCGAGGTCATGTAACTCGATGGGCGAAAAGACTTCAGCTTTCGACCGGACCACTTCGAAGAAACGGTCGGCCTCTTCGCGGGCGAGCTCGCCATCGGCGGCTGCGACGAGCACGAATGCTCCGGAAACCGCTCGGAGAAGGCCGTCGGGGACGTTGTCGTCGAATCTCTTCCAAGCCGCGAGCGCGTAAGCAACTGATTCCTCGGGAATCATCGTCGTCTCCTTTTCGAGAGGCATGGAGCCTTGCATGAAAAAGAAGAGACGGCGAAGCCCCGCTTCGACTGAAGCGGGGCTTCGCGGGTGCTTTTCGATTCAAAAGCCGAAAGCTCAGAGATCGAGGTTGCAGCTCGTCTCGGCCCAGCGGCCTACGAAGTGTCCGCCGGTTTCAGGCCCTGGGATCCCTTCGCGGTAAACCCCGCCGAGTGCGCCGTGCTCTCCAGCGCGATGGTGCCAACGGCCTCGGAAGTGCCCGTCCCCGTACTCACCCTTGAAGATGCCCCTGAATTGACCCTCGAGGTTGATGAACTTCCCGAAGAAGACTCGTTCCCCGTTCTCTCGACGTCCGTAGATTCCTCGAATGTGTCCGACGGGCTCGCCTTCGTCGTTCATGACGCGGCCGATGAGACGGCCTCGACCGTCTTCCACTTTGTGCCAGCGCCCAGCCAGGAAGCCGCGCTCGCAGATGTCGAGCGGACGAGCAACCGCAGCAGCCACCATTCGGTTGCCCGCATCGTCGATCAGCAGCTCGACTCGTCCGTCGACGAGATCGCGAACCGGGACGCGGACGATCGTCTGTGGCTCGACGGGCCTATCGGTGGTCGGATCGTCGCCAGCAGCATCGCGCGCCGGGTCTTCTTCGAGAGGGAATGGGCTCGCGTAGGAGAACACGAGCGGTTCGTCGCTCTCAGGCTCCGGATCGATGATCGTGAGAATCATTCCGTCGTGATGAGGAAGCGTCACAGAGGTGAAAGGCACGTGCTGACGATCGGGCCGCGGAAGAAGCCGATCGGTTCGTCCCTCGAACTTGATGACGCGCCGAACGATCAGCGCACCGCGGTTGACGTGAAAGACGCCGCTCCAGTTGCGGGGGGTCTCGTTTTCGGGATTTCCGGGGATCTGACCCCACTCGACGATGAGGTTGACCTGCACGGCATCGGGCCGTTCGCGGATGTCGGCGACCTCCGGATCTCTCGCCATCTCGTCGTCGACGCCCTCGTAATCGGCTACCTCCTCGAACGATTCAGGCTCGCCAAAGGCGGGCGCTTCGTCGTCCATCGTGAGCCCGCCGTTTTCCTGTTCGAGCGCGTCGGCAATCGCGCCGCCTTCGGCCGTGGTGCTCGTCTCGCCACAGCCGACGGCGAAGAGCGCGCCCACCGCCAAGAAAGAAATGATTGTTCTGTACATTGAGAAA
This sequence comes from Myxococcales bacterium, assembly GCA_024643985.1. GTDB lineage: Bacteria > Myxococcota_A > Polyangia > Polyangiales > Houyiibacteriaceae > SG8-38. Next base: position 13,239 of record JAHELW010000048.1, on the reverse strand, counting down.
CCTCCTGGCAGGATGCTTTGCAGGGTGCGTGCCAAGGTCGTTCACCGCGAAAACGAAGCGGTTTCGACCGTACGCGAGGCCTGGCTGAGACCCTCGAGTCTCACCTGGAGGTGCTCGGTATGAGTACGTGCAGTCTCAGCGGTACTTCTTGAGAAGTCTCTTGAAATACATGCGGTCGAGTCCAGCGGCCGCCGCGGCGCGCGAGAAGTTGCCTCCATGGCGTGCGAGCTGCCCTTCGAGGTACTCGCGTTCGAAGCGCGCCATGACCTCGGCTTTCTGCTCGCTGAACGGCCGATCCAAGTCGACGCCGAGCTCCGTTGCGTCGAGCCGCGTCTCGGAGCCTGGCAGCTCGAAGGCAAGCGCTTGGGGGTCGCTCAGAGCGAGCGTTCGCTCGATGACGTTGCGAAGCTGGCGCACGTTGCCGGGCCAGGGATGTGCTTGAAGACGATTCCAGTTCTCTTCGTCGATACCCGACAGCATCTGAGCGGCTCGCTTCCGATCGCCCTTACACGCCTTGCGAACGAAGTGCTCGGTCAGCGCGACGATGTCCTCGCGGCGGTCACGAAGCGCGGGCAGCGTCACCTGGACGACAGCGAGCCGGTAAAAGAGGTCTTCTCGGAACGCTCCCCGATTCACCTCGACCGCGAGATCGCGGTTCGTCGCGGCGACGACTCGAATGTCGAGCGCGAGGGTGTCTCGAGCGCCCAGGCGCCGGATCTCTCGCTGCTCGAGCGCGCGCAACAGCTTGGGCTGAAGCTCGATCGGGAGCTCGCCAACCTCGTCGATGAAGAGCGTGCCTCGACTCGCTTCCTCTAGAAGTCCGATGCGCCGGGCATGCGCACCCGTGAACGCGCCGCGCTCGTGACCGAAGATCTCGCTTTCCAACAGACTTGCGGGTACCGCGCCGCAGTCGAGGACGACGAAAGGTCCTCCCGCGCGCGAGCTTTGCTCGTGAAGAGCCCGCGCGACCAGCTCTTTGCCCGTACCGGTTTCGCCCTCGATGAGAACGGTCACGTCCGTAGGAGCGGCACGGTCTATCACCGCGTAGAGCTCTCGCATGGGAATGCTCGAGCCGACGAGTGGGCCATAGCCGTCCGAAGACGTCGCGGGAATGTCGACCTCGTCTTCGAGCACGGAGAATCGAAGCTCGCTCCCGCCGGCGCGCACGATGCATCCCGAGGGCAGATAGGCCTCGACGACGCGATACCCATCTACCCAGGTGCCGTTGAGGCTGTCGAGGTCGCGGATCCGGTACCCGATCTCGTCCGCGTGTATCTCGAAATGAATCCGGCTGACCGCTGCATCCTCGAGCACCAAATCGTTGCCTGGCCGGGAGCCCACTCGGACGAGCTGGGCTTGAAAATCATGTGGCGTTCCTCCCTTCGATTGAAGCCGGTAGCGCCGAATCCTTCTGCAGGGCTTGTCGCCGACCATCAGGGTTCGCGTGGCAGGCGTCGTCATGGGTTGCCTCGAAGATCCACGCTGAGCCGCTTGCTTTCGCCGGATTGGACCTCGATTTCGAAGCGCCGCTCGAGACGGGCCTCGGGGTTGCGAAGCACGATCTCGTGTCGCCCAGGCGCAATGCGATAGCCACGAACGGGTGTCGTCTGAATGCGTTTTCCGTCGATGACGACGTATGACCACGGGTCTGAGTTGATCGACACGAATGCAGGCTCCAGCGGGGCTGCTGGCGGAGCCGGCCGCCGAGCGGCTCGGCGCGCGCGAGCTCGCGGCCGGATTTTCGGCTCCTGGCGCAGGTCGGGACCGGCGTCTTCGAACGACGCCTGGTCCGGCTCCTGTGTTTGCGCGGCGATGGGCTCGGAGCTCAGCGGAAGCGTGGCCACGTTCGGTCGTTCCGGCACGTCGACCGAGGCCGTCGGTTCACCTTCGCCTCGGAGCTCGACGACGGCGATGAGAGCGGCGGCGCCGAGCAATGCGAGCACCCACAGCCACCGGCGCCGTCGCCGAAGCGGAAGGCTCATCGTCGTCGGCTCTGGCGGTTGCGGCTCGGCGAGCACCGCAACTTCGTCCGTCGTGAACACGCTGTACGGGTCGGCTGTGTCGAGCTTGCGGAGCTCGGCTCCCAGCAATGCGTTGAACGGGGCGGCTTCGACGTTCGCCGCAGGCTCGGGCTGGACGGCCGGCGGCAGCCCGAGGTCCGTGGACTGGGGGGCGTGCGACGGGCGGGCGCTGACGCTGAGCTCGTCGACGAAGTCCGCGAGGTCCGCAGAAGACAGCAGATACCCCTGCGCGAGGGCGAAGCGCTCGAGCTCCTGACGCATGGCGGGAGCGCTCGAGTAGCGCGACTCGGGGTCTGTAGAGAGCGCCCGAAGCACGATTGCCTCGAGCGCTTCGGGGATCTCGGGATGCGTGTCTCGCGGCCGAATGAAGCGACCGTCCAGAATGTCTTGGATGGCGCGCTCCGTGTCGTTGGGGTCGACGAGCCACCGATTCGTCAGCGCCTCGTACATGACCGCGCCCAGACTGTAGATGTCGGTTCGGCGATCTGCTCCGGCCTGGCGTAGCTGCTCCGGAGCGATGTAGGGCAGCTTTCCTTTGACCCTGCCCGCCGTGGTTTGGCGTGAACGCAAGGCGCTCTTCGCGATTCCGAAGTCTGCGACTTTGACCTCGCCTTCGCGGGAGAGCAGGATGTTTCCCGGTGAAACGTCGCGGTGAACGACCCCGAGGGACCGATCCTGGCTGTCGACTCGGCGGTGCGCGTAGTCGAGGCCTTTGAGCGCTTCGACGGCGATGTAAATCAGATGCCTATGCGGCAGGGGCTGCCCGAGACGCTGCTCGCAAAGGTGCATGAGATCGCCGAGGTGAAGACCCGCGACGTACTCCATGGCGAGAAACAGCTGTTTGTCGATTCGTCCTGCATCGAACGATTGCACGATGTTGGCGTGCGAAAGCCCCATCGCCAGTCGCGCCTCGTCGATGAAGAGCGATGCGAACTCCTCGTTCTCGGCGAGGTCTCGCCGGACGAGCTTCAGCGCGACGACCTTTTCGGCGCCGCCGAGCGTCTCCATCTTGGCTAGATACACCTCACCCATCCCGCCTTCGGCGATTCGGTCCAAAATTCGATAACGGGAGATGACTCTGCCGCGGTCCACGCCACCACAGACTACCAAACCGCCAGTGAGACGCCCGATCAAGGCGCCGCAGGCCGTATCACCAGCTGCGGCTCCGGCTGTTTTCGCAGTCCAAAGTAGAGCCCGAGCGACGTCGCCACGACCGCGACTCCGATTGCGGTCCAAAACCACCACTTCCGAACCAAAGGCTTGTCCTGAGGGGCATCGCGAAGCGAGTGAACGAGCTCGGGAACGGCAAGCTCGAGCGCGGCGCTCCGAGTGCTGACCGACCGGACGATGTTGCCGCTTGCGGGATCGATGAGCGCTGCACGCCATCCGTCGTCTTGCTTTCCGACGTGGACTGGGGGTGCGCTCCCGGGCGGGACCACGCCCGCTCGTTCCGCGCTCGGGAGCGCTGCGAGCTCGGGGGCGCTCAGACGGGAAAGCCGACCGGCGACCTGCGCCGGTCGAAGCGCCTCGAGCTCGACCCGTAGGCGGAGCTCGGCCTCCGCGTCGACATCGACCGAGCGGAGCGACGCGGCAAACCTCGGCGCGCGGAACACCAAATGGTGTCGGCCCCGATGGAGCCTGAGAACGAGTGGTGTGGAGCCTACCGGATGCCCATCGGACGACACCGAAGCGCTCGGCTCCGACTCCGCGTGCAACGCAAAAGGAGCCTCCGTCGCGAGGGCGCTCTTCGCCTGCCGATACGCAGCGCGCACCTGCGGCGAGTATTCCGCGGGATCGAGACCCTCACGATCGGGTCTCAACATCGCGGCTTGGCGAAGCGCTTTCGAAGCTTCGTCTTCATCGCTGAGGGCAAGGTGGTCGAGCGCCCGCAACAGGTGAATGCGATCGAGCAGCGCGGTCGTATCATCGACGGTAAGACGCTGCTCGGCGTCTGCTTGCGCCCGATCGAGCTCTTCGAGCGATGCTCGGAACGCGAGATCTCGATAGAGGCGGCGCGCCCGAAGAATTCTCTCTTCGACCGATGCCGCCGAAGGTACGAGCTCGGGCGGCTCCATCTCGACGGTCTGGGTGTTCTCGGGTAACGGGCTCGGGGCCACGCTTTCCGCCGGCAGCAGAAGCGAATAAGGGGCCGAATGCCGGGCGGTCGAGGAGCCCGCGCACCCGCCGAGGGCGACGCACGCGCATGCGACCACGACCGCACGCCGAGTCACGGGATCTCCGGGACGAAGAGAGCAGCCTCACCGAGCGCTTCGTAGCGAATCGGCCCTTCATCGTCGTTGAAGATGCGCGCGCCGCCGGTCAACAAGACGCTCCCATCTCGAAGCAGCGCGATTTGGTGGAGTACCGCAGACCCGGTGAGCGGAAGCGGAAGGCGTTTGAGCACCTGTGGTGTGACCGGCTCGCACGAGCAGGGGTCGACGGGAATCAGGAGCGCATCGTCGAGGAGGTTGTTCGTGATGCTCGAGGTACGGCCACCGCCTACGACGAGAAGCCGGGCGGGCTCGCCTCGCACTGCCACCATTTCGTGGCGGGCTCGGGGCTCTGGCAGCGTGCCCGCCGGTACGAGACGCATGTCTCGCGGATCCTCCTCCTCCCGGATGCAGAGAATCTGGTCGAGCGCACGGGTATTGTCGTTGCTGCCGGAAATCCCGCCCGTGATGTACACCGTGCCACCACCCGAGGGACAGTCGACGCGCGCCGCTGCGGCGGAGTCGAGGCCGCGCTGATCGAGCGTCGAAGCTGGAATGGGAAAGGTGCACGGGGATGCGCCCGCGGGACAGCTGGAGCCGAAGTGCACCGCCTCGACGACCGGTCCTCCGGAGATGGCGGCGACGCCGCCGATGGCGAGGACCGTCTCCCCGTCGCCGAGAGCAACGAGCCTCGGTGCCGCTCGGTAAACCCGCCCGGCGATCTCACCCTCGGTCGGGACCTCGGCTTCGAGGTCATAGGCCTCGAAGTCGGACGCGCGATTTGCAGGAGAGTCCGAGCCGCCACCGACCACCAAGCGCTCCGCGTTGGCGAGCAAGGCAGCGCCGGCAAAGCAACGGCGATGGGTCAACGACCCCTTGGCGGTCGAAGCGGCCCCGACGATCAGCTCGATCGTCGCCTCGCAGGGGGGCGAGCCGGGAAGCGTACCACCAAAGACGGCAACACCGCCTTGGGGAACCGCTTGAAGCGCCGGAAACGCGCGCCCGGTGACCATGCTTCCGGACGCAGCGAAGCTTCCCGTGAGTGGATCGTACCTTTCGATGCTGTTCACGACCTCGGTCACCTGCGCAGGATCGCGGAGCTCGAACCGGGGAACGCCGCCCGCAAGAACGACCGTGCCGTCGAGCGCGATCTCGAGACCGGCGGCAAGTCGTGCTTCCGCCGGCTGCGAGAGGGTGCGGCCGAACTCGTCTGCACAGCCCAGCTGAATGGGGACCTCGTAGCCTCCCGAGCGGTGGTCGAACGGCGTGGAGACCCCGACCGCACGATCCTCCGCACAGGTGCCGGCAGGATAGAACGCATCCAGCGCTAGGACGTAAGCTCTTCCTTCCTGGAGCGCGCCGAGGCCTGCGAGCGACCCATCTGCCGAGCTGACCGTTCTCGAAACCACGAGATCACCAGACTGCTCGTCGATGATGCGTACCCGTAGCGCCTCGGGCGGAGGCGCACCGGCGATCGGCTCGGTGCTGACAATCACCAGCTCGACCTGGTCGGCCGACAGACAGCCCGCGGCGAGAAGCAAGGCTCCCGAGACGAGAGTCGGAAACCAAGTAAGGAAGCGCGTTCGCATGAAAGCGGTGTCCGCTAACCCCCGACGTCTTTGATCCCGGCTCGTGGGGCGTTCTTCTGAACGGACTTGATCCCGTTTTCCAGTGAGCGAGACGAATTGTACTGCTCGCTCTGGCCGACGACCTTGCCGTTGCCAGCCTTCATCACGAAGTAGCCCTTGCCGTTCTTGGCTTTTCGGCGATCGAAGCTCTGGGCGTTCGGCGCGCAGCCCTGGACGCAGGTTATGCCCTTCTTGGCTCCGCTCTTGCTCTTGTACTGCTGGCTCGTGAGTATGACCTCGCCGTTGCTCGCACAAAGGTTCCACATGTAGCGTCCGCCCTTGGACTTCTTCAGCTCGAACTTTCCTGGCATCGATTCCCTCCGAATGAGAACAGTCGGCGGAGACTATAATCGATGCTTCGACGCACGCGCTAGGGTCATAGCCGCGCCGCCGCTAAGCCCGCCGGTGAAGCATCTGGAAGCGCTGGACGACGTCGGGACGCGTGATCAAGAGCTGACTGAACTGCGGGACCGGCATTCGAAGGACCAGCACGTCGGTTGCGGCCTCGATGGTCATCCGGCATGGCTCTCGGGTGAGCAGAGAGTCCTGGCCGACCGCACGTCCGAGCTCCATCGTGCCGAGGCGGCGACCCGCAGCGGAACGAACGGTCACGCGCCCATGGAGCGGGAGGTACATGCCGTCGGAGCGCTTGCCCGCCTCGACGAGACAAGTGCCTTCACGGGCCCGCCTAACTTCGAACAAGCCAGCAACGCGCTTCCGAGTTTCCTCGTCGAACGCGGTGAAGATCGGATTGGTTCGTAGCTCAGTCGCGATGAGCCGGCGGCTCAAGACCTCGAGAAGAACGTCTCCGACCGGAGGATGCTCATCGACGAGTCGGTCGAGAAGCAGCTTGCTGATTCGTAGCGCTCGCACCCGGCCGCACGCCGTGACGTCCTCGACGTAGTTCACATTCGCGAGCAGACACGCGACCCCGGCCAAGTCGCCCTCGCCGAGAAGAAGGGTTTGATGGTCGATACCACGTCGACCCACCGCATTCCCTTCGACGAGGACGAGCAGCGCATCGGCGTAGGTTCCGGCCGTCGTGAGTCGCTGCCCGTCTTCGATGTCGACGAGCGCCGATTCCTTGATCAGAACCTTCAAGATGTGCCGCGGCACCTCGGCAAACAGCGGCGTGGAGGGAAGCTGTGCGAGAACCGTTGCGCTCGGACGTTGGCTGACCATGGACTCGCGCGGAATGGGCCGCTCGAGCAGCTCGACGTCCGTGAGCTTGACGGTGACGTCCTTCGTCTTCTCGGGCTTCGTGAAGCGAGTCTCGCCTCGCGGCGCAGTCTCGTCGGCGATGAGCGGAAGGGCATCGGTAATGAGGCTCTGAGTGTCGGTCGGCGGGCCTTCGGGCTCGACGGCTGATGCCTGGTCCGCCGTGACGATGACCGATCGGTTTTCGCGGTGGAGTCGGCGCGCGGCCTTCGCGTCGACGCGCTCCAACACCGCCTCTCCTTTACTGGGATCCATGGCGAGGATGAGCTTGGCCATCGCCGCGGCGCGGGCGACGAAGCCTTGGCTGGCATATAGATCCACGCAGCGCTCGTACGCGACGACGGCGTCCGCTTTGCGCCCCAGGCGTTGGAGAAGATCGCCGCGACGATGCGGCCACCGCGGCTCGTTTGGAACTCGTTTCTCGATCTGTTCGTAGAGATCGAGCGCTTCGTGGAGTCGTTCGGCCTTGAGCGCTTTGCCCAGCCGTGAACGAAGATTGCTTGGCGTGTCTGACTTCCTGAACATCCGTCCCCCCTCTCGGAACGAAACCCCTGACTCACCCTAGCGGCTTACGAGAGGTCGATGCAAACGACCGGCGGTGGCCGTGCCTTTCGCTCCGCGCTTGGAAGCCACGTCGAAGACGTCATGGGGGCCGCGGTCGAGCTGGTGGCGTACACGTGCTGCGAGGGCCTCGACAGCTTGAACGTCCAAGCGAGCGGCGCGATCGCGAACGCCGGCTTCGAGGGCTACGTGCTTTCGACGAGCGACGATTCGAGAATGTCGGAGATCGTGGACGCTTCGGTCGACGTCGACGTATCGAGCGTGTCGGCAGAGGAAGCCGTCGTCGAAGTCGACGAGAACCACGTCGCCGTGGCCGAGCCCGAATTCTTGCGCTCGCGAGGGCCGACGGTTACGACGGCAACAGGCGATCCATGAGCGTGTCCGTTCGTTCGATACCCGTTCCACGGCTCATCTTGACCGTGACGCTCGTCTGTACGCTGTCAGGATGCGAGTCGTTGCTCCAAAAGCTCGACGAGCTTGCGGCAATGGCCAACACCGAGGAGCCCGCACCCGAACCTGCGGCGGAACCAACCGAGGAGAAGCTGCCGGAGAAACCCGCGTCGTCGACGGTGCACTCCGAGACCCGAGTCATCACCTTTCGGAGCGTCCTCGAGGACGTAGAGATGACCCGCGAAGAGCGCATCCGCGCCTTCGAGAATCTGGACCCGGGAGCGCTTCAGAAGCCGGTGGCACCCCCGAGCGTATCCGGCGCGCCTCCCGTGACTCCAATCACGCGACGCCCAAAGGGAGAGCCGACGGAACGGGAGATCGCGGCGGCCCGGCGAAAAGTGCCCGTCGTGATGTACTCGACTGCCTGGTGCGGCGTCTGCAAGCGCGCCCGCGCCTACTTCGAAAAGGAACAAATCCCATTCCAAGAGCTGGACGTCGACGAGAACGTGCAGGCCCGCGCCGACTATCTCTTGCTGAACCCTCGGAGAAGCGTGCCCACCATCAAGATCGGCGACGAGGTGATCATCGGGTTCAGTCCCGCGTCGGTCGAACGTGCGCTCGACGCCGCGGCGAGAGCGCGGCTCTAGTTAGGCGCGCCGGCGGCGGCTCGACGCGAGAATGCCGAGCGCGATGAGGGCAAGCCAGACGGCGGAGTCCACCGGGTTCCCCGGACCGACGCGGCAATCGTCGCCTCCGGCCGGGGCGAGCTCGCGATTCGAGCTCGGGTCGGAGCAGTGTGGGTCGGCCAAATCGGACAGGCCGTCCCCGTCGTTGTCGTAGCCGTCGCTGCACTCGGGGTTTTCGATGTTGGCCGAAGCGTGGGCACAGCCCGCGTCCGCCATGTCGATCTGGCCGTCGCCGTCGTTGTCGATCCCGTCGTTGCAGGCGCCGGGGACGCTTCCGGGGTTGTAGGCCTGCGTCGAGGAGAGCGCTTCGTCGTAGTTCCAGACTCCGTCGCCGTCGCGGTCGAGCCCGATGCGGACTCCAGAGCCCGGTGGGACGCAGGTGTAGGTCGTCGCTTGGCCTGGCGCCTGTGCCATCGTTCGCATCTCGCCGGAGGTCACGGCCGAATCCCCCTGCGAATCGAGCGTGTACGTCCCCGTGCCGGGGTCGTAGAGCGCGGAGCGAACCCGGTTGTTCCAACGGCCCTTGGCAACCAGATCGCACTCGGTGGTGAGCCCGCCGAGGATCGCGGATGTGAACGAAGCGCCCGCTTTCTGCTCGAGGAGATCGATGCGACTGCTGACGTCCGAAAGATTCGTGTCGTCCAGCGTCACCTGCTGCCCGACGATCGGTGCGAGATCCGAATCGAACGCAAGCATCAGCTCCTCGACGTCTCGCCGCTGGGAATTGCCCCCGTTGAATCCGGCGCCCGGGTCGCCGAGGAAGCCTTGGTTGAATACGTCGGCCCGGAAGAAGCGGAAGAGCGTATCGATCGAACCGTCGTGGATGAAGCCGGTCCCGCGGACTTGGTCCCCCCTGTGGCTGAAGTTGTCACCGCCATCCTGGTTTCCATTCAGGATGAAGTCCACTCTGGGCATCCCAAACATGCCCACCTTCTGATAGAGATTCCGGAAGTGCGGGATCTTGAAGATCTGCGTCTCCGCCTCGAAGCTTGCATCGGTCCCCGTGCCGAAGAAGCCCTGGTCGGGAGCGAGCCGGTGGCACCCCTCGCAGGTGAAACCGTTGCCGAACTGGTTCACGCCGTCCGAGAGTTGGCCGGTGCTCCCATCGAAGAAGTCCATGCCAGCCTGTTGGGAGGCCGTCAGACCGTTGTCGAGATTGCGTACGGGGTTCGGCGGAAGGCGGACCTGCAGTGCAAAATCGGCGAAGGCGTCCATCGTCGCCTCGGTGGGTAGGGCAGCGCTGCCCAGCAAGCCCTCGAACGCGACGATGAAATTCTTGAAAGACAGACGCTCGGTGCTGATGCCCGGTGGGATGGAGCCGAATTCCGCGATGTACGCGTTGACGTCGAGCCGGTCACCCCGCCAGTGCATCGCCCCAGCCCGATCCATGCCGCGCAGCGTCTGGGTGGTCATCGGCCCCTTCATGGGATGGAGGTCGCGCACGTCGCCCGAGCCGTTCAGACCCGACTCGTCCCCGGGAAACTGCGTGAACACAGTCTCGAAGTTGATGTTTGGGATGAGGTTCGTGATCACGTCGCCGTCCGGGTTCCCGAGGTCCCACGCGAGGCTATCGAAGTCGCCAAACACGTGACAGCTCGAGCACGACGCCTCTCCGTTGCTCGAGCTAAGGGAAGCGTCGTAGAGAACGGGGCGCCCGGCCGTGACCGAGACGGGCTCCGGGTTGTGGAGCGGGAAGTGGTTGATCTCGGTGTTGCTGGCGAGGTCGACGACCGAAATCGAGTTGTCGAAGCGCGTCAGCACGAAGAGGTTGTTGTTGACCTCGTCGAGAGCAAGCCCGCCTGGCCCGCCGCCTGATACTTGGATGTAGCTCGCGCTCTCCACGGTCGGATCGAACGTCCCGTTATCGAGCGCCGAGGTCGGAATCACGCCGACCTTGCTCGACCCGAACGCAGCGACGTAGAGGGTCGAGCCATCACTGCGGACCACCATGTCGACGGGCGTTGCGAGACTGTGGTCTTTCGTCCCGGCGGGCGCAGGCAGGATCGAGTAGTCGATGTGCGAGTTGAGGTGCACCGGCGAAACGGTCGAGCCGTCGAGCACGGTGATGCGCGCCTGATGAAGGTTGCCCTGCACGGTGCTCGCGAAAAAGTTGCCCGGCCCTTCGAAGCGCGTGAGGTTTTGCGCGTCGGTGTTGGACACGTAGATATTCCCGTTGACCGGGTTGGCGACCATGTTGAAGTTGATGGTCCCCACATGCGCGAAGTTGTCGACCTCGTTGAGCGTCGAGGCGTTGATTTCAAACACGTCATAGTCGGGCAGGTTGAAACGAATGCCGTTGCTCCAGTTGCGCGCCAGCTCGTCGCGCCACTCACCGGACGGGTTGTCGTACTGGACGATCAGGCCGACCTCTGGCGCGACGTCTGAATTGTAGTTGAAAGGCGGGCCGGGGTTGCCGCCCGGCAGATCGCCGCCGCTCAAGCCGTTGGGCGAGGTGATGTTGTCCCCGTTGCACTCGTTGTTGATCGACCAGCCGTCGCAGACTGTGTCGGCGTGGACGACCGCAGTCTGGTTGCCCGAATGAAAGATCGCCGCGTACACCGACGTACCGTCGGCGCTCACCGCGAGCGCGCGCGGGGTGTCGCCGAAGAGCTCGACGATCTTCAGCGGCGTGCCGCCGATGCCGGCTCCGGGATTGTCGGCGTCGAAGACCCAAACGTCCGCGCGCGAGACGCCGGGCGTAGTCAGCTCGGGGTCTCCCGCGCCCGGAACCCCGCTGATGGAGGAGTGGGTCCGATGCTGGCCGCGGTGCGCGGTCGTGATGAATACCCGCTCTCCCAAAGGCCCGACGCCGTCCGGGTCGGTGATGACGATATCACGGGGCTCGTCACCGACGAGCAGGGTCCGCGTGACGACTCCTGAAGCGAGATCGACGACGCTGACGCTGTCCGAGAGGTGATTCACGACCCAAGCTTCGGTTCCACCGGCACGCAGCGCGACGGCGCACGGCTCGAGCCCGACGGGTACGGTCACCGATCGCGTGATGCCGTTTGCAGCGACGTTGAAGGTCTCGAGCTGGTTGTCGGGAGTATTGACGGCAACCAGCTTCGTTCCCGAGAGAGCTAGCGGTCTTACCGGGCCGGTTTCGAAAGCAATGAATGAGGGCTGAGCGGACGCTCCGGAGCCCGAGATGACGGAGACGAGAAGCGCCCCGAGGACGACGAGGATGGATCGGTACATACGCCTTTCCTTGGCAACGGGTCCGGGCAGGGTAAACCAGGGGTCATCCAGGCGCCATCGAGTCGGTTTCGGTGCCATTTTTTCTAGTGATCCCGGGGCTTCTCGGGCGGTAAGATGAGGGCGTGGCCAACCCGCCCAAGTTCACGATCGGTCAGCTCGTCCATCACAGGCTCTTCGACTACCGCGGGGTCGTCGTCGACATCGACCTCGAGTTCTCGCTGAGCGACGAGTGGTACGACCAGGTAGCGCGGAGCCGGCCGCCCAAGGATGCGCCCTGGTACCGAGTGCTGGTCGGAGGCGCATTGCACGAGACCTACGTCGCCGAGCGCAATCTCGAGCCGGACGGCGACGGCACGCCGATCGAGCACCCTCTTCTCGGTGCGTTCTTCGATACGTTCGAGAACGGGCACTACGTGCGGCGTCGCTCGCTGAACTAGTCGACCCTTGGAACCGCTCAGTCCCCGAGCGACGGCTCGCGTACGTCGTCACGAAGGAGGACGCCCCAGAGCTCGCCGTAGGGATGAACGGTCGACGCCGGCGCTTCGCCTTGGAACAAAGGGCGACCTTCGTTGGCCCATGTGAAGATCCCGCCCCTCAAGTTGCGGACGTCGGCAATGCCCGACGCTCTGAGGGCGTCGATGATGGCGGCACTTCGATAGCCGACGGAGCAGTAGACGACGACTTGTCGACTCTCGTCGATGGAAAGTGACTCGAAGCTCTGCTGACCCGGCTCGATGCGAAGGGCGCCTCGAAGATGACTGACGGCAAACTCCTCTTCGCTTCTCACATCGAGGAGCAGAGGAGCCTTGGACGGTGGTGCGTTCATCCACTCGGCCAGCACTGCAGTGTCGACCCACTCGACATCTGGAAACCGAACACCGATCAGCGCGGCGAGATTCTCGGAACGCACCTGGCTCGCAGCGGCCGCCGCTACAACGAACACGACGGCAAAGGCAACGAGCCATGCCCGTTGATTCATGACGGAGAGAATACCCTGGAAGTGGCACGAGCGGCATGCGAGTGTGTCGCTAAAGTGGAACCGGACGAGTCGGGCGCAAAGCCCACGTGGGGTCGGCGAACGGGCGCAGCAATCGTGGCAGCGCTGGGATGGCTCCTTTCACCCATGTCCTGGTGGAACGACTTGGTGGTGAACGTGCCGCTCGCGTATCTGTTCTCGGTTCCCTTCTCGCTGATCGACGACCGGTTGTACGTACCGGCCTTTGCACTCGGATATTGGCTGACCAACGTGCTGGGCTTCGTGCTCCTCCACAAGGGCGTCGCGGGCATGCTGAGCAAGAGAAGAGTCTCTCTTCGCCATGACCTGCTC
>JAHELW010000218.1 GCA_024643985.1 Myxococcales bacterium | reverse complement strand
ACCGACCCTGAAACCGGCGAGGAGGGTCCTGCCGGCTTTTCTCCGCGCGGAAAACCGGCCGAAGTCATCCTACGAGCCGCGTATGGCGGTCGCTGCGCGGCGTTTTGATCCCCAGCGCGCTATCGTCGGGCCAATGAGAGAAGAGCGATTTGGGAAGATCACCGTGCGTCTCACGGGGGGAGACGATCGCGAGGGTGGCGGCGATGGACCCCTCGTCGTGTTGATGCATGGTTTTGGCGCGCCGGGCACGGACCTCGTCGGGCTCTGGCGTGTCCTCGATGTTCCAAGAAACGTTCGGTTCGCCTTCCCGGAGGCACCCCGCGAGATTCCGGGGATGCCCGGCGCTCGCGCATGGTGGATGCTCGACCTACAGCGCATGGAGCAGGCGATGGCGGGTGGGCCACGAAGCTACGCCGATGAAATCCCCCCCGGCATGGAGGAGGCCACGGATGCCGTCCTCGAGATGCTCGACGCGATGACCGCCACGTTGCGCGTGCCGAGCGACAAGCTGGTGGTGGGAGGGTTCTCGCAGGGGTCGATGGCTGCATGCAACGCGGCCTTCACCAGAGACGTCGCACTCGCCGGGCTGGTCGTGCTCTCGGGAACCCCGGTCAATCTTTCCGTGTGGAAAGCTGGAATGCCGAAGCGGACCGGGCTCCCCGTCCTTCAAAGCCACGGGGAGCAGGATCCGCTTCTTTCATTTCGAGCTGCCGAAGAGCTTCGAGACGCCATGCGAAGCGCGTCGCTCCGAAACGAGTGGATCCCGTTCCGGGGCGGCCACGAAATTCCTATAAGCGTGCTCGAGGCTCTCGGTGCGTTCTTGACGCGGCTTTGCTGAGCCGGCGGCTTCGGCTCAGAGCTCGTCTTCGACGCTCTGGCCCCCGCCCTGAAAGAAGCCGGCGAGGTGTTGAGCCCGCACGGCGACCTCACTGAGTCTCTGAGCGAGCGCTCCGCGGGTCTGCGGGCCGACATCCCCGTCGACGTCGATGTTGGCGTCTTTCTGAAAGTCACGAATCGCGCCGCGCGTGCGCTTTCCCATCATGCCGTCGTGCTTGCCGGGCTTGTAGCCGCAAATGTCGAGCGCCTCTTGCAGTGCTGTGATGTTTTCGTCTGATGCCATGTCTTACTCCTAGTTGAGACCCCAAGCCGCGGCATAGGCCTTTGCGGCCTCGCCGAACGCATCGGGATCGCTTGCCCCGAGCTTCGTGGACACCTCGTTGTACTCTGCTTTCAGCGCCTTGAACTTCGCTTTGACCTCGTCCGATGCGCCCTCTCCGGCAGCCTTTGCCGCTTTCGACTTCGCCCTGAGGTCGGCTACGTCGTATTTGTCGAGCATTCCCGTCAGCACGGCGGCGCCCTCCTTGGCGTCTTTGGCTTGCTTGAGCGCATTCACGCCCGCCTCGAAGACCGCCACGAGGTTCTCGGAGGCCGATCCGGTGAGCGGGACGTCGGGGATCGCAGGTCCGGCGGGCTCGGCTGGCGCCGCCTCCGTCGGCTCGGGAGCGGGCGCGGGCGCCTCTTCGGCAGCGGGCGCCGGCGCCGGCGCCTCGGGCTCGGCCTCTTTCTTTTTGCAGGCAGCCGTCGAGGCCATTGCCGCAACCAGGAGCGCAAGTGTCGCTTTCTTCATCGAAACCCCCTCTTTCCGGTGAGTGCGTCCGGAGAATAGGGACGCCCTCCGTCCCGATGCAAGCCGTTTCTGCGGTTGCGTTCAGTGGGACTGCGCGGACTGGACTCTCGGCAGCCTCCGTAGGAACCTCTCACGGTGCGCGCTCTGAGGTGGATTGGCCTTTTCCTGGTGGCTTTGGTCATTGCTGCGGCTCTCGTTCTAGGCCTCGTCTGGCTGCGGCTTCACCCCGAGCCGCCCGCCGTTCAAGTCTGGCGAAACGGAACCGTCCTCACGATGGATGAACGCGGGCGTATCGCCACCGCCATTGCAATCGAAGGAGACCGCATCGCGGCCGTTGGCAGCGATCTCGACGTGGAGGCCTGGGCCGGGAAGGCCGACGTCGTCATCGACCTTCGCGGACGCACCGTCGTCCCCGGATTCATCGAAGCCCACGGGCACTTCCCGGGTGCGGGGCTCGGCGCCGTCGGCGCGGATCTCAACAGCCCTCCCATCGGGGACGTGAACACAGTCGCCGACGCGATCGACGCGCTTGCCGAGGTCGATGCCGATCGGCCCGGGCGCGGCTGGCTCTTCGGTTTCGGTTACGACGACACGGTTCTCGCCGAAAAGCGTCACCTCAGCAAAGAGGACCTCGATGCCGTGAGCACCGAGCGGCCCGTGCTGGCGATGCACATCTCCGCGCACATGGTCGTCGTCAACTCGCTGGCGCTCCAGCGTTTCGGGATCGATTCCGAGACACCCAACCCACCTGGCGGCGAGATCGCGAAAGACCCAAAAACCGGTGAGCCCACGGGCCTCCTGCTCGAGACGGCCGGTCGTCCGCTCCTGCTCGATGCGCTTGCGTTTTCGCCACTCGATCAAATCGCGGTCGTTCGGGCCGCGGTCGATGCGTATGCACGACAGGGCTTCACGACCGTTCAGAACGGCCTCGCGACCGCCGAGCAGATTCGAGGCATGATCGTCGGCTCCAAGCTCGGACTGATTCCTCTTCGCGTCGTCGTGTGGCCGAAAGACGAGCTCGGTATCGAGGCGATCGAGTCGGGCGAAGACCTGGGCGCCGACGCGGGCGCTCGTGTACACGTCGGTGCGGTTAAGCTCGTCGGCGACGGCTCGATTCAAGGCTACACCGGGTTTCTCGCCGAGCCCTACTACCAGCCCGGCGAGCACGGAGCGGACTACCGTGGCTATCCCAACATCGACGCCGCGACCCTAAACCGGCAGGTCAAGACCATTCACTGCGGAGGCTCTCAGGTCGCTGTGCATGGCAACGGCGACGCGGCAATCGATCGTTTTCTCGATGCTTGGGAGGCGGCGCTCGAAGAATGCGCATCCGAAGACCCCCGGGCGATACTCGTGCACGCCCAGATGGCGAGGCACGATCAGCTCGAGCGGATGAAGCGACTCGGCGTGACTCCGACGTTTTTCAGCGCCCACGTGTACTACTGGGGGGACCGGCATCGCGACGTGTTCTTGGGTCCGGAGCGCGCGGCCCGGATCAGTCCAGCCGCGTCCGCCGAAGCACTCGGTATCCGCTTCACGACCCACCTGGACACACCGGTCGTTCCGATCGATTCGATGCTTCAGCTGTGGGCACCGGTCGCGCGGGAAACCTCGAGCGGGCAGACTCTCGGCGTCGACCAACGCATCTCCATCGAGCGTTCACTGCGTGCCATGACGCACGACGCGGCTTGGCAGGTCCGCCTCGATGAAAGCGTCGGCTCGATCGAGCCTGGCAAGAAGGCCGACCTCGTCATCCTGTCCGCGAATCCGCTCGGCGACGAAGCCGACATCCGATCGATCGAGATCGAGAAGACCGTCGTTGGCGGGGTGTCCGTGTACGAGGTATCTCGGGACTGAGGCACGGCCCCGCATGAAGAGGCTCGACATCGACGGCGAGATCGCCATTCCGGCACGAGATCTTTCCTGGCGCGCCACGCGTTCGTCCGGGCCGGGGGGTCAGAACGTCAACAAGGTCGCGACGAAGGTCACGCTTCGCTTCGACCTCGAACGCAGTGACGCGCTCACGGCTGCCCAAAAGCGGCGCCTCCGAAAGCTTGCCGGTCGCCGCCTCGACGCTGACGGAGCCGTTCTCGTGAGCGCGCAGGCCGAGCGGTCGCAAGGCCAGAATCTCGAACGCGCGCGAGCTGCGCTCCGCCGCCTCGTGAAGAAAGCACTCGTCGCACCGAAGCGGCGCGTCGCGACGAAGCCGACGAAGGCCCAGAGGCGAAGGCGGCTCGAGGACAAGCGCCGCCAAAGCGAGAAAAAGAGGCGCCGTGGCCCTGTAAAAGTAGACAGTTGACCCGCACGTAGATCGTGCATCGATCGCGCAATCTTTGCGCCGTTTCCGATTGAAACAATTACGTATTGCTCGCAAATCCCGGCGTGCCACGGTCATGACGTGAAGAGGGTGTTCTTCGGTTCCATGCTGGTTTTCGTGCTGGCGCTGAGCGTGCAAAGCGCGCGGCCGAGCATGGAGAGTTGGGTGCGCGAGCCGAGCCTAGTCGATCGCCACGTGGAGACTGCGATCCGCTACTTGGATTTCGGAGACCGGTCTGCCGAGTACCGAGCAAGCGTCGCGTTTCTGCGCGCCCACGCCGGCGAAGCTCTACACCACGTGCGCGGAGAGCTCCTCGACGAGACGGGCACCTTTCGAAAGTGGCAGCTCGTCTACGTGATGGGCGAGCTGGGAGACGAGCGGGCCATCGCGCTGCTCCAGACCCTGCTCGAGCTCCCGCTTCCCGAGCCGCAAACGTCGGGTAGCGGCAGCCACGCCATCGACCTTCGGCACGCCGAAGAGGTGAGGGTGCGCTTTCGGGCCGTGGCATCGATCGCTAGAATCGGGTCGCTCGAACCAGATCTCCGCGATCGCGCGGTTTCGGCTCTCCTCGACATCGGCCGCGAGATGCCCCTCATGACCCGCGCGGTCATCTTCGAGCTTCGACTCCTGCTCGGCGAGGAGGCCATCGCGCTGCGGGATCGCTTCGCGCCGCAGTATGCCCGTGACTTCGATCGGTTCGTGCCCCCGCCTCGATGGCAGCGCCTGATCAGCGAGCGAATGCAAGTGGCGCCGACCCTCGACG
>JAHELW010000217.1 GCA_024643985.1 Myxococcales bacterium | reverse complement strand
AGGTGGACCGTGTGCACCGTCAACATGATGGCGAAGTCGAGCTTGGTCTGACGTTCCCCCTTCGTGAGCCGCAATCGCAGCTCACGACACCGGCCGATGATATCACGAAGCACTTGGTCGACGGTGAATTGATATTCCCCCGTGAAAGCAGAAATCTGTTCGCGGATTTGCCGCCGATTTCTGCGGAGAAACGAGGCCGCGGTCTCGTTGTTCCGGTATCGCGGCGAGTCGCTGAATATCTTGAGCAGATCGCGATCGTACTCGTCGCTGAAGCCGGGGCTGTAGTGCTCCTGTCGACGTTCGTAGTGTCGACGAAGAGTGTGGCGAAGCTGCGAAAGAGAATACGGACGAGCGCGCGACCGCACCTGCGGCTTCTTGTCGGACAGCTCTTCGACCAGCTCGCTCACGTACTCGAGCTTACCGAACGCAGCGGAGCTTCCGTATTGCTTTCGCCAGTTCGAGCGCGGCGCGAGCCAGACCGCGAACGTTTCCGCGAAGTCTTCGACGGGGTGTGCTTGCGCATACCACCCGTCGAGGTGCTCGACGAACCCCTTACTCGACGGGTTCGGCCGGTAGAACTCGGGGTAGGGCTCCGATGCTCTCCCGAACGCGCGCTGCCAGCGCTTGCGGCGCTGTAGATTGTAGGCGTGCTGAAGGGCGTGACCCGCCTCGTGCCGCAAGAGACGCATGCACTCCACCCGGGTGCCGCCCTCCACCTCGAACATCATCTGCCGCTCCAGACGGATGAGGCGCGGGTGTGCCAAGTAGAAGGGGATTCCGATGCCAGGAATCCGATCGGGGGAGCACCATTCGTCGCTCAACCAGGTGTGCAGTCTGAAGCGATGGAGTCCTGCGTCGTCGAGCTCCTCCCGCAGGCGCTCGACGCAGTCCTCGAGCCAGGTATCGCGGACGGTCAGCCCGAGGTCGCACATCCGCACGTCGAGCAGCTCCTCCGTCGGCAAGCTTTCCCAGTCGATCGGCACAACTCGCGCAGCTTGACGGATCTATACTCGCACGACAACAGCGAGCCGGCCGGGTTGCGTAGGTTTCACCACGGAAGGCGTTCGCCGTTCGCGTGCCAGAATCCGCCCGAGGCTTCCGGCGTGAGCGCGTCGATGCGTTCGATCAACCCCGCGGCCGATTCCTCGGGGCTGACGCCGCTGAACCCGGTCATGCGTGTCGCGACCAGGCCCGGATGAAGGATCGCAACCGCTGCTCGTCCGCGGAAGTCGTGTGCCAGGTTCACTCCCGCCATGTTGAGCGCGGCCTTCGCCATTCGGTATCCGTAGTAGCCGCCAGAGCCGTTGTCGCCGATCGACCCCATCCGGCTCGTGATGAGGATGATCTTCGCGCCGCGGCGCAGATGTCCCTGCAAGGCGTGCGTCGCGCGAAGCGCACCCAGCGCGTTGACCTCGAAATTGCGGCGAATTTCGTCGAAATCGAGGTCGCGAAACGTCTCGTTCGTGAAGATGCCGGCGTTGTTGATCAACACGTCGACCTCGGCGTCGCCGAGTGCCTCCGACGCGCCGCGGAGCGATGCCTCGTCGGTCACGTCGACCTCTTCGATCACCCGGACGCCAAGCCCTTCTAGCTCCGGGCTTGCCTTGCGGCACAGAGCGATGACGTGATCTCCGCGGTCCGCGAGCTGCCTGCAGAGCTCGAGGCCGATGCCCCGGTTCGCGCCTGTGATGAGCACACTAGCCATGAAGCCCTCCTATCGGCTCCATCATAGGGCTGCAATCGATTTGTCGAGCCGTGCTGCGCGTCTAGATTCGAACGTGCACCTCGTGGCCCTCGTACGCTGCGATCCCTTCGTCGACCTTTTCGCCGAGCCTGCGAGCCAGCATCACCAGGGAACGAGCAATGGCCAGCTCGTCGCCGATGACGGGTCGATCCGGGTCGTCGGGGCTGCGCCGAGCCGTGCCGGTGCCGACGAGCTCTTCGCCGTCGATCGTCAGCTGCGCTCGCGCCTCGGTGACGTGGCCTTCTTCGACGACGTCCACGCTGACCGTGAATCCCTTTGCCGTGCTCATGAGACACCTCCTCGAACGAGCCCAGAGCATAGAAAATCGAAGGGTTTCGGTCTAGACGTGGTCGCAGACACTCGCTCAGGCGCCGAAATCCCGGCTTGGGGCGGGGCCCACCGGCATCCTCGAGGTCACTTACACGACGACCTCGGGTACGCTCTCCATCACGGGCTGCTGAATTCGCGTCAGGTGTCTGGCGGCGCGAAGGCCGCTGTAGACGCAATCGGCAATCGAGAGGCCGCTCACGTACTGGCGCGAGCAGATTCCGACTGCGTTTCTGCCCGCGGCGTAAAGGCCCGGTACGACGCCACCGTTCTCGCTCAGCACCTGTCCGGTCTTTTCGTCCACCGCCAGGCCGCCAAGCGTCATCACCGCACAGAGGTGCCGCTTCGAGCCGAGTGAGCAGTCGATTGCGTAGAACGGGCCCTGCCTGAGAGGGCGCATGCTTCCGGTGTCTTTGTCGAACCGATCTGCCCGCCTGCCCTCGGCGCAGGCGTTGTATTCGTCGAGCGACTTCTGAAGGTTCTCGCAGGGTACGCCCAGCAGCTCGGCCAGGGCAGCTACGTCGTCGGCCTTCTTGCAGTTCAAGTAGAGGTTCATGAGCGCGGCGCCCCGCTGAAACCATTGAAGCCGGCCCGGCTTCGACTGCTCCTTCGCGAGGTTTCTGAGGTGGTCGTCGATGATCAGCGTCGCGACTCCGCGGTTGTGCTCGACCATGGCCTCGCCGATTTTCGCACCGTACCAGAGCTCGTTCGCGAAACGCTCCCCGTTGCCGTTGACGAGCATGCCATGCGCGAACGCATTAGGCGGGTAGAGGAAGCGCCAGGCGGACGCGCGATGCATCTGGTCGACCTTGCCGCCCACGCCTTGGCCGAGGCGGATTCCAAAGCCGTCGTCGCCGTGGGTCCCGAGCGGCAGGCCTGGGAGAAACTCCGGCAGATGCTCGGCCACCAGCTCGCGATTGAAGATGAATCCGCCCGCGGCGAGGATTAGGCCGCGCCGACACCGAATGCGGTGCGTCGCCGAATGCTCGTGCTCGATATGCTCACAGAGCGCGCGAAGTCGAATGGCGAGCGCAGGGGCAACTTTGGCAATGGCGGTCTCGAGGCGATGAAGCTGCTTGTGAAGCTCTCTCCAAAGCTTGGAAGGAAAAAACCGCGCTTCCGCACCGACGATCCGCCCCGCGCCGTCGACGATGAGCCGTGCGACCCTCGTTTGGAGTCGGATACGGACCCCTTCACGAAGCGCTGACTGGCGCAGAGGCTCCGTGATGTTGGCGCCCGGAAACGCGCCACCATCGGCCCGATGCCCGCGCGGCGCAGGCTTCGCATGCTCGCTGTAGGGCGAAAAGGGCTCGTTGCCCGAGTAGTAGAGGTGGTACTCGTTCGGGGGGTACGAAGTCTTGTACGGACACAGGGTGCCCTTGAAGGGGACCCCTCGGTCCGTCAGCCATTTGACGTTCTCGGCGCTCGTCTCGCAGAAATGCCGAAGCGTCTCCCCGGACACCGCGTCCTGCACCTCCATCGACAAATAGCGGAACATGTTGTCGACGTCGTCTTCGACGCCGGCTTCACGCTGGATGTGGGTGCCGCCCCCAGCGTAGTACACGCCACCGCTGATCGCGGTCGCGCCTCCGCCTTCGAACCGGTCGAGAAGAATCACCTCGGCGCCGCGCTCTCGCGCTTCGAGGGCTGCGGTTACGCCCGCCGCGCCGAGGCCGACCACGACCACGTCGGCGGCATCGTCCCACTCGGCGCCACGTGCATCGTCGATTACCAAGGGCGTCAGGGTGCTCATCTGGATTGCGCAACCTAGCATGGCGGTTCAAGTTCCGCAGCGACCTCATGGAGCTTCCCGTGACCCCAGAAGGCGTCGGTCCCGTGTGCCTGGTGACCGGAGGCAACGGCTACGTTGGCAAGCATCTCGTCCGGCGGCTCCTCGAGCTCGGCTGCGAGGTTCGGTCTCTCGATTTGAGCCCCTTCGAGGGGGATGCGCGAGTCGACGGCATCGTCGGGGACATCCGCCAAATGAGCGACGTCGGTCCCGCGTGCGACGGAGTGGATACGGTCTTCCACACGGCGGCCGTCATCAACACGTTGACCCTCGCTCGCCCCAGCATTCGGCGTCACGTCTACGGCGTGAACGTGCTCGGCACGGAATGCGTCATTCGCGCATGCCGGGCCGCGGGCGTCCGCCGCCTCGTCTTTACGAGCTCGATCACCGTCGCGGTCGACCGGCCAGTGCGCGGTGCCGACGAGACCGCGCCATACGTGAGCGGAGACGACTTGCCGGACTTGTACTCGCAGACGAAGAGCCGCGCTGAAAAGCTCGTGCTGGAGGCACACGGAAGAGACGGCCTTCGCACCGCCGCAGTGCGGCCTGGCGGAGTGTGGGGCCCAGGCGAAGGGGCGATGGTGGTCCAGGACTTTCTCGAGCATCTCGCGGCAGGGCAGTTCAAGGCGATGATCGGAAGCGGTGAGTCTGTGACGGACAACGTGCACGTCGATTCGGTCGTCGATGCGCACTTCCTCGTTGCCCAAAAGCTCACCGACGATCCGGACCTCGTCGGGGGGCAGGCGTACTTCGTGAGCGACGACGAGCCGATGAACCCGGTTCTCTGGTATCGCCCCATCGTGGAGGGGCTGGGCTATTCGTGGCCGAAGCTGCGTATTCCGGAGGCC
>JAHELW010000047.1 GCA_024643985.1 Myxococcales bacterium | reverse complement strand
CTGGAATTGCACCGCCTGCTATCACCGGGGAGGGGCCGTGACACGTATGGGGATCGAGAAGACATGGTGGATTGGAGCGCTGCTGCTCGCGGCGTACGGCTGCAAGGGCACGTCGGCCACGGAGTCGGCCGGCTCCGAGACCACGTCCGGAGGGGAAGTCTCCGAGGGCATGGAGGCGGGGGACGCCCCCGGCACCGAGACGGGCGACACGGCTTCCGCGCCGACCAGCCCTTGGGGCGCCACGCGCGCGCAGCAGTGCGAGCGGCCCGCGCTGCCGCCGGTGTCCGCAAAGGCGCAGAAGGCGACCAGGGATGGCGTGAAGGCCGCCGCGGCCGGCGACACGGCGGGCGCGAAGGAACGATTCCTGTCCGCCTTGAACCGCGATGGGAACGCGTACCCGGCGCTCTACAGCCTGGGGGTTCTCGCCGACCGCGAGGGAAATGAAGACCCGGCCATCGACTACTATCGACGCGCGCTTCGTATCTTGCCCGACTACGAGCCGGCTGCGCGCGGCATCTCGACGATTTACGTGCGCCGCCGGCAGGCGCAGCAGGCGGTGGCCCTCGTCGAGCCCCTCGCGAAGGCGCACCGTGGCAACCTCGAGATGCAAGCGCTCTACGCCGAGATGCTGGTCGAGGTGCGACGGTTCGATGAGGCCTGGATGGCAGCGAGGCGCGCGCTCAAGTGCAACGAGCGGTTCGTCCCTGCCCTGATCGCCCTGGTCAAGGCCAGCAGCGCCCAGGGTCGCGAGGAGCTCGCCGACTCGATTCTCGACCAAGCGCTCGAGGTGGACTCCGAGGTCGCCGAGCTTCATTTCCTCGACGGCGAGCGGCTGAAGGACGAGCCGGGCCGGCTTCGAGACGCCATGGCTGCTTACCAGAGGGCGGTGCAGCTCCGACCGGACTATGCCGAGGCGCGCATGGCGCTCGGAATCCAGCAGCTCGCGAGCGGAAACTATCAGGGCGCGCTGGCCCACTTTCAGACGGCCGCCAAGCTGGTTCCGACTCTGCCCGCTGTCCACGTCAACCTCGGCGACGCCTACCGCGCTCTTCAGCAGTGGACTGCATCGCAGACCGCGTACCGCCAGGCGCTCGCGCTCCAGTCGACCCTGCCGGAGGCCCACTACGGCCTCGGTTTGTTGTTTCTCACCGCCGGGGGAGGCTTCCCGGGCCTCGACGAGCTGACGGCCTACCAGAAGGCGGTCGACGAATTCAAAACCTACAGGGCGGAAATGGGCGCACGTTTGTCGAAAGATGACCAGTCCCAGGAGTATCTTCGGGACTTGGACCGTATGATTCAGCGCGTACGCCGTCGCCTCGAGCGAGACCAAGGGGGCACCTCATGAGACGCTGGTCTGCAATCGTTGCAATCGCACTGCTCGCCGTCGCAGCCCTCGTGGCCTCCGCGGAGGCGCAAGAGCGCAAGAAGCGCCAACCGCGTGTCATCCAGCTCGAAGAGATCGTCATCGAGGGACGCGTGCAGAAACCAAACGCGTTCTACATCCTCAACCGCTCCAATCTGGGCTATGAAGTTCTCGAGCTCCGCACGAGTTTCCTCCGCGAAGTGGTGAAGAGCGTGCAGAAGGAGCCGTTCTGATGGCGCAACCGCAGACTCCGAGCCAGCGAACGCGCCCTGGCGCCATGACGATGGCGATGCAGCTCGTTCCGCCTAAACAAGCGGGGCCCAAGGTGCTGCGCATCGGCCTGTTTCGAGACAAGAAAATCGTCGAGGAGCGCATCGTGCGACGGCGCGAAACCGTCTCCGTCGGTACCGCCGCGAAGAACCACCTGATCATCAAGTCGGGAACCCTGCCCGCCAAGCTGGAGGCTCGCTTCGAGCTCTTCCAGCTCGTAGGCGACGACTACATTCTGAACTTCACCAAGGACATGAGCGGCAAGGTCGCTCTGCCGGGCGGCGTGCAGAAGCTCGAGCACCTTCGCGACACCGGCGCTGCGCGTGATGCGGGCACTCACTTCCAGATCAAGCTCGCCGACACCTCGCGGGGCAACATTCGCATGGGAGACTTCACCGTCTTCTTCGAGTTCGTCTCTGCGCCACCGATCACGCCGAAACCACAGCTTCCGGCCGCGGTTCAACGCGGGCTGATCAAGAACATCGATTGGACGTTCACCACGTGGGTGATCTTCTCCTACATGGTCTTGTTCGGTTTCATCATCTACATGGAGAACGCGGACTGGGAGATCGACCGCGGCGTCCAGGAGGTTCCCGAGAGCCTGGCCCGCCTGGTGTTCGAAGCGCCCATCGAGCCGCCCGCCGTCGAAGAGGAGCCCGAGGAAGGCGAAGGCGAGGCGGAAGAAGAAGAGACCGCCAAGACGAAGGCGCCCGACAAGCGACCCCGCAAGCCCGCCGGAGAGCCTGCCCCCGGCGTCGGTGAAGGCGCGGCTACCGCCGAGGGCCGCGCGCGTATCGCGCAGGAGGCAGCGGCACAGGCCGAGGCGATGCTTCTCGGAGCGCTCGGCGACGGCGGAGGCGCGCTGGGTGACGTTCTATCGGGCGGCGCCGTCACCGGAAATGCAGCCGACGTGTTGGCCCAGGCCTCGGGCGTCGGAGTCGCGACGAAGAGCGAAGCGGGCGCGCTCCGTACGCGCAGCGGGGGAGGAAGCGGCCAGCAAGCCGGACTCGGCTCGCTCAAGAAGAGCAAGGGCGCCGGTAAAGCCGCCAAAGAGGGCGTCGCCGTCAAGGAGCGAGCGGTTCGCGGCAACGTAGGCGTCCAGCGCGGAGGTGACATCGGCGGCAGTGGCGAGTTCGATGCCGCCACGGTGCAGCGGCAGATCAAGCAGCGGCTGAAGTCGATCACGCGCTGCTACGAATCGGAGCTTCGGAAGAACCCGACGCTCGCGGGCAAAGTCACGGTCACCTTCACGATTCAAGAGCGCGGCAACGTGACGAATGCGAAGGCCACGACGAATACGACGGGAAGCCCGGCCGTCGCAGACTGTGTGACCCGCACGATCGGCCGTTTCCGCTTCAATCCCGGGCCGTCCGGAGGCAGCGTGACGTTCAGTTATCCCTTTGTTTTTCAGCCACAAAATTAACTTCGACTTGACCGTACTATTCCTGCTTAACTGTAGGGAAGATGATTGACACCGAAACCGCCGGGCGTATACTCGCCGCAAGTCAAGGGGATCGTTGATGTTTAGACGGATGGGGACCGTGGGACAGGCGTTGCTCGCCGCGCTGGTGGCGAGCAGTGCTCTCGGATATGCCCTCGCACAGGGAAACCAGCCATCGACGGTCGAGGTCATCAAGGTCGATCCCGTAGGCAAGGCGGCGCAGACCAAGCCCCTGTCGCCATCCAAGCAATCGCAGACAGCGGCTTCGGCGCTCGAATCGGCCTCTGCGAGCTGCAGCGCGCAGGCGCAGGCGCTCAAGAGCGCGAAGCGCGACAAGGACATCATTCGCGCCACCTGCCTCGACGACAAGCTCAGTCAATGCAACGCGAATCTTCAGAACATGAAGCGCCGACGAGCCGCGTTGAAGGAAGCGATCGCCGACGGCGATACCGGTCGCGCGAACCACGAGAGCACGGTCATCGGGGTGCTGTCACAGAAGTTCAAGATGCTCACGCAAGCGGCCAACCAGTGTGTAGGGCAGGACTTGTTCGATACGGGGGACTCGCAGAACAAAGTCGAGGTCAACCTGTTCGCGCCGGATGAAAGCCCTGTGGTGGTCGCCGTGGTCCCAGACTGGCCGATTCCCTACATTCCTCCTCCTGTCAGCGGAGTGAATTAGCGAGCTGAATGGGGGTGTCATGCGCGGGGGGAGCACGGGATCATGCGCAACTGCAAGTTAGAGCTCGCTCTGGCTTTGCTTGCCGTGGTGAGCCTGCCGGCGGTCGCGGCCGCGCAGGGCTTTACCGCGGACCGCGCGTCCCGTGAAGGCCCCGGCTTCAAGGCAGGTCGAATCGTGCTGCACCCCGGCTTGTCCGTGGAGGGCGGCTACGATTCCAACGTGTTTCTCCAGCGCGAGAACCTGGAGGACTCGTTCATCTTGCGGCTCACGGGGTACCTCGATGTCGCAACCGAACCCCCGCAGCGGCAGCGCGAGGGCGATGCCGCCCAGGCGGACCCGCAAAAAATCACGTTTCGCGGCGGCATCGGCACTTCGTTTTACCACTATTTCAACGATCGGGTCGTGCCCAACGCCGCCGCCGACGCCCACATCGACTTCGGCTACAACCCTTCGCAGGTCTTTTCGCTCCAGGTGCGAGACGTCTTCAAGCGCACCATCCGGCCTTTCACGAATCCCAATACGCCGGAGGGGACCACGACCAGCTACGGCCGCAACATCAACACCGCGTCGCTCGATCTAGTCGGACGCAGCAAGAGCCAGGTTCTCGAAGGCCGGATCGGCTACACCAACATGATCGAGTTCTTCGACTCCGCCGTCTTTCAGTACGGCAACAACCTGACTCATCGCGTCCCGGCGTCGTTGAGCTGGTCGTTCTTTCCGACATCGGCACTGATTTGGGACGTCCAATACATCAATCAGAGCTTCGATGGCGATGAGGTCGCCGCCTCGCCGACACTGCTCTCCGACAACAACCGCGTGAAGACCTCGATCGGGTACAACGGCGCTCTGACCGACCGCCTCTCCCTCACCGTGATGCTCGGCTACACCGCAGGCTTCTACAGCCTGGCGAGCGACTTCGACGGCGTAATCGCGCGGGTCGAAGCGCGCTGGAGGCCTCGCCCGGCCATCGAGCTGGTCGGCGGGTACGACCGCGACTTCCGCCCCTCGTTCATCGGCAACTACACCGAGGCCAACCGACTGTATCTCGACCTCGGGTTCGTGCTGTCCGGCGCCCTCCAGCTCGGCCTCAAGGGGTGGGTCTCGTTCGACAGGTCCGGCCTGGCGCTCGACCCGGACGGCGGGTTCCTCGGCAACCAGCCAAACCGAAAGGACACGCGCGCGTTCGTCGGGCTCTTCGGCGAATACCGCTTCACGGCCTGGCTTGCGCTGTTTGGCCAGATGGGCTGGCTGGCTGACTTCACCGACTTCGAGTACGTGGGCACTCAACCGCTCATCGAACCCGCTGCCGGCTACCAAAGGTTCGACGCATGGCTTGGTATTCGCGTGTTCTACTGATTCTCACGACCCTTGCCATGGCGCTCAGCGCCGCCGGATGCGCGAAGCGGACCGTGCAGGCCACCGAGGTTCCGCCGCCCGCCACCGATGACACCACGCTCGGCCCGGGCGACGTATTCGCGGTGCGTGTCTACGGCGAAGAAGAACTCAGCGGCAGCCACCAGGTCGCTCCCGACGGCACGATCGACTTCCCGCTGCTGGGATCGGTCGACGTGAACGGCCTGGAGCCACCGGCGGTCGCAGAGGTTTTGCAGCAGCTTCTCAAGCAGAAGAACCTGCTTCGGGATCCCCACGTTTCCGTCTACGTCGAGCAATACGCTTCCAAGCGCGTCAGCGTGGTTGGCGCCGTGGCGAACCCCGGTACTTTTCCGCTCGAGCCGGGCATGACGGTCGTGCAGGCGATCAGCATGGCGGGCGGCTTTTCCTCACTTGCGAATCGGGACGGAACCGTGGTCACACGCCGCATCGGCGAGGAAACCATTCGCTATCGCGTGCCGCTCGACAAAGTGACGAAGGGGCAAGCCGATGACATCGAGGTCGCGGCTGGCGACATCATCTACGTGCCCGAGCGCCTGTTCTAGCGTGGTCAGAGGCTCCAGTAGAGCAGGTCCTCACGCAGCTCTGCCGGGTTCATCCGCGACTTCACGTCGATGACGAGGCCGCTCGGGCGCACTCCGTCGACGATTCGGTGAAGGTCGTCGAGGTATTGCCGATGCGGGACCGCGAGGATGACGCCGTCGAGGTCGGTCAGCGCATCGAACGGCCGCAGCGCGATGCCGTACTCTTGGAGGGCCTCTTCGGGCGATGCGAGCGGATCGTGCACGATCGGCTCGATGCCGTACTCGCGGAGCTCTCTGTTGATGTCGGGGACGCGGCTATTTCGGAGATCGGGAACGTCTTCTTTGAACGTCAGCCCGAGCACGCCGATTCGAGCGCCCTTGATCGAATGGTCTCGGCTTCGAAGCAGCTTGACGGTGCGCTCCGCCACGTAGTGCCCCATCTCGTCGTTGATTCGGCGGCCCGCCAAAATCACCTCGGGATGGTAGCCGAGCGCCTCGGCCTTCGCCGTGAGGTAGTACGGGTCGACGCCGATGCAGTGGCCGCCGACGAGACCCGGGGTGAAAGGCAAGAAGTTCCATTTCGTGCCCGCCGCCTCGAGAACGTCCTGAGTACGGATCCCCATGCGGTCGAAGATCAGAGCGAGCTCGTTCATCAGAGCGATGTTGACGTCGCGCTGGGTGTTTTCGATGACCTTGGCCGCCTCGGCGACCTTGATGGACGGGGCCCGGTGGACCCCGGCATCGACGACCGTTTCATACGCGCGGGCGACCCGCTCGAGCGTCTCCGGGTCCTCACCGGAGACCACCTTGATGATCTTTTCGAACGTATGCTGCTTGTCGCCGGGATTGATTCGCTCGGGCGAGTAGCCCAATTTGAAATCTCGCGATTGGGCGAGACCCGAGGTCTCGGCCAGTAGGGCGCCGCACTGCTCCTCGGTCACACCAGGGTAGACGGTCGATTCGTAGACGACGACGGCGCCGGGCGTGAGCGCGCTCCCCACGGTGCGCGTGGCCGCGAGCAGAGGACCGAGGTCTGGCCTTCGATCCGAGTCGAGCGGCGTAGGCACCGCGACGATGAAGAAGGTGCAGCCCCGAAGCTCGCTCGGATCGCTGGTCAGCCGAAGACCGCTGGTGCGGAGGTCTTCCTCGGTGACTTCGCCCGTCCAATCGTGATGCTCCCGAAGCGCCTCGATGCGAGAGGAGGACACGTCGAAGCCCACCGTGTCGTCGAACTTCCGGGCAAACGAAAGGGCCACCGGTAGGCCGACATAGCCCAACCCCACGACTGCTACGCGTTCGCTCATGATGCTCCCACCTGGCTACGAAACCACTCGGTCGTCGCGACGAGCCCTCGACGGAGCGGCGTCGGCTCCCCGAGGATCGAGACCATGACTGCAGGGTCGAGGACCGAGCGCTTGAGGTCGCCTTCGCGGTGCGGGCCGTCGGTGACGATCGCCGGCTCGTCGACCAGCTTCACCAGCTCCTCCGCCAAAGCGCGGGTCGACGTACCCACGCCCGTTGCGATGTTGACCGTGCGCCCGTCGAGCGCCCCGTCGAACGCCGCGAGGTTCGCACGCACCGCATCCCGCACGTAGACGTAGTCGCGAACGCAACCCGGATCGCCCACGTCCTCGCGCGCGTTGACCTGAATGGGGGCCCCTTGCAAGAGCCGATCGAGGAAGATCGCAACGACACCGGATTCACCCTGGGAGTCTTGCCGAGGTCCGTACACGTTGGCGTAGCGAAGAACGGTGGCTCGGAGACCGGAGCTCGCCCCGAACGCGCGAAGGTAGAGCTCGAAGCTCGCTTTGCTGCACGCGTAGGGGCTGAGCGGCTGCGGGGGGCGATCCTCCCCGGCGGCCTCGCCTTCCTCGACCTCGCCGTACAGGGCGCCACCGGTCGACGCGAAGATGAGACGGCTTCCGCACTCGAGGGCAACCTCGAGAACGTTGACGGATCCGAGCACATTCACGTCGGCGTCGAGCCGAGGCTCTCTCACGCTCCGGGAAACGCTTGCCTGCGCCGCGTGGTGGCTGATGGCGTCCGGCTCGAAGTGGAGGACGAGCTCTCGCAGAGCCTCCCGGTTTCGGATGTCGACGGGATGGAAATCGGCCTGGAGCGGCACGTTGTCGGTGCTGCCCGTGCTGAGGTCGTCCACGACCATCACCCGGTGCCCCGCATCGACGGCTGCCTCGGCGACGTGACTGCCGATGAAGCCCGCGCCGCCCGTCACCAGAACCTTCACAGCGCCTCCACCGGCTTCGACTCTCTGAGACGGCTCGAACGAACGGGAGGCTCGCTGTCGGGAGCGGCGTCGGCATACTCGGGCACCAGCCGGGCCAGGCTCCTGCGAATGTCGTCGGGCGCTCCGCCCTCGCAGAGGGAGCCGATTGATTCGAACTGCGCTCGAAACGCGGGCAAGTGGGGCGACGCGTACGAGCCGGTGAAGATCTTCGGGTGGGCAGTGCGCTCGAGTCCCTCGCTGGTCATCGAGAGCTCCTCGAAGAGCTTTTCGCCGGGACGCATGCCCGTGAAGCGGATCTCGATGTCCTTTTCCGGCTCGAGCCCGCTCAAGCGAATCAGGTCGTGCGCCAGGTCGAGGATTCGAACGGGAGGCCCCATGTCGAGGATGAACGTTTCGCCGCCGTGGCTCAGCGCGGCCGCCTGAGTGACGAGCTGCACTGCCTCGGGGATGGTCATGAAGTAGCGCGTCATGTCGGGATGCGTGACGGTGACCGGCCCCCCGTCGCGGATCTGTCGGCGGAAGATCGGAATCACGCTGCCCGCCGAGCCGAGCACGTTGCCAAACCGAACCGTCGCGAAATGGGTCGCGCTCGCTTTGGAGAGGGCCTGAACGTAGAGCTCCGCCGCCCGCTTCGTGGCGCCCATGACGGACGTGGGATTCACGGCCTTGTCGGTCGAGACCATGACGAAGCGTTCCACGGCGAGCTCGTCGGAGAGGTCGGCGACGATTCGCGTCCCGAGGATGTTGTTCTTCACGGCCTCGGCCGGGTTCCACTCCATCATCGGAACGTGCTTGTGCGCCGCCGCGTGAAATACGATCATCGGTCGTTGCGCCCGAAATATCTCGGTGATGCGCGGGACGTCGGTGACGTCGGCGATGCGCGGGACGACCTCGACATCGTCGAAACGGTTCTTGAGCTCCGAGTGGATCTCGAAAAGCGCGTTTTCCGAGCGCTCGACCAGCACCAAGCGCGACGGGCGATACGCCGAGACTTGCCGACAGAGCTCCGAGCCGATGCTGCCACCCGCACCCGTGACCATGACCGGCTGTCCGCGGATGACGTCGGCGACGAGCTCGCTGTCGAGCTCGACCTGCTCCCTTCGAAGGAGATCCTCGATGGCGACGTCCCGAATGCGGGCCAAGTTCACGCGCCCGCCGACGATTTGATAGGTGCCTGGGACGATCTTTGCCTTCAGCCCTGCCTCCGAACAGCGCTCCGTGATGCGTCGAATCGCCGTACCCGGCGCGCTCGAAATCGTAATCAAAGCTTCGGTAACGCCGAATCGCTCCGCGAGCCGCTCGAGGTCCGCGGTCGTGCCCATCACCTTGATGCCGTGAATGACCGCGCCCTGCTTCACCGGGTCGTCGTCGACGAAGGCAACCGGAAGGATCCCGAGGTCCGGGCGGCGCCGTATCTCTTGAGCGACGAGCACCCCGCCTTGACCGGCTCCGATGAGGAGCGTCGGCTCGTGCCGATCCTCCCCGCGCTGCCCATGCAGCTTGGATGCCGCGCGCTCACCGATCAGCCGCCGAAGCGCGCGAACACCGGCCAGGCCCAACAGCGCGAGCACGAAATTGCCGAGGAGCACGCCGAGCGGAACGATCCCGTAGCGAAAGAGAGGAAAGCGGTCGACGAGCGCAGGGCTCAGCAATCGGAAGGCCACGAGCACGGCCGACGCAGATGCGACCGCCGCAAAAATGCGAACGACGTCACGCAAGCTGATGAAGCGCCACGAAAAGCGCGTAATTCCAAAGGCCGAGAGGAACGCGTACTGCAGCAGCACGACGTAGGGAAGCACGATCAGGAGCTTCCGCAGCATCACCGAGGGTACGGCCCAGTCGAAGCGAATCAGCATCGCGAGCCAGAAAGCGAGCATCAACACCGCAACGTCGATCAGGAACTGCGACGTACGATTCTTGAACCGGCTCATTGGGTCGCGCCTCCGAGCACGGCCTGGCGATACCAGTCCCAAAACGTGCGAACACCTCGTTCGACCGTAACCTCGGGCGAGTAGCCGAGCAGCTCCTTCGCCCGATCGACGCTGGCGTAGGTGTACTCGACGTCGGCCGCGGGCATGGGCCTGTCGATGAGCGTGGAACGCCGTCCCGCGAGCTCCTCGATCATTCGCACGAAATCAGCGAGCAGCGTCGGGCGGCCGCGTCCGAGATTGATGATCTCGTACCCGAGCGGCCTGTCGGCGGCCGCCACGACCCCCGCGACGATGTCGTCGACGTAGGTCCAATCCCGATGCATCTGACCGCCGTTGTACAGAGGCACCTCTTTGCCGCGAAAAATGTTGTCGAGCACCAAGTACGCCATCATGTCGGGGCGGCCCCGCGGACCGTAGACGGTGAAGAAGCGAAGCGCGGTGAAGTTCTGGCCGTACAGATGAAAATAGGAATGCCCGAGAAGCTCGGCGGCTCGCTTGCTCGCCGGGTAGGGTGCGAGCGGCCGGTCTGCCCGATCCGACTCGACGAACGGGATGACCTTGGTGTTGCCGTACACCGAGGAGGTGGACGCGAAAACGAAAAGCGGCTGTCCGTGCCGCTGCGCCGCCTCCAGCAGAGTCATCGTGCCGCCCAGATTCACGTCGAAGTAGAGACGAGGGTCCTCCATCGAGGCGCGCACCCCGGCCATCGCGGCCAGGTGAATGACCGCGTCGAAGTCGTGCTCCGCGAAGAGCGCCTCCATCGCCTCCTCGTCGCGTATGTCGGCCCGGTGAAAGACGAGCTTGTCGGGGTCCGGGGCGGCCGCGCGTACTTCGGCGACGTTGGCCTCTTTGCGGGCAGGGTCGTAGTAGTCGTTTAGGTTGTCGACCCCGACCACGACGTCGCCGCGGCCGAGCAGCTTCGCCGCGGTATGGCTCCCAATGAATCCAGCAACCCCGGTCAGCAGGATCTTCTTCATCTCCCCCTCGTGCCTGCGCAGTATAGGCCCTAAATCGGCCCGAATGCTTGGTCGGATTGCCGGCCCGCGACTACCATGACCCCGTGCAGGCCATGCTCTTAGCAGCCGGGCTGGGAACGCGCCTCCGGCCTTTGACCGAGCTGCGGCCCAAGCCGATCGTGCCGGTCGCCAACCGGCCACTCGCCGCCTTCGCCATGGAGCACCTCGCCCGGAGCGGCGTGAGGACCGTCGTGGCCAACACGCATCCGCAGCCCGAGATGGTCGAAAGCGTTCTAAAAGCGGCACGTCCAGAGGGGATTGAGCTCCGCTTTTCGCGCGAGGAGACCCTGCTCGGCACCGGCGGCGGACTGCGAAAAGCGCACGCTTTGTTCGATGACTCACGCTCTGCGGTCATCGTCATCAACGGGGACACGCTCTTCGCCCCCGATCTCGCCGCGGCCGTAGAAGCTCACGCTGCGGCCGGGGCGGTTGCAACGATGATACTTCGCTCCACGCCGGACCCGCGCCGCCACGGGGCGATTGGAATCGACGCACGCGCGCGCGTGACGACGCTGCTCGGCGAGCCGCGCGATCGAGAGGTGACGGAGGAGCTCATGTTCACCGGCGTACACGTGCTCTCCGCGAAGGCGTTCGAATCGATGCCCCGATCGGGCTGCGTCATTCGATCCGCCTATCGGAGCTGGGTCGACCGGGGCGCAAACGTTCAGGCCGTGGTGGATGACTCGCCTTGGGCGGATCTCGGAACCATCGAGCAGTACCACCGCTTGAATCTAGAGCTCGCCTCAGGTTCGTTCTCGTGGCCCGGGGTGTCTCGCAGCGGGGACTGCATCCTGCCGGATGGCTTCGAGCCGACTCCGCGAATTCGCCGAAGCGTGATCGGGGAGGGCGCCCGCATCGATCCGGACGCCGAGCTCGATCGATGCGTGGTGTGGCCTGGCACGGTCGTCGAGTGTTCGGACCGTGACGCTGTGCTCACTCCCGTTCATCGGCTCCCTGTCGGCGGCGCGCGATGAGCCACACTGCTCCAAGCGCGAGAGCCAAGGGCCCGAACCAATCGCCGAAACGCACGCGAAGCGTGGCCGCAGGAGCCGTCACGGGAAGCTCGAAAGTGCGAAACGTCTCAGTGCCAAACTCGGACACCTCGTGGACCTCGCCATTGGGTAGGATGAACGCCGAGTATCCGGAGTTGGTCGCACGAACTTGAGGTAGACGGGTTTCGACGCTGCGGAGTGTCGCCATCATCAGGTGCCACTGCGCGGCTCCGTGGTCACCAAACCACGAATCGTTGGAAATGTTGATCAGCAGCTCCGCACCCAAGCGCGCGAGCGACGTCGCATGACTGGCAAAGACGTCCTCGTAGCAGATCGAGGGCCCAAGACGGAGAGGGTCGGAGAAAGGAACGACGAGCTCCAACAGCTTCGGGCCGCTTCCGGGCGCGAGATGAGCAGAGTGGGGGAACCAATTTCTCACCGTCGCCTCGTCGAGGAATGGAAAGTACTCCCCAACGGGAAACAAGATGGACTTGTGATAGACCTGCATGGGACTGAGCTTCTCTCTGGTCTGACCGGGCTGCGGCGAAACGAGATAGAGCGCGTTGCGCAAGACGCGTCGGTCCGTCCGGTCCTCTCGATCGTAGGCGCCGAAGGCGATGGGCACGCCGGCGGCTGCGATGAAACGATCGAAGGCGACGTTGAGCTGAAGCTGCCAGTCGCTTTCGGGCTTGCGGAACACGCCTGGATAGGTCGTCTCCGGCCACAGGATGAGGTCGAGCGGATCGCTCGATTCGAGAGCTTCTTTCGTGCGACGGACGTAAACATCGAGGCTCTCTCGCGCCGCGCTCCCATCACCCCGAGCCCACCGTTGCCGAAGCTCGTCGGCCACGCTTCCCTGGACGATTGCGACGTGCAGTGTGCGCGTAGGCCTCGTCAGGGCGTCGTTGATGCGAGCGTCTTCTACGGCGCCCAAAGCGAGCAAGGCACTGAGCGGTAGCAGTAGCCGGAGGAGAGAGTGGATGAGCGGCCGAAGGTGCCCCGCGCCGAATCGCGACGCGGTCCACACGTTCGATAGTCCGGCGTACGCGCCGAGATTCACGAGCAGCACGACGAACGTCAGCACCGGCGCGCCGCCGAATGCGGCCAATTGTCGCAACCAAGGGTAGGAGTAGAGGATCATGCCCAGGGTATCGCCGAGAAGCTTTGGCACGAGCCAGTCGAGCCCCGTGTAGAGGAACGCAAGCCCGAACAAAGCGTTCAGCCTGGCAGGCGGCGCACCCCGTACGGTCCTCCAGTAGAGAGCGCCAAACACCACGAGCTGAAGCTGATGCAGAAGCGAATGTACGAACAGGGCCAGCAAACCGACCCATGGCGACGCCGAGAGGTAGCGCTGTGTGGCCTCGACGACCCAGAATGCACCTCCGAGCCCGAGAAGGACGTTCAACCACATGCCCTGCACGACTGCTTCCGAGAACGACCGGCAGCGGCGAATGCTGACGAACCAAGGCACTAGGCCGATCCAAACAAGCCATGACCACTCGAAAGGGGGGACTGCAAGCACGATGACCACCGTCGAAAAGACAGTGCCGGACTTAGGCGCATATCTGGCGAGCCGTCTCATCGGACCGCTCGCGTCACGGCGTCACGCCGAGCAGGCGCTCTCCAACGAAAAGGACGGCGACCATTGCGTAGAAGCCGAAGACACGGATGTTGAACCAATGCCACGTGGATCGGCTCCACGCAGCATGAGCGGTGAGCGCTGCGTGAAGCACGAGCACGTAGGGAAGGCTTCTCGAGAGCGTCGTGGCGTACACGGTCGCATAGCCTCGCTGGTACGCCGCCAGTGCGTCGTGGAGACGAAGATGATCTTTCGCGATCACCGCGAGGAGCGGCGTGTCGAGAATCAAATCGAAGTAGACGAGGGCAGCGGCAGCGCCGAGCTCGAAGGCCACGGGCTGGAGCTTGAAAAAACGATCGTCCTGTTTCGAGAGCGACCACGCTCCAAGGAGAGCAAACAGCGTGAGGCTGAGGAGCGAAAACGGCTCCAACAGGCTCAGCTGGAACGAATTGTAGCCGAGCTCCAGGGCTGCCACGACGATCGCCGTGACGATTCCGCGCCGCTGATGGCCACGCGCCCAAAGCGCCATGTACGCGATGAGAGGGGTGACCGAAAGAAAGAGAAGTTGCCACTGCATGATGACCGAGCTCAGAAATTCATCGAAACGAGCCGTCCCGCACGACCTGGATCACGAGCAAGAGTACGGCTCCAGCTGCCAGGGATGCCCAGCCGAACCAGTCGCCCCATCGCATGATGAGACTAGGTTCGATCGAAACCAACGGAACGGCGACGCTCAAAGTCGTGGCGGTGCCCAAGACCGAGCGCGCGGCGATTTCTCCTCCCGGCAGAATCAGCGCAGAGATCCCCGTATTCGCTGCGCGGACCTGGGGCCGGCGGGTCTCGACGCTACGGAGACGCGCGACGGCCAGGTGGAATTGCGGTTCGCCGAGTTGCCCAAACCAACCATCGCTTCCGACGTTCAGCAGCACTT
The DNA here is from genome assembly GCA_024643985.1 of Myxococcales bacterium. Classification (GTDB taxonomy): domain Bacteria; phylum Myxococcota_A; class Polyangia; order Polyangiales; family Houyiibacteriaceae; genus SG8-38. The sequence goes on along the minus strand of JAHELW010000047.1, from coordinate 4,677 downwards.
GAGCGCTGCGTCTGGCCGTGTCGATGACGTGCGAGGCGGAGAGGGACTCGCTGCAGATGATCGGCCCGATCGAGACCCTCTGCTGCGACGGAATCGTGATCTCGAAGCGTCCCGGGCCTCGTCCGGCGCCGAAGAAACCCATGCTCGGGAGGTGTCGGCGGAACCAGTCGCTCTGCGAGATCCCGGGAATGGTCTCGGCGAACGCGAGCAACTCGTGCTTGCGGTATGCCTGCACCGTCCCTCGCGTACCGGGCTTGTCGTATCTCGGCGTGATGGCGAACAGGCTGTTGTAGAGGATGCTCTCTTGGCCCTTCGTTGCGAGGTCGTATGCGCCAAAGACGACGGGCCGATTCAGTCGCATCAGCTGGCGGTCGAGCTTGTTCGCCCGGCCTCGCTGAAGCGTCGAGCGCGGCTGCTGAAAGACCCCGGGGAAAGTCGCCTCGGGCCACACGATGAGATCGAGGGCAGGCGTCTCCCGCGCGAGTTCCTCGGTTGGCAGCATGTAGGCGGCGAGCTGCGTCTCTGCGGCTCGGTCGTCGCCCCTCGCCCAAGCGAGCCGCACGTCGTTGGCGACGTTGCCCTGCACCACACCCACTCGAAGGCTGGAGCCAGACCGTTCGATGGCTGCAGCGTTCGCGCGATTGCGGGCCTCGCCGTACAAGGCGGCACCGCCCCACACGAGCCCGACGAGCAAGAGATACGATAGGATTGTGCTGCGGGGCACGGGCCGCGAGCACAGGGCCACCCAAGCCCTCCAAGCAACCAGGTTCACCAGGATTATCGTGAAGGTGAGAAGCGAAACCCCGCCTACGTCCGCCAACTGACGAAGTCGCGGCGCGCCGTGGAGCGCATATCCGAGCCCGACGTCGAACAGCCGGGGCACGATCGCGTCAAGCCCCGTGTAAAGCAGCGCCAGGCAAAGACACAGGAGAAACGTTCGATGAATCGGTGGTTTACCCCGGAGCTGCTTTTCACCCCAGGCGATGGCCGGCCCCGCCAGGAGAAGGTGTGGCTGTGCGCAGGTAGCGGCAAACACGAGGAGCACGACGATGCTCGCCGGCAGAGACAGCTCGAGGAATTCCCGCGCCGCGTGCGCGACCCAATGCGCGGAGAACAGTCCGATGACGAAGCTCAGCCAGAGCCCCTGCAAGAACGCCCCGAGGATGCGTTTGTCATTCGAAATCGCCACCAGCCACGGAACGAGGGCGACCCAGACCAGATAGTGGAGGTCCCAAGGCGGCCACGAGGCCGCGACCAGCAAGCCGCTGAGTGCGGTGAGACCGTAGGCAGCGATGGGAGTAACTCGCTAGTTGCCCTTACAGCTGCCGTTTTTGCAGTTGTTCGAGCAGCAGTCCGCGTTGACGGTGCACGCTTCCTTGTTGCCGGCGCAGGTGCCCCCTACACAACCGCTCGTGTCGTAGGAGCAGGTCGGGTCGTCACATGCCAAGGTTCCACTCGTGAAGCCGAGGGTCTCACAAGTATCTCCGAGCGGTACGCCTGCCTCGCATTCTTCACCGCCCTCGACGACGCCATCGCCGCATACTGAAGCTGTCGGTGCGCATACACGATTCGACGGCTTTCCTCCGGTACAGTTGCCGACGCCGGAGCAGCAAGGTGTGCTCGAGTTGCATCCGAGGCCGTCCCCATCGGCAACGCAAGCCACCGCACAGTCGTCCGGGCAGCTCTGTTCGGTCTCGCTGCCATTGCAGACGCCGTCCCCACACGCGGATCCGCAGTCGTCAGGACAGTTGGTCGTAGCCTCCGAACCGGTGCAAAGGGCGTCACCGCAAACATCCGGACAATCGGCATTGCAGGTCGCTGGGTCTTCACTGCCCGTGCACAGAGCATCGCCGCAAACGTCAGGACAGTCGGCCGGGCAGCTCAGAGGCGTTTCATCCGCGTCGCACACGGCGTCACCACAAATGGAGGAGCCGGGGGCGTCTGCGTAACCGAGGGCATGGTGGGCATCGGCGATGTACTGCTGACCGACCGCGCCAGGATGTGTCCGATCGCTCTGAATCATGCCGGAGTTACTTGCCGACGGCCAAGAGGTCGCTACGCCATCGACGTACTTGATCACGGAAAGAGGGTCACGGAAGCTGGTCCCGCTGGGATCGAGGCAGCTCGGATCGATGGAATGGCTCGCGTCGATCTCGTCGCAGTTCATGGCCGAGATCGAGTCAGCGCATTGAAATCCAGCCATCGCTGCCGTCGTGCACATGTAGCTGCCGGCGTCGAGGAGCAGCGGATAGAACACTTCGAAGTCCGACACCGCGCCGCAGAAACTGGCGCGGTCTCTGTCGGGGTCGGGGTAGTAGATGTTCATCGTGCGAATCATCGCATCCTGAGCGGCTTCTGCGGAGACGAGAGAGATGATGAGGTCCCAATCCGCGCGCCAGTCGAGCAAAGCCTGGTTCAGGGCAGCCTGATCACAGGTGGCTTTGTAGTCGTCGCGCGCATTCAGAAAGTCGTTGCCACCAGCCGACCACAGAACGAGGTCAGCACTACGAAGCTCGTTGATGTGGTTGTTCATCTCCCCGTAGATTTGGATGGTCGTCTCACCCGATTGTGGACGCCCCTGGAGATCCACGGCCCAGTCGTTTTCCGCGGCCGCGGCGTCCGCGTAGTACGACGCATACGATTTGATCGAGCAGAACAATCCGCAGTAGCCGGCCATGATCGAGTCGCCGAAGCCGGACCAGCTCTGTGGCGTACCGGTCCCCGTCGAGTACGTGAAGTCGCCCGCTCCCGCGTATGCGGGCTCCGGGGTCGCGGCGCTCAACGCAACCACGAACAGCAACACGGCAAGCGGGTGAATCAATCGACGTCGCGCGACTTGCATTGCGCCTCTCCTTCTGCGTCCAGGCTTGGACACCTGGTCAGTGTGGGCGCGACACTCACACGATTTCCCCGTCGAGGTCAACCAATAACAAAATCGGCGGAGCCGGCTCGGTCCGACAGGCGCGCTCAGACCAGGCCCATGACCTTGGCGAGCACGACGGTGATGTTGTCGGGGCCGCCCGACTCGTTGGCGCTTTCGATCAGTCGATTGGCCGCGGTCTGCAGATCGGGCTGCGTCGTCACGATGCGCTGGATCTCGGCGTCGGTCACCGGGCCGCAGAGGCCGTCGCTGCAAAGGACGTAGATGTCGCCGATCTCGGGACGGTCGAGAACCGTGTCGACCTTGACGGTTGCCTTCATGCCGAGCGCGCGAACGATCACGTTCTTCAACGGGAAGTTTTCGATCTCGTCGTCGGAAAGCCGCTTCATCTTGATGTAGTCGTTGAGCAGCGAGTGGTCGCTCGTGAGCTGCGCCATCTTTCCGTCTCGGATTCGGTACACGCGGCTGTCGCCGACGTGGCCGATGAGGACGCCGTCCTCGACGACGAGAATGCCCGCGACGGTCGTCCCCATGCTGTGCATCTGAGGATTTCTCTGCGCAGCCTCGTGAATGCGGAGGTTTGCGAGCTTGATGCCGGTGATCAGGCGGTTCTCTTCGTAGCCGCGCGCCTTGTCCATCTTGTACGGCCACGTTGCCTCGGGGTCGGCGGCGGTCGCGCGAAAAAACTCACGGAGGGTCTCGACCGCCATCTTGCTGGCCACCTCACCCGACGCGTGGCCTCCCATGCCGTCCGCAACGACGTAGAGGTTGTCCTCGTCGGCGAGCATGAACGTATCCTCGTTGTGGGTACGCTTCATCCCCACGTGCGTGTCCCCAATCGCCAGCACTCGCGCTCGTGACATCGCCCTTCGCCCAACCCCCCTGGATTACGAGGGTAGCGAGACGGCGACGGGCAAGTCAACGAAAGGCGCCTATACTCGCCCCGAGTGGCAGGAGACACGGAAAACGAGCTCGCCTCGGTGGTTGCAAGCGCGCAGGAGCTCTTGAAATGGGAGGAAACGCTCGGGGGCAACGGATTTCCAGCGTCAGACGCCCCGCCGCCGCAGCTCGACGTGGGCGAAGATGCCGGCGATATTCGCGCGCGGCTCGCCGTCTTAAGCGACGAGGCCGCCGCGTGCACGGGATGCGAGCTCCATCGTGAGCGCACCCAGAGCGTGTTCGCGCGCGGCAATCCGGAGACCGACTTGGTGTTCGTGGGCGAAGGCCCGGGCTACCACGAGGATCAGCAGGGGCTTCCGTTCGTCGGCCGCGCGGGCGAGCTGCTCGACCGCATGGTCGCGGCGATGGGATACGACCGGGAAGGCGTCTACATCTGCAACGTGGTGAAGTGTCGGCCTCCTGAAAACCGAACTCCGCTCCCGACCGAAGCGCAGGCCTGCTCGCGTTTTCTCATCCCGCAGCTCGAGCTGGTCCGCCCGAAAGCGATCGTGGCTCTCGGACGCTGCGCCGCCGAAAACCTCCAGGTGGCCCCACCCGCCGGCCGATGGCGCGGCATTTGGGGAGAGTGGCGCGGGATCCCGGTCATGCCCACGTACCACCCCGCATTCCTCCTCCGAAGCCCACAGTTCAAGAAGCCGGTCTGGGAAGACCTACAGGCGGTGCTCAAGGTCCTAAACCGACAGCCCCCCCGCCGCTGACCTAGGGGACATTCTCCCCCCTCGCAACCCCCCTCTTTTCAGCCACTTACGACCCACACCGCGAAAACCCGGATGAGGTGGGGGTGGTTGCTGAATTGGGGGCCTGGTTTGGTTTAGTTACACCACCCACCCACCCCC